>DATARH010000194.1:0-1771 GCA_036264235.1 Allostellaceae bacterium
CTCGAACTTCCACGGAGTTTCCCCCACAGCGACCTCAACGCTGCGCGTCTACCAATTCCGCCACGACCGCACGGCAGGGCCGGCGTGATTAGCAAATCCGGCCCACTATATCAAGCCGCATGGACCCTGAGATGGTGATGCGGCCGGGCGGGATCGAGTGGCGGGTCAGCGAAACGCCGGTGGAATATGCCGCTGCGGTCGAGGAGATGGAGCGGCGTGTCACAGCGATCCGCGCCGGGGCGGCCGGCGAGCTCGTCTGGCTGGTCGAGCATCCGCCCCTCTACACCGCCGGGACCAGCGCGCGCGATGAGGAACTGCTCGAGCCGGGGCATCTGCCGGTGCATCGCACGGGCCGCGGCGGCCGCTACACCTATCACGGGCCCGGCCAACGGATCGCCTATGTCATGCTGGATCTGCGCCGGCGTGGGCAGGATGTCCGCTGCTATGTGCACCAGCTCGAGGAATGGATCATTCAGACCCTCGCAGGGTTTCAGGTTCGCGGCGAGCGGCGCGTCGGCCGCGTCGGCATATGGGTGGTGCGGCCCTCGGGAAACGAGGAAAAGGTCGCCGCCATCGGCGTGCGCGTGCGCCAGTGGATCACTTACCATGGTCTGGCGCTCAATGTTGACCCCGACCTCAAGCATTACCGCGGGATCGTTCCGTGCGGGATCGCCGAGCACGGCGTGACCTCGCTCGCCGAGCTCGGTATCGACGCGAGCATGGGGGAGGTCGACACCGCGCTGAGGGGCACGTTCGCGGAGGTATTCGGGGTTCCACTCGTCTGCCGCCCCTGACGCGCCGTACTGAAATACTCGGGATGAACAGAAGAAGTTTATTAAGGCGCACCGCAGCTCTTGCCTTCTTGCCGGTTCTGCCCGCACCTTTGCGCGCCGCCTTACCTGAAAGCGCGCCCTCTCGCCGAGTGCGGCCTTCCGACCGGGAATGGCCAACCGAGGCCAGCTGGGCAAAGCTGAACGACGCTGCCGGCGGCCGGCTTATCAAGGTCAATTCGCCGCTGAGCGTCTGTCGCGAAGCGCCGGATGGGGCGCCATGCGGCGATCTCTTCAAGGAACTCAAGAATCCCTATTACATCGGCGACAACGTCGCGCTGACGCAGACCGCGGGGTGGGTCGACGCCTGGGAATCTCAGCCGAGCGTCTATGCGGTGGCGGCCGAGACGACGGGCGACATCGTCGCTGCAGTCGATTTCGCTCGCGAAAATAATTTGCGGCTGGTCGTCAAAGGCGGCGGCCACAGCTATCTCGGCAGATCGAATGCGCCGGATTCTCTGCTGATCTGGACCCGGCGCATGAACGCCATCTCATTGCACGACGGTTTCACCCCGCAAGGGTGCGCGGCGCGGCAACCGCCCCAACCCGCCGTCACGGTCGGGCCGGGCGCGATCTGGATGCATACATACAACGCAGTAACGACCAAAGGAGGCCGGTACGTGCAGGGCGGCGGCTGCGGCACCGTCGGCGTCGCCGGACTGGTTCAGGCAGGAGGCTTTGGCAGCTTCTCGAAAAATTTCGGCACTGCTGCGGCGGGGCTATTGGAAGCCGAGGTCGTCACCGCCGACGGCGAGGTCCG
Source organism: Allostellaceae bacterium (assembly GCA_036264235.1). Classification (GTDB taxonomy): domain Bacteria; phylum Pseudomonadota; class Alphaproteobacteria; order ATCC43930; family CGMCC-115725; genus DATARH01. The sequence continues at coordinate 1,591 of DATARH010000194.1, forward strand.
CATCGCCAATGCCTGCACCAATCCGGACCTGTACTGGGGGCTTAAAGGCGGCGGTGGCGGCAGCCTCGGAATCGTTACTCGGCTGACACTCAAGACGCATGACCTGCCATCGTTCTTCGGCGCGGTTTCGGCAACAATCCACGCCTTTTCCGACGCCGCCTTTCGCCGGCTGATCGGTCGT
>DATARH010000262.1:0-5945 GCA_036264235.1 Allostellaceae bacterium
CAGTGCCTGTCGTGCGCTCACATCGCCTTGGAACCGGCCGTCGAAATCAGAGGGCGCGTAATCGCCGAAATGACGGGGGCGGTCTTCGAGCACGGTCTCGGGGTGAATGATCAGCCGGTCGAACGCCATCGCATAGATGAACGGCTTCAGCGCCGAGCCCGGCGATCGCACCGCCCGGGCCATGTCGATGGTCCCGCGGCGCGCCACCGCAGTGAAGTCGGCGTTGCCGATATAGGCCAGCACCCGCCGGTCGCGATTGTCGACGACCATCGCAGCGATCGAAGCCTCGGCATCGAGCGCCAAGAGCTCGCGTTTCAGCATTCCTTCGAGCCGCTGCTGCAGCAATGAGTCGATCGTCGTGCGATGGACCGGCGCCGCCGGATCTTCGTTGCGCAATGCCCGTGCGAGATGCGGTGCTTGGAACGGCATCGCGAGCCGGACCCGAGGGACATCTTCCGCGCGCGCCTCGGCGAGGGCGGCAGGCGAGATGACACCCGCATCGGCCATGCGCGAGAGGACGCGGTCGCGGCCGGCGCGCGCGGCCGCCGGGTGCCGGTCGGGGCGCAGGCGCTCGGGCGAGCGCGGGATCGCGACGAGCAGGGCGCACTCGGCCGGGGAGAGGCGAGCCGGCTCCTTGCCGAAATAAGCGAGGCTCGCGGCCCTTACCCCCTCGAGATTGCCGCCGAACGGCGCCAACGTCAGATAAAGGCCGAGCACCTGGTCCTTTGATAGGGTGCGTTCGAGCGCCAGCGCCTTTGCCATCTGGCCGAGCTTTGCCGGGAGCGAGCGTCGGTGGCGTTCGAGCAGCCGGGCCACCTGCATCGTCAAGGTCGAGGCGCCGGAGACAATGTGTCCGCTCAGCGCCACCTGGGCAGAGGCGCGCAGCACGGCGAGTGGATCGATTCCGGGATGCGATGCAAAGCGCGCATCCTCGGCGGCGACCAGCATACGGCGATAGAGCGGGTCGACCTTCTCGGGCTCGACCGGCAGCCGCCATTTGCCGTCGGCGCTGAGAAAACCGCGCAGGATCGACGCGTCCGCCGCGAGGACCAGAATGGATGCATCGCGCCCGCGATCGAGCGGCGGCGGGGACAGGGTGAAGTAGACGGAAGTGACGCCGACGTCGAGCAACACGGCCGCCACTGCCAAGATCCGGAATCGCTTCTTACCTCCCTCTCCGCCCCTGGGGGCGGAGAGGGTCGGGGTGAGGTGGGGGGAGCCAGCCCGGACCGCAGGACCCACCTCACCCTCCCCGCCGCTCACGCGGCGGGTCCCCTCCCTCTCCCCCCGCAAGCGGGCGGAGAGGGCAATAATACCGGCTGCTAGCCTCGAAGCGATCTGGGTACTCCTACCGGGTACCGACGGTCAGCTTGCCGATCGCGGTCCGCCCCGTGGTTTCGGGCTCGTACATGTCCTCGGCAACGAGCGCAGGGTATTTGAATTCACCCGGTGTGACGGCGCGGACGACATAGGCGAGCGTGAAGTCCCTGGTGCCGCTTTTGAGGTCCAGCGCCGCGACGAAGCGGTCGTCGCGCTGCTCGGTGTAGGTTGCATCGGTCAGTTTCGGGAGCCAGGAATAATCGGTCGTGGAGCGGCCCTTCGTCACGGTCGCCGTCTCGATCTCGAACCCCGCAGGCAGCAGATCGACAACCAAGGTCTGCGCCGGCTCCGAAGCATCGCTTCGGGTTCCTTTGATCACGACGACGAAGAGATCGGTCTGCCGCACCTTGCCCAGATCGGCCGCGGCGCCATCCGGCCGAAAGACCTCGCGGGATACGGCATAACTCTTGCTCTCGGCCGGGAGATCGGCGGCTGGGACCCCGGTGATAGACACAGCGCGCCAGGCCGGCGTGTCGCCGTTATTGGTGATGGCGGTCGGCGGCGCGCCCGAGCCGAGCTGGCGCCGCACATAAAGGGGCTCGCTGCGCGATTGCGGCGCGCCACTGTCGGTCGCCACCGTCATCGTGCCGCCGCCGGCCTTGGCCGCCGCTTCGGCCGCCATCAAGAGCCAAGCCTGCTCCTGCGTGCTGGTCCGCGCGGCTCGGCTGAAGCGCTCGGCGATTCGGTCGACGACGGCAGTCAGGCGCGACTGATTGCCGGGATTGGCCGCGGCGAAAGACAGCACGGCGGCGCTGTCGCGCAATTCGCTGCCGTAATCGATATAGCGGAGCACCGCCGAGCGCGGCGGCCCCGGAACGAGCGCTGCGTCGTAAGCCGCAGCGGCTCGCGCCGTGTCGCCGTATTGCGCGAGCGCCGCCGCTGTCTGCGCCTTGGCGAGCTGGGTCGGCAACCGCGCCATTTGCGTCTCATAAAAGTACCGCAACCCGTCGAGATCGTCGGATTTCGCACGAGCCAGTACGTAATGCGCATAGGCCAATGCCGGCAGGTCGCTAATCTCGGTGCGATCCTGGCGGACATAATCGTGCAGCCAGGAGACCGCGGCCTTGATCGCGAAATCGGGCACGTTCTTGCCGTGCTCCTTGGCGCGGATCAGAAAATCGGCGGCATAGGCGTCGAGCCACGGCACGGTGTCGCCGCTGTCGCTCCACACGCCAAAGCTGCCGTCGGAGCGCTGCAACTCGACGATGTGGCCGATTGCGCGATCGAGCGTCTCTGCTGTCGCCGGACCCGGATCGGTGCGCCACAATCGCGCGACGTCCTCGACGTAGAGCAAGGGTAAGGCCCGGCTGGTTGTCTGCTCGATGCAGCCATAGGCGTATCGCTCGAGCGTGCGCAACAGGCCCGGGACGTTCCAATCGGGCCGTGGACTGACGCTGAGCAACGCCTCCGCCGTGCCCGGCAGAAACTCGTCGGCAGCGCCGTCGTCGAGGATGACGCTTTCGCCGGCCTGCAGCCGGCCGACAAAGCGGCGCAGCTGATAAGTCTGGGCCGGCCGCACGCCGATCGTAAAATCGCGCGCGATTTTCAGATCGCCGGGCCCGGAAAGCTCAAGCTTCAGCGCTGCATTGCCGGGCGTTGTCGCGGACAGAATAAAGCCGTCATTGAAGTTCCCGCCGGGGGCGAGCTTCACGGTGCGGTTCGCCGCGGCCTTGAACTGGGCGGCGCCGCTGGCGGAAAAAATCAGGTGATAGTCTCCGGCGGCGCCTTCGAGGTTGTTGATCGTAACCCCGATCCGCGCGGCATCGCTGGGAGCGAGAAAGCGCGGTAATGACACAGTCGTCACGACCGGGTCGCGCACCGTCATCGAGCCTGTCGCGGAGCCGACCTTGTGCGCCGAAAAGGCGACCGCCATCAGACGCAATTGGCCCTGAAAATCGGGGATATCGAATGGGATGCGGGCCGCTCCGTCACCATCCAACCGGACGATGCCGGAGAACAGGGCGACGACCTTGCTGCTCTTGTCCGGCAGACCGGCGACTGAGCGTTTTGCAAAGCTGTCGCCGCCGCTGCGCAAGACGCCGACGGCATCTGCCCGGGCATCGATCAGCCGGCCATAAAGGTCGCGCAATTCGACGCCGAGCCGATGCTTGCCGAAATAGTATTTCTCGGGCGCCGGACTGTCGAATTCGGTCAGTTTCAACACCGCCTCGTCGACGGCGGCGAGGGTGACGTAGGCCTCCTCGCCGGTGGCCAGCCCGGCCACCTTGATCGGAACCTCCACCGGGCTGCGCGGCCGCACGACATCGGGCGCGGCGAGCGTCGGCGCGAGCGTGCGGGCGCTCGTATCGATGCCGAGCCAGACAATCCCGACGGCCCGCCCCGGCCCGCGCTGTTGCGGCCCGGCTGCATCTGCTGGACGATAGGCGCTGACTAGCGCGTAAACCCCGTTGGCCCATGACGCGTCGACCGGGATGTCGAGGGTGGCGCCTTCGGCCGGCAGGCTCACCGCGCGCAGCGACAGGATCCGGTCTGAGGCGATCGCCAGCTCGGCCTCACCGGCGAACGGTGCCTTGATGAACAGCTTCGCGGTGTCTCCCGGCTGATAGCTCGCCTTGTCCAGAGCCGCCTCGAGCTTATCCGGGACATCGGGCTGCTCGGCCTCGACCCACCAGCCGACACGAAACCTTAGGCCCGATTGCGCGCCGCTCGCCGGATCGGTCACCTCCCAGCGATAGCGCCCCGCGGGCAATTGCCGCGCGAGGTTCGCCGGTCCATCGGCGGGGACGTCGATCGTGCCGGCGGCTATCGGCTGGCTGCGGACATGCGATTTGTGGCGCCACACACCGTTGACCGAATACCAGCGGTACTCCCACGTCTCGCGCAACAGCTCGAAGTGTAGACCGTTAATCCCTATCAACGAGCCCTGCGGATCTACCGTGATCACCTCGAGCTTGGCCTCGGCGCCTTCCGGAACTGCCTCGTCGCCGACGGGCGAGCGCAGCCCGATCGCCACCGGTCTTTGCCGGATCGGCCGACTCACAGTTTCGTAGACCGCGCGCCCGCTGGGCTCGAATACGCCGACCCGGATCGTCGCGGCGAGCGGCCGGGTCAGGTCCGGCAGATTGTTCAACAAAACCGACAGTCGCGCCTTGCCGTTCTCGTCGGTGGCCGGGGCGTCGACATCGCGGCGGTCGCCGGTGAATTCCTCGCCGACAAGCCCGAACTGGAAGCCGGGGTGGGTCGGGAAGGGCTTCTCGTCGAGCGAGATTACCGCCTCGGCCTCGATCGCCAAGCCGGATCCGGGCGCGCCGTAATAATAGCGGGCGTCGATATCGATCGGGAACGCCTCGCCGGGGCGGATGGGGGCATCGGCGGCGGCCAATCCGACCTTGAGCTGCGGCGGCACGAAATCCTCGACGCGGAATTCCGCGGTGCCGATCGGCGGCGCTTTCGGGTCGAGCCGCAATTCGACCCGCCACGCACCAAATCGCGCATCGCGCGGCAGCGCGAAGCTCTCTCGATAGGCACCCAGTCGGTCCCCGGTCGGCTGGCGCTTTTCGATCTCGGCACCGTCTGGCCGCAACAGCCGCAATCCGACCGGCAGGCTCGGCATCGCATTGGCCTTGTCGTCGCGCACCAGCGCGATCAGCTCGACCGTCTCGCCGGGCCGGTAAATCCCGCGATCGGTATAGAGAAAGGCATCGACCGGCCCCGGTTGCGGACGGCCGCTGACGCCGCGGTCGCTCAGATCGAAAGCAGGTCGGCCGATTTCGAGAAAATTGAAATCGTTGTCCGGACCGTGCGCCGTCACGACAAAGGGCTCATCGCCGCCGCCGCCGCGCAGCAAACCCCCCGCGATGCGCGCGATGCCTCCGGCATCGGTGTTGACCGCGGCGAGTTCGCCGTTGTTGCGGGCGTAAAGCCGAACCACGACGCCGGACATCGGTTTGCCGTCGGCGAGCGAGCGGACATCGACCGCGAGGCCATCCTCGCCCTTATAGGCCGCCATACCGAGATTGGAGACGAGCACCCAGTTCGTTGCCGGTTCGGCGTACTGGTCCTGCATCAGGTCGGTGCGTTCGGCGACGGCGAGATAGATGCCGGGCCCCTTTTCGTGGAGCATGTCCTTCAGCGGAATGGCGGTCGTGACCGGGCGGTTGCGCTCGCCGGCGATCGCCATCTCGCCATCCCAGACGAGGCTGCCGGTGCGGTTGACGATTTCGTCGACCTCGTAAGACGAAAAACTCATCGTCAGCCGCTCGGCGTCGATGCTCGGGACGAGGTTGCGCTCGTTGACCCGCAACAGACGCAGTTTGACCTTGTCGAGGTTCACGGTGGTGAGCGGCAGCCCCGACGTGCCCTGCTTGGGCAGCACGTAGCCGGCGCCGGAAAAGCGCAGCTGCGGCTTGCGGTCGGGAACGACAACCCGCGTCGTGAAGATCTCCCGCAGCCGTTCGCCAGTTGCCGCCGGCAGGCCGGCGAGAATCTCTACGATGTAATTTCCGCCGTGCTTCATGCCGTCGAGGCACATCGTGTCGCCGCGCGCTGTGACGATGCCGTCGAGCGGTGGCTGGCTGCGCACAAAGGAGCCGTAGGAGAGGTCG
>DATARH010000311.1:0-10469 GCA_036264235.1 Allostellaceae bacterium
GGCTGATCACTTTCAGCACATCGCTGGTCGCGGTCTGGTATTCGAGAGACTCCTGCAGATCGGCGGTCCGTGCCCGCAATTCGCCGAGCAGGCGCGCGTTTTCGATCGCGATGACCGCCTGCGCGGCGAAATTCTCCAGCAGCCCGATTTCCTTGTCAGAGAATGGCCGCACTTCCGGGCGTGCCGAGACGATCATGCCGAGCAGCGTGCTGTCCCTTCGCAGGGGCACGAACAATGCGGTATGGAAGCCGGCAATCTCAACAGCCGCCCGCGGCATCGGATGATCGATTTCCGCCAAGTCGGCGATATGGACAAAGCGAACCCCATCGAGCAAGGGACTGGTGACGGGATTCTCGGCACCACGAAACCCGTGCCGCAGCCGCTCGGCCCATTCGGGCGAAAGGCCGCGAACCGCGGCCGCGCGGAATATGTCGCCGTCGTAGAGGTTCAGGCTCCCATAGCTGATACCGCAGAGGCTGTGCGCCTTCTCCAAGATCGCGTCGAACACCGGCGCGAGGTCGCCGGGCGAGGAGTTGATGACGCCGAGCACCTCGGCGGTCGCGGTCTGTTGCTCCAACGCCTCGCGGGTCTCGGTGATCAGCCGCGCGTTCTCCATCGCGATCACCGCCTGCGCCGCGAAGGTTTCGAGAAGTGCGATTTCCTTCTCGCTGAACGGCCGGACCTCCTTTCGATTGCACGAGATCATTCCGAGCAGTGCGCCGTCCTTGCGAAGCGGCAACAACAAGCTCGTGCGCACGCCACCGCGCGTGGCAATCAGCCGTCCGACCGGATCATCGACTTGCATTACGTCCGGCCGGTGGATCAGGCGCGCCCCGCTGAGCAACGGTACCGGAGTGGCGTTGTCGGCGACCGGAAAGCCGCGGCGTAACTGTTCGGAGACATCCTCTGGATAACCGTGCGTCGCCACCGCACGAAACCCCTCGCCGTCGAATAGGAACAAGGTTCCGACGGTTGCGCCGCAGACGGCATGTGCCCTGTCGAGGATAGCATCGAAAACGGGCGTGAGATCGCCGGGCGAGGAGTTGATGACGCCCAGCACCTCGGCGGTCGCGGTCTGCTGTTCCAAGGCCTCGCGCGTTTCGGTAATGAGGCGGGCGTTCTCCATCGCGATGACCGCCTGCGCCGCGAAGTTCTGCAACAGCGCGATCTGCTTGCCCGAGAATGGCCGCACTTCGCGGCGATAGACCACGATCGCGCCGAGCAGCCCGTCATCTGTGCGCAGCGCGACCCCAATCCAGGTACGGATGCCGCCCCTGTCGATGACTTCACGGTGCCCCTCGTGGGTGCGATAAGCCTGCGTATCCGTCGCATCGACGATGTGGGCGACATTTTCGCCGTGCAGTATTAAATCGAGCGGCGCGCCAGGCGGTGGCACGATGGCGCCCCGCCGCGGGAACCACTCGGCGAATTCGCTGTCGCCATGCACCGCGACCGGGTGAAACGCGTTGCCGTCAAAGGTGTAGAGATTGCCGAAGGCGGCGCCGCACAGGGTTGTTGCCTTTTCGAGCATCGCATCGAATACGGGATCGAGATCGCCGGGCGAGGAGTTGATGACGCCGAGCACCTCCGCGGTCGCGGTCTGTTGCTCCAAGGCTTCGCGCGTCTCGGTGATCAGCCGCGCGTTCTCTATCGCGATAACCGCCTGCGCCGCGAAATTCTGCAGCAGGGCGATCTGCTTGTCGGTGAACGGGAGAACCTCTTGACGGGTCAGCTGGAAGATGCCGAGAAGCACGCCATGGCGATACATCGGTACGGTCAGCAGCGTGCGAGCGTCAGCGTGCTCAACGGCGGCTACGGCAATCGGTACCCGGTCACGGTACGGCTTGCCCTTGCTCACGTCGTGGACGTGGATAAACGGAAGCCCGTGTTCAATGATCTGTCCGACATGCGTTTCGAGGCCGAGCCGCAGCGGCTCGCGCGTCAGAAACTCGGCAAACCCTACGGGAACGCCACGCGAGGGGAACACACGGAAGTCGTCGCCCTCCTGAATGAACAAAATGGCGAAGGCGGCCTCACACAAGGTCCGAGCCTTTTCGAGCATGGCATCGAACACCGGCGCGAGATTGCCCGGAGACGAATTGATGACGCCGAGCACCTCGGCGGTCGCGGTCTGCTGTTCGAGCGCTTCGTGCGTCTCGGTGATCAGCCGCGTGTTCTCAATTGCGATGACCGCTTGATCGGCAAACGTCTTGAGCAGTTCAATTTGGGCTAACGGGAAGGGTCCAGGCTCGGCCCGGTTGACCGTTACCACTCCGATGGGACGGCCGTCGCGCAGCATCGGCACCGAAAGCACACTCCGGAGCCCTATCGCCTCCGCCCACTGCTGGTTTCGATATTCTGGATCCTCTCGCACATCGGGAATATGCACAGCGGCACAATCAGCTACCGCCCGCACCGTCGCGTTATCCCGGCTTGGGAAGGCTGGAAATAGCTGCTTGGTAACATCGATGGCCTGCGACGAGAATTTACTTTGAGCCAGGAAATGGATCAGTTCCCCATCGAACCGGTACACGCTGGAGTTCAAGGCGTTGCACAGTAGCGCAGCGCTGTCTGTAATCGCTTGGAAAACGGGTTGAAGGTCGGTCGGTGAACTGTTGATGACCTGCAAAATCTCTGCTGTCGCAGTCTGTCGCTCCAAGGCTTCGTGCGTCTCGGTGATGAGACGCGCGTTTTCGATCGCGATCACTGCCTGGTCGGTGAAGCTCTGCAGCAGGTCGAGCTCGTTGGGCGTAAACGGCCGCAGTTCTTCCCGATACACGATCATGACCCCGATCGCGTCACCCTGGCGCCGCAATGGGGTTCCGACCACGGTCCGGGTGCCGGCAGTCCGCAGGATCGGCGGACCCGGCCAGTCGGCGAATTCGGGCGCGAGGTTGTCGAGATCCGGAAGGTGTATCTGCCGGTTCTCGCGAATGACGGTTCCGGGCAGCGTCCGCTCCCGGACCGGATGACGCTTCACGGAAGGGCCGTGCAGCGTCGTGCTCACTTCTTCGGCGCCGCGCCCAATCCCGATCGTCAGGATGTACTCGTCGCCCTGCGCTATGTCGAACGAGACGCCGACTGCCGCGAACAGCCGCGCGGTCGTTTCGGCAATCTGGTGCAGCGTCCCCTCGGCATCGCTCGGGATCGCGGCGATCGCATGCAAAATTTCGGACGTCGCGATCTGTCGCGCCAGCGCTTCGTCCCGCTCGGCCCGGCACAGGGCCAGCTCGCGTTGAAGATCGGCGATGACCTGCCGGGGGTCGGCTACCGCGTCGTCGGGCATCGGTCCGGCTCGTGGATCAGCTCAGGGTGTCCGCCGGCCATGATCATACTTTGATCGGCAGGCGCCTCCACCTGCTTGTTGCGGTGCCTTGGCGCAGCGCCCGCGCGCCCGGCCGCGCGCCGCAACCGTTCGTCAATCGCATAGCACGGTTGTGCGGACAGCATATTGCGTTAATCTTAATGTTCTCTATATGTCCAAGGGACCGGAATCGCGACAGGATGGATGCTCCCCGAAAATGGATGACTCCAAAATCCCCCCGCGGCCTCGACGCAATCGACGCGGCCGCTTTGTCAAAGGTGTTTCCGGCAACCCGGCGGGGAAGCCGGTCGGCTGCCTGAACCGTGCGACCCGCATCGCCGCAGGAATGCTCGGCGGCCAGGCCGAGGCGTTGCTGCGCACTGAGATCGATCTGGCCCTGGCCGGTGATCGCATGCTGTTGCGGCACTGCGTTGACCGCATTATCGCGCCGCCAGCCGGTCGAGTTCGACATGCCGGCGGCCGGCGACATTGCCGGGCTGGCCGGCGCGCTGACGGCGGTTAGCGGCGCGGTCGCGCAAGGCCTGATCACGCCGGAGCAGGCCGCAACCCTGTCCGAGGCTCTCGCATCGCAAATGCGCGCGCTCGAGGTTAGGGAGCGCATCGAAGCGCGGCGCGCCGTCTCCGAGGCGCCGGCGATCTACAACCGCATGCAGCTGCGGGCCTGCGTCGCGCTCGCCGACGGCGTCCGCGAGATTCGCGACGAGGCCGGCGAGGTCGACGACTGGGTCCGCGATCTCGGCGCGCCGATCCTGCGTATCGATGAGCAGGCGCTCGCCGATCTGGCGATGGTGCCCGACAGCCTGGCAACCGTGCTGGCCGATCGTGCCTTCGTGGCCGTCCGGCCGATGCCGCCCGAGCATCAGCCGCATCCGCACGCGACTGCGATGGCGCCGCTCTGGGCAAAGCTCAGCGAATACCTCGACGATCACATGGCCTGGCTGGAGGAGGGCGTCGAGGAGCGCGCCGCCGCGCGCGCGGCAGCGGGCGATGCCGACCCGATCTACCGCTCGCCGTTGTTTCAACCCGGTGGGGCGCTGTTCAACCCGGACGCGACACCCGCCTGAAATTCACCTGAATTTTCAGGCGGCGGACATCGGCCTTGTTCAACCGTACGTGGGCTTTATTCGGCGGCGGCGGGGCTGGGTTCGGGGTCTCTCGCGCCGGTGTCCCGCCGTACCGCGCCCGGCTTGCGCAGTAGCAGCAGCAAGGGCACTGACAGCAGCACGATCAGCATCATCAGCTTGAAGTCGTCGATATAGGCGACCATCGCCGATTGCCGCGTCACCTCGGCGTTAAGGGCGGCGATTCCGGCCGGCGCGGTGAGGCTGTAGGGCGCGGCCAGATAGGGCGCCTGCGCCAGCGGGTTGTCGGGCCGCAGGTGCTCGACAAGGCGCGAATGCACGGTCTGGGTGTTCTCGACCAGAAGCGCCTCGACGATCGAAATGCCGACGCTGCCGCCGATATTGCGCATCAGGCTGAAGATTGCGGTGCCCTGGGTCAGGATATTGCGCGGCAGAGTCGAGAAGGTGACAGTGCTGAGCGGCGTGAACACAAAACCGAGGCCAAACCCCTGCAGCAGGCCGGTCCAGATCACCGGCCCCGTCCCCATCTGCAGCGAGAAACCGGTCATCTGCCACATCGCGACGACGGTCAGCCCCATGCCGGTCAGGATGATCAGCCTGGTATCGATCTTACCGATCAGCCTGGCGACGACAAACATCGCCGCCATCGTGCCGATGCCGCGCGGCGCGGTGACGAGGCCGGTCGTCACCACCGGATAATTCATCACGTCCTGCAGCATCGTCGGCAGCAGCGTCATGGTGCCGTAGAGCGGGATGCCGATCAGGAACATGATCAGCGTGCCGGCCATGCAGTTGGCGTCGCGCATCAGGTCGCGGTTGAGGAACGAGCGGTCGGAGGCGGTGACGGTGTGGACGACGAACAGATACAGCGCGAGGGCGGCCATCACGGCCTCGACCCAGATCTCGGTCGAGCCGAACCAGTCCTTCAGCTCGCCGCGGTCGAGCATCATCTGCAACGCGCCGATCCCGAGGCTCAGCGCGGCGAAACCGAAAAAATCGAAGGCCTCGCGGTGAGCGCGCCGGGTCTCGTGGATGAAGATCGCGATGCCGGCCGCGGCAAGGATGCCGAACGGCACGTTGATGTAGAACACCCAGCGCCAATTGTAATTGTCGGTCAGCCAGCCGCCGAGCGCCGGGCCGATAATCGGCCCGAGTATCACCCCCATGCCCCACACCGCCATTGCCTTCGCGTGCCGTTCGGGCGGGTTGATCTGGAACAATACCGCTTGCGACAGCGGCACCAGCGCGGCGCCGCAGACCCCCTGCAACAGACGGTAGATCACCAACTGGACGAGGCTCGTCGCGGCGCCGCACATCGCCGAGGTCAGGGTGAAGCCGGCGACCGAGATCAGGAACACGTATTTGATGCCGAACCGGCCGGCGAGCCAGCCGGTCAGCGGCGTCATGATCGCGGCGGCGACAATGTAGGAGGTAACGACCCAGGCGACCTGATCTTGCGCCGCCGACAGGCTGCCTTGCATGTGCGGCAGCGCTACATTGGCGATCGTCGTGTCGACCCCTTGCATGAACGTCGCCAGCATGATCGATGCCGTGATGGCGACGCGGTTGCGTGGGGCGGCGGCGTCTCCTCTCAACGCCCCGACTCGCCGGCCTGGGCCGTCCCGAACACCCGCGAGAACGAGTGCTGGAGCCAGACGAGCCAGGGACGGCGATAATGAGTATCGACTTCGACGCTGACGCTGAGGCCGGCCGCCAGCGGCGCATCCGGCGGTACGTCATCGAGGGCGAGGCGCACCGGCAGGCGCTGCACCACCTTGACCCAATTGCCGGTCGCATTCTCCGGCGGCAGCAGCGAGAACGTCAGGCCGGTGCCGGGGCTGAGGCTCGCCACCTTGGCGTGCAGCTCATGGTCGGGATAGGTGTCGATCTCGACCGTCGCGTCCTGGCCGGGCCGCATGTTCGTCAGCTCGGTTTCCTTGAAATTGGCCTCGACCCAGATCCGGTTCGAGATCAGCGAGAACACCGGGGTGGAGGCGGTGACGTAATTGCCCGGCTGCAGCTGATCGACTTTGGTGACGATGCCGCTCTCGGGCGCCTTCACGGTGGCGTAGGACAGGTCGAGCTCGGCCTTTTCGAGCGCCGCCTGGGCACGCTGCACGGTCGGGTGCTTGTCGACCTCGATGTTCGGGTCGCCGCCCAATTGCGCCAGGACATTGCCGATGTCGTGCTGCGCCGAGGCGAGCTTCTGCCGCGCTACATCGAGCGCCATCGTCGTCTGGTCGAATTGCTGTCGGGTCGCGATCCCCGAGCTCGCCAATTGCTTCTGCCGTTCGAATTCACGCTGCTGGTACGTCAGCGTCTCCTGCGCGGCGGCGGCGTCCGACACCTTCTGCTGGTATGTCGATTTCAGCGCGTTGACCTGCAGCCGCGCCGCGGCGAGCTGGGCGCGGGCTTCCTCGACGGCGATGCGGAACGGCCGGTCGTCGAGCCGGAACAGCACCTGGCCCGCGGTGACGCGCTGGTTGTCATGAACCTCGACCGCGACGACCCGGCCGGCGACATCGGTGCTGATCATCGTCCGCGGCGCCTGAAGATAGGCATCATCGGTCGAAACAAATCGGCCGGTTGTCAGATACCAATAGGAGGCGCCCAGCGCGACGACGAGCGGCCCGGCCAGCATCAGCGGCATGCGCACCCGCTGGCGCAACGAGCGCGACGGGCGGGTCCGAATCGGCCGGTCGTCCTCGACCGCGACCCGACGCGGCCCCCTGAGCGAGGCTTCGTCCTCGGTTGTGCTGGTCACCGCGTGACCTCGACGACAGGAACGGCGTCGGCCGGCTCGCGCGCAGGCTCGCGCCGCGGCGGGGGCCTGACCTGGACGGGTTCGGGTTCGAGATCGGGTTCGGCCGGCTCAGTAATCGTCGCCGACGTCGGTACCCGCTCCGACAGGGTCGCATGGATGCGCTGCAGCAGCTCGATCAGCTCGTCGGCCTCGCTCGCCGAAAGTCGTGCCAACGCCTCGTCGCGGGTTTCGCTGGCGACATCCCAGATGCGAGTCAGCACCCGCCGGCCCTTCTCGGTCAGGAACAGGCGACGGGCGCGGCGGTCGCCGGGATCGGCGCGCCGTTCGATCCAGCCGGCATCCTCCATTCGGTCGATCTGGCGAACCAGCGTCATCGGCCGGATTTCGAGCAGATCGGCGAGGCCAGCCTGATTAATTCCCTCATTGCGCGCGAGGTACCCAAGGATGCGGCATTGCGCCCGGGTCAGTCCGAGCCGGCGCTGCTGGCCGTTGTGGTCGAAGCGACGGCCGAAGAGGCGCGCCACATCATTGACGAGAAAGCCGAAACTGCGCTCGAGATCCAGCATGCCGCCCCGGATTGCTAGGGATATCAGTCTCCAGGCTGATCATAAGGCTACGATATGATTTTATGCCAGCGCGAAGGCATCGGGGCTGACCCTCGCGATTGTGATAGCTCGATGACGGCGGCCTCGGGTCAGGCCAAGGCGCGGTCTTCGAGGCGGATGCGGCGGCCAAGCAGTGCGGCATTGGCGATCGAAAAGACGAGCGCGATCGCGACCGCGCCGAAGGCGAGCGGCAGCAGCGCGATCTCACCGGCTACGATCAGGTAATTCGGATGGCGGACGAAGCGGTAAGGGCCGTCTCGCACCGGCGGCGCCGCCGGCAGCACGATCAGCCGTGTCGTCCAGCGCCGGCCGAGGCTGGCGACCACCCAGACCCGGCAAAGCTGCAGCAAACCGAAGAACCCGAGCAGCGGCCAGGATGGCGGTCTCGCCGGTGGAACAAGCAGTGCAAGGCTGAGCAGCCAGCCAGCATGCAATGCGACGAACAGCGGGTAGCCGGCGCGGTCGATCTCGAAGCCGCCGAGCGCCAGCAGCCGCCGCGTGTTGGTCCGGGCGAGCGCCAACTCGCTGACACGCTGCAGCGTCACCAGCGCGAGCACAATGTGCAGCACGCTCATCGGTTTTCCAGCAACACGAACCCCGCGGTGAAGCCGGGCCCCAGCGCCGTCACCAGGGCGCGCTGCCATGCCTCGCCGCTCTGCCGCGCCTTGGCGAGGACGCGTTCCAACACGAACAGCACGCTCACCGCCGACATATTGCCAAAATCGCGCAACACCGCGCGTTCTTCGGCCAGCGTGCCGCGCTCGAGCCCGAAGGCGCTCTCGCAGGCGGTCACGACCTTTGGCCCGCCGGGATGGCAGATGAAGCGGTCGATGTCGCCGAGCCGCAGCCCGTGGGACGCGAGGAAGGCGCGCGCGGCATCGCCAAGTTCGGCCGTGACCAAGCGCGGGATGTCGCGCGAGAAGATCGGTTTTAGCCCGTCCTCGGCAACATCCCATCCCATCACGTCGAGACTGTCCGGCCAGGTGTGCTCGCCGGCAGCGGCGATCGCCGGTCCCGTGCCGCCGCAGCGCAGCAGCACCGCGGCGGCGCCGTCACCGAACAAGGCGCTGGCGACGATGCTGCTCTTCGCCAGATCGTGCCGGCGGAACCACAGGCTGCACAATTCGACGACCAGGAACAGCACCGCCTTGTCCGGCATCGCCGCGGCAAGCGTCGCCGCCCGGGCCAACCCGATCGCGCCGCCGCCGCAGCCGAGACCGAAGATCGGCAGCCGCTGTACGTTGCGCGGCAGGTGCATCCGGTCGAGCAGCCGCGCGTCGAGACTCGGCGTCGCGACGCCGGTGGTCGAGACGGTGACAACGGCGCCAATATCCTCCGCCCGGAGATCGGCGAAATCGAGGGCGCGCCCGGCGACCAGTTCGAGCAGATCGACGGCCGCGGCGAGGTATTGCCGGTTGCGCTCCGGCCAGCTTTGCGGCTGGTCAAACCAGTCGAATGGCATCGGCGAATAGCGCTGCTCGATGCCGCTGTTGCCAAACACCGGGCGCAACCGCTCGAACTCGGCCGCGGCGCCGAACATTGGGGTGACGCGGTCGAGAACTGTCGTCTGTTCGAGCCGATGCTGTGGGACGGCTGTCGCGATTGCGACGATATTGGCCTTAGGGATCGCGGTCATACTTCACCCAGGCGTGGCCAACGCGGGCCGCACGCTAGGCCACCGGGCGGGCGCGCGCCCGTCACGATTCCGCGATCAGCACGGCAGGTTTCGCGACGCTCGGCCGCCCCTCTATGCGGGGTTGGGCCGAGCAGCGCCAATCGAGTCTTCGCTAGTTCACCAGGCGGTAGAACTTCGCGGCATTCTCGCAGGTGATTTTGTGCACGATTTCCGCCGGCAGGCCGGCGAACTGCTCGTCGATATATTTCTGCGATTCCGGCCAGACACCATCCGTGTGCGGGTAATCCGAGCCCCACATGATGGTCTCGGCCCCGACATCCTCGATCAGCTTGGCTCCAATCGGGTCGAACTGGAAGGTCGCGCGGCACTGGCGGCGCCAGTATTCGCTCGGCTTCAGCTTCATTAGGTCGCGGAAGCGGTCCTCGAACTCGAAATCCATGCGGTGCAGCGCATAGGGGATCCAGCCGACGCCGCTCTCGCCGAAACCGATGCGCAGGTTCGGGTGCCGTTCGAACACCCCGGCGCCCATCATTCCGGCCATGATATGGATGAGGCCCATCTGGAACGCCGAGACGCCGGTGAACATTGCGGCGCGCTGCACCTGGCGAACTTCGGTGCGCGAGCGCGGCGCCGTCGTCGGGAAGGTGTGGAAATGCAACGGCAGGTCGACTTCGGCGACCGCCTGCCACAGCGGCTCCCAAACCGGGTGCCACATCGGTTCCATGTCCCAGGAGCACGACAGTTCGAGGCCGCGCAGCCCCATCTTCGAGACGCGGTGGACCTCCTTTACGGCTTCGTCGACACTGCCGTAGGGCAGGCAGGCCAGACCGATATGGCGGTCCGGATAATGACTGCAGAATTCCTTCAGCCAGTCATTGTAGATGCGCAGCACTTCGTTCGAGGCTTCCACATCGTTGAGCTTCGACGCGGTCCCGAGGATGCCGTAGATGACCTCGGCGTCGACCCCGTCCATCTCCATGTCCTTGAGGCGAAGGTGTGGATCGCGGCAGCGGTACTTGCCCTTTTTGGCATCCGAGTACAGACCGGCTTCGGCCAT
>DATARH010000034.1:0-3059 GCA_036264235.1 Allostellaceae bacterium
CGCGTGCGGCCTACGAAGCGCTTTCAGACGATTTGAAACTGAAGATCGTCGACGCGAAGACTGAGAATACGCTGATCAGCAGTGCGCGCATGAAGACCGGCAATCCGGATGTCGTAAAGGCCCAGCTGGAGTCGACGAAACCGCCGACGGTGCGTAAGCGGTGTCTGGGCGGCACCTTTCGGTCTGGCCGCGGAAGGGTGATGTTCGAGGCCGACGCGAGGGCTTCGACACATGTCGATTTCAGAGCATAAACATATGCCGGAGCCGGTCCGGCGCATCGAGGTGTTCACCGGCGCGGGTCGGCGGCGGAGCTGGTCGGCGGCGGAGAAGGTCGCGATCATTGCGGAGAGTTATGGCGCGGGCGAGACGGTGTGTGCCGTCGCTCGGCGTCACGGTCTGACACCACAGCAGTTGTTCGCGTGGCGGCGTTTGGCCAGGCGATCCGCTTTGCTGCCGCCGCCGATGTTCGTGCCGGCCGTGGTTGAGACGAGTGGACCGGAAGCCCCGCGGCCGGCCAGGGCGCCGCGCCGGGCACGTCGGCGATCCAAGGCCGAGGGCATCGAACTCGAGATCGCAGGGGTCGAAGTACGGGTCGGAGCGGACGCGAAGCCGCGAACCATCGAGGCGGTGATTCGGGCGCTGAAGGCGACCTCGTGATCGGCCCATCTGGTAATATTCGGGTTCTGGTGGCGACGAAGCCAGTCGACTTCCGCAAGGGCGCCGAGGGGCTGGCAGCGGTGGTGCGCGAAAGCATGCGCACCGACCCATTCTCCGGTGTCGTATACGTGTTCCGCGCGAGGCGAGCCGACCGAGTGAAGCTGATTTTCTGGGACGGCAGCGGCGTCGTGCTCGTTGCCAAGCGTTTGGAAAACGGCCATTTCCACTGGCCAGCGGTACGCGATGGCGTCATGCGGCTGAGCGCAGCGCAGCTGCAGGCGCTGCTTGAAGGACTGGATTGGCGGCGCGTCCACGAGGCGCGGCGGACAGCGGTACCGACCGCGGCGAGCTGAGCACGAAAGTCGGCCCCGACCGGCGGCAAAAACCGTCGCGAACTGATCGCCGGCATGATTCACTCGCGGTGTGAGGAGCATCGCCGCAACCCTCCCCGATGACCCCGACCTGCTCAAGGCGATGCTGCTGGCCGAGCGGGCGGAAAGCGAACGGCTGCGCGAGATCATCAAGGAATTGCAGCGGTATCGCTTCGGGCGCCGGGCCGAGAGCCTACCCGAGGAGCAACTGCAGCTCGGGCTGGAGGAGGCCGAGCAGGTCGAGGCCGCCGAAGAGGTCGCGACCGAGAAGAAGGCGTCGGCCGAGCGGCAGCTGCGTGCCACCCGTCGCCGTGCGAACCGCGGCGCTCTACCGGCCCATCTGCCGCGGATCGAGACGGTAGTCGATATCGACAGCACGATCTGCCCCGGGTGTAGCGGCCCGCTGCACCGGATCGGCGAGGATGTCGCCGAGCGGCTCGACATCGTTCCGGCGCAGTTCCGGGTGCTGGTCGTGCGCCGGCCCAAATACGCCTGCCGGGCTTGCGAGGATGTGGTGGTGCAGACGGCGGCACCGGCGCGGTTGATCGAGGGCGGGCTGCCGACCGAGGCGACCGTCGCCCAGGTGCTGGTGTCGAAGTACGCCGACCATCTGCCTTTGTATCGCCAGGCGCAGATTTACGCCCGCCAGGGTGTCAAGCTGGATCGCTCGACATTGGCCGATTGGGTCGGCCGCGCCGCCTTTCTGCTGCGGCCGATACACGAGCGGTTGCTCGACAGGCTGCGTGCATCCGCCAAGCTGTTCGCCGACGAGACGACTGCCCCGGTGCTCGATCCCGGGCGGGGCCGGACCAAAACCGGCCAGCTATTCGCCTATGCGCGCGACGACCGACCGTGGGGCGGCACCGACCCGCCGATCGTCGCCTACGTCTACGCGCCAGACCGCAAGGCGGTGCGGCCGATCGCGCATCTCACCGGCTTCGGCGGCATCCTGCAAGTCGACGGGTACGCCGGCTACAAGGCGCTGGCCGAGAAGGGCGAGGTGCAGCTTGCCTTCTGCTGGGCCCATGTCCGTCGGCCGTTTTATGAGCTCGCACAGGGTGGCATGGCGCCGATCGCCAGCGAGGCGCTGACGCGCATCGCCGCTCTGTATCGCATTGAGGACGACATCCGCGGCCGCGCCGCCGAGGAGCGCCGGACTGTGCGCCAGGAACGCAGCCGACCGCTGGTCGAAGCCCTACAGCTCTGGCTGCGCGAGAAGCTGTCGCTGATCAGCCAGAAGACCAAGCTCGCCGAGGCAATCCGGTACGCGCTGTCGCGCTGGGCCGGGCTTACGCTGTTCCTCAACGACGGCCGCATCGAGATCGACAACAACGTCGTGGAGCGCGCCATCCGCCCGCTGACACTCAACCGCAAGAACGCTCTGTTCGCCGGGTCCGACGGCGGCGCCGAGCACTGGGCGGTCATCGCCTCGTTGATTGAAACCTGCAAGCTGCTCGCCATCGAACCGAACGGTTATCTGGCCGACGTCATCACTCGGATCGTCAACGGCCACCCGCAGACCAACCTCGATGACCTGATGCCTGGGGCTTATCCAGCTACGCAACAGCTCTCGGCCGTGGCCTAAGAACGACGCTTACTTCTCATACCATCATGAGGCGGCTTGGCGCCGACCTCGAAGAGAAGCGAGAGCCCCGTGTGGCATTATTCGCCGAAGCCCAAAAGGGGAGCAGCATGAGGTCATCAGGGCGAGCTTGACACTGGCCGCGATAGAGAAGCGGTCGCTCAGCCTGTGCAGCGGGGCCTTCTCCTCACACCCCTTAACTGCCGTTCGACCTCAACGAGCAACGGCCCGACAGCGACCGTCACCACATGCCACTCGGCGTCGCGAAATGTCCTCGCACCAAGCGCCGACATCCATCAAGCCTCGGTGAGGCAGGGGGCCGTCGTGGCTAGGATACCGGCGCAATACGGCGGCGGGACCAGCCGCGTGACAGATGCCGTAAGGTTTTATAAGTACTTAGATCGATTTGGTGCGATCTGATCCAGTTATAATTTTGGTAATAACCAAGT
>DATARH010000058.1:0-17067 GCA_036264235.1 Allostellaceae bacterium
GATGCGTGCCGGCAATTTCGATGTCGCCGTCTATGGCAATTGCCAGGCCGTGGTCAATCCGCTCGTCGATGTGCAGCGCTACCTGCCGCACACGATAGAGCCGCAGAATTTCGGCTTTTACGACGACCAGGAGGAGGTCGAGCTGTACGAGCGAATGCTCGGCGAGACCGATCCAGCCCGGCAGCGGAGCCTGATGCGCCGGTTTGAAAAGGATGTCCTCGACGACAAGGCGCACGCGATCTTCTGCTATGGTGGTACCGGATTGTGCCGTACCGCGCTTACGTGAAGGGCTGGAAAATTAGCCCGAGCCATTATTTGAACCAGGACCTGGCGACCGTGTGGCTGGATCGATGATTGGCGGGATAGCTCCGTCGGATAGCTGGCGCCGATCGGCATGGGTGCATAAGCTGCCGGCAATAATCCTGTCGGGGAGGGAGCGATGATCAGCGGCTGGAAATCTTGCGCGGTCGTGTTGGCAATGGCTGCGACCGCTGCAATGCCCGCAGTCGCCGCGGAGACGCCAAAGCGCGGCGGCACGCTGACCTACCTGATCCCGGCCGATGCGCCGCCGAGCCTCGACGCCCATCGCGAGACGACGTACGTGACGATGCATACCGGCGCGCCGTTCTATAGCGTGCTGATCCGGGTCAATCCGGACAACCCGGCATCGACTACCGACTTTGTCTGCGATCTCTGCACCGAGATGCCGCAGCCGACCGATGGCGGGAAGACCTACACCTTCAAGATTCGTCAAGGGGTGAAGTTTCATGATGGCTCGCCGCTGACCGCCGAGGACGCGGCGGCGAGCTGGAATAAAATCGTGTTCCCTGCCGAAGGCATGCTCAGCGCACGGTCGAGCAATTTCGAGATGGTCGACAAGGTCGCGGCGACCGATCCGCAGACCGTGGTGTTTCACCTGAAATTCGCGACCGCCGCGTTCCTGCCGGCGCTCGCCGACCCGTATGGCTGGATTTATGAGAAGCGGATTCTCGATAAGGACCCGCACTGGTACGAAAAGAACATCATGGGTTCCGGCCCGTTCAAGTTCGTCTCCTACGATGTTGGTCAGGCGATCCGCGGCGAGCGCAACCCCGACTATTATCGACCGGGGCAACCCTATCTCGACGCGATCGTCGGTCTGTATGCGCCGAAGCAGGCGACCCGGGTCGATGCACTGCGCAGCGACCGCGCCGCGATCGAGTTCCGCGGTCTGCCGCCGGCGGCAAGCGAGGAACTGAAGGCGGCGCTCGGCAAGGATTTTGCCTCTCAGGAGAGCGACTGGAATTGCGGCAGCGTCGTCACCGTCAACGAGAAAAAGAAGCCGTTTGACGATGTGCGGGTGCGGCGCGCGCTGACGCTGGCGATCGACCGCTGGCACGGCGCCGAGGCGCTGTCGAAGATCGCCGATGTGCGCACCGTCGGGAGTCTGATCTTCCCCGGCGATCCGATGGCGCCGAGCACCGAGCAACTGCACGAGATTGCCGGGTTCTGGCGCGACATCGACAAATCGCGCGCCGAGGCAAAGCGGCTGCTGAAGGAGGCCGGCGCGGAGGGGCTCAACTTCGAGCTTTTAAACCGCGATGTCGACCAGCCCTACAAATACGTGGGCATCTGGATCATCGACGAGTGGAACAAGATCGGGGTGAAGGTCACGCAGAAGGTGCTGCCGAGCGGCCCCTGGCTGGCCGCTGAGCGGGGCGGCGATTTCAGCGTTGTGCTACAGGCCAATTGCCACAGCATCGTCAATCCGCTGATCGATGTGCAGCCCTACCTCTCAAGCTCGATCAGCAAACAGAATTACGGCAATTACGAAGATCCGAAAGAGCAGGAGATCTACGACAAAGCCTTCCACGAGACCGATCCGGCCATGCAAAAGCAGCTGATGTTTCAATTCGCCAAGCACGTCATGGACACCGAGGCGCACAAGCTGGTGCTGCCGTGGTGGCATCGGATCGTGCCCTATCACGCCTATGTGAAGGGCTGGAAGATCAGTCCGAGCCACTACCTTAACCAGGACCTCGCGAACATCTGGCTGGACAAATAACGGGCGGCTGTGGTGGGTTGCCGTGAAGAAAGGGCCTGAGCAGAACCGATGCACCGATACATCATCAACCGCATCCTGCTGGTGTTCCCGACCTTAATCGGCGCGGCGGCGCTGGTCTTCATCCTGATGCGGCTGGTGCCGGGCGACATCTGCCTGGTTCGCCTCGGCTCCGGCGGCACCAGTTTCTCGACCCAGGCGCTGGCCCAGTGCCATGCCGATATCGGCATCGACCGCCCCTGGATCCTGCAATTCGGCGATTTCCTGTGGGGGCTGGCGCGGTTCGATTTCGGGATCTCGATGTGGTCGGGCAAACCGGTCGTGCAGGAAATCGCGACCCGCTTCCCGATCTCGCTCGAAGTCGCGGTTATGGCGACGATCATCGCGGTGGCGATCGCGATCCCGCTCGGCACGATCTCGGCGTTGCGCCAGAACAGCTGGATCGATCTCGTCGTCCGTACCTTCTCGATCGCCGGGCTGGCGACGCCGTCCTTCTGGCTCGGGATTGTCTCGATCCTGATCGTGCTGGATGTGACGCAGGCGATCTCTGGGCACCCCTGGATGCCGCCGATCGATTACGTGCCGCTATGGAAGGACCCGCTGCGCAACCTGTCGATCGTCGCCCTGCCGGCGATTACGATTGGTTACCGCTATGCCGCGGTGTCGATGCGGATGACCAGGTCGGCAATGCTCGAGGTGCTGCGCGAGGATTATATTCGCACCGCGCGTGCCAAGGGGCTGATAAACCGGATCATCATCAACCGGCATGCGCTGAAGAACGCGCTGTTGCCGGTGGTGACGGTGATCGGTATCGAATTCGCGTTCCTGATCGGCGGCCTTGTGGTGACCGAGCAGGTGTTCAACCTGAATGGCATCGGCCGCCTGATGGTGCTGTCGGTGCAGAACCAGGACTACACGATGACGCAGGCGTTGGTCATGCTGGTGGTCACGATCGCGGTGTTGAGCAACCTCGTTGTCGACCTGCTCTACGCCTGGCTCGACCCGCGCGTTCGCCTCGCTTGAGAGAGTTGCCGCCATGACGATGATCGCCCCGACTCCGACCGGAACCCCGGTACTACTCGGCGATCTGCCGTCGCGGCGGCCGTTCGGCGCCCGCGTCCTCAATTTCTTCGTGCGCCAGCCGATCGGTTCGATCGGCATCGTGATCGTCGTTCTGTTCGGGCTGGCCGGCATCTTTGCCGATTGGCTGTCGCCCTATAACCCGACCTCGAACGATTTTGCCGCAATGACCGAATCGCCGAGCTGGGCGCATTGGCTTGGCACCGACCAGTTGGGGCGGGATCTGCTCTCGCGCATCCTGTTCGGCGCCCGCACTGCCTTCGAAGTCGGGCTCACCTCGGCACTGATTGGCGGCTTCAGCGGTCTGGTGATCGGCGTCGCGAGCGCCTATTTCGGCGGGCAGCTCGATCTTTGGCTGCAGCGGGTGCTCGACATCGTGATGTCGTTCCCACTGATCATCATGGCGCTGGCGGTGGTTTCGATTTTCGGGACCGGGGTGCAGAACGTGATCGCCGCGATCACCATCCCACTGATTCCGCGCTGCGCCCGCGTCGTGCGCTCCTCGGCATTGGCGATCCGCGAAATCCCCTATGTTGATGCGGCGCGGGCCTGCGGCTACGGCCATACCCGGATCATCCTGCGCCATATGGTGCCGAACGTGATGGCGCCGTTTCTTGTCATCGTCACCGCCTTTGTCGGCCAGGCGATCCTGGCCGAAGCCTCGCTGAGCTACCTCGGGCTTGGTGTGCAGGAGCCGGTGCCGGCCTGGGGGCTGATGCTGCAGGGCGGCGCCGAGGAATATGCCACGACGGCGCCCTGGATCGCGGTCTTCCCGGGCCTCGCGATCATGCTGACGGTGTTCGGCATCAACCTGTTCGGCGACGCGTTGCGCGACGTGCTCGACCCGAAGATGCGCGAGCGCTAATTCCGGGGGTTTGACGCCTGCTTGGCAGGAGAGCGGCAGGTTTCAAGGAAGGGCGAGCCAAAAAAAGAGCCGGCAGAGCCGGCTCTTTTTGAAAAACGTGCGCCTTCGGTAAAGTGCTTAGGGAAAAGGTACTGCCGCGACCGGAATTCAATGTAACAACGTGGTTACATACTGTCACGCAGGCGATACGAACGCAAATAATTTGATGCGCGACAAAATGGCCTACCCCTTTAGGGAGATCGGCCTGACAACTGCGGATCATCGCGGCTTGCCCTATGCGAAGGCGGCGAAGAGTTCCTCGACCGCCTTGATCTGGTTGCCGGCGGCGGAGGAGGGGACGACGATTGGCGTCGATACCCCGGCCTCACGCCACGCGGCGACGCCGTCTCGCACCTGGGCGGCGGTGCCGTAGAGGGTGGCGTCGGCGAGCCAGCGGTCGCTCATCAGGCGGGGAATGTCGGCTAGGCGGCGTTCGGCAATCGCGGTCTCGATCGCCGTCATCTCCTCGCTGTAGCCCGCTTCCTTCCAGTAGTTTCGGTAGTTCGGCAATGTCGTGTAGCGCACGAGGTTCTTCCGGTTGACCGCCTTCGCCGCTTCGACATCGTCGCTGATGCAGGTCGGGATCATGTTGGCGATCAGGAAGTCCGGGCTGGTATGCTTCCCGGCCGGCAGCGCGGCGAGCGATTCGGCCATATGCGAGCGGCTGGCATTGGCGAAGACGACGCCCTCCGCGACCTCGCCGGCGAGCGCCACCATGCGCTTGCGCAACCCGGCCAGAACGATCGGCGGCAGCGGGCCGAAGCCGTCATGGGCGCGCAAGCGCTCAACGAAATTGCGGATGTCGGCGAGCGGCTTCCCCGGACTGACCCCCATACGGATATGGCTCGGCCCATGCGCGACGCCGATGCCGAAACGGAAACGGCCGCCCGAGAGTTCGTGAATAAAGGCGGCGCTCTGGGCGAAATCCTCGACCGTGCGGGCATAGATCGGCGCGATCGCGGTGCCGAAACGGATGCGCTCGGTGGCGAGCGCCAGCGTCGCAGAATGCGCCATGTTGCCGAACGGGCTGGGGATGTAGATCCCGGAAAACCCGCGCCGCTCCGCCTCGGCGGCGAGGTCGAGGCTCAGGCGCCGCCGACCCGGCGCGGCGGCGAGGCTGAGGGCCGGCAAGGATTCGGTCATGGGCTTGCTCCTTTTTCTGGCGCGGACCCGATCATAGCATTCGGTCCGCGGCCAGGCCGGGGCGTGTGACCGGATTTCCGATAGAAGCGGCCGCTTACTTCTTCTATCGTCGCGCGCACAAAAAACAGGCAAGTGCTGGCACTGCCGGCTCTTGCCGATCCGCGGCGGATTGGGGACGAAGGACGCCGCGCTTGGGGGAAACGAGCGATGTGGCAGCAGGTCTATGACCCGTTCGGCAATGCGTTGCTGTCGACTTTGGCGGCGGCGATACCGGTCGTCACCTTGCTGGTGCTGATCGCATCGGGGCGGGTCAAGACGCATCACGCGGCGATTATCGCGCTGATTGTCGCCGTGCTGGTCGCGATCGTCCTCTTCACCATGCCGGCAGGGCTGGCGATCCGGGCAACGATCCTTGGCGCGGTCAGCGGTTTTTTCCCGATCGGCTGGATCGTGCTCAACGTGATTTTCATGTACCGGCTGACGGTCGCGACGGGTGCCTTCGAGACGCTGCAGCACGCGATCGGCGGGGTGACCGAGGACCGGCGCCTGCAATTGCTGCTGATCGCGTTTTCGTTCGGTGCGTTTTTCGAAGGTGCCTCGGGCTTCGGCACGCCGGTCGCGGTGACCGCGGCGATGCTGATCGGGCTCGGCTTCTCACCGCTCGCGGCCTCCGGCTTGTCGTTGATCGCCAACACCGCGCCGGTCGCCTATGGCGCGCTCGGCACCCCGATCGCCGGGCTGGCCAGCGTCACCGGGATCGACCCCTATCTGCTCGGCGCGATGGTCGGGCGGCAGTTGCCGTTCTTCTCCTTGATCGTGCCGGCATGGCTGATCTGGGCCTTTGCCGGCTGGCGCGGCATGGTGCAGGTCTGGCCGGCGGTCCTCGTCACCGGCGTCTCCTTTGCGATCCCGCAATACCTGATCTCGAATTTCGTCAATCCGTGGATCGTCGATATTGGCGCGTCGCTGATCTCGATGGCCTGCCTGATCCTGTTCCTCAAGGTCTGGCACCCGACCGAAATCTGGACCTCGCCAGCGCTGCGCGGTCACGACGCTTCGGCAGCGACCGCGGCGACACCGCCGGAGCGGCGGTACCCAAGCCGCGCCCAGGTTTGGGTCTCGCTGGTGCCATGGATCATCGTCTGCGCGGTGCTGCTGATCTGGGGCACCGGCTGGTTCAAGGCGCTGGTCAACCCGATCTTCACTTGGAATTACCAGGTACCGGAATTGCACAATGCGGTGCAGAAGGTCGCGCCGGTCGTCGCCAAGCCGACGCCGGAGCCGGCGGTGTTCGCCTTCACCTATCTGTCCTTCACCGGCACCGGAATGCTGATCGCGGCGATCATCTCCGGCTTTGTGATGGGCTTTTCGCCGATGCGGATGATCCGCGCTTATGGCGAGACGATCCGGATCGTCAGCTATTCGCTGATCACGATCTCGGCGATGCTGGCGATCGGCACGCTGACGCGGTTCTCCGGCATAGACGCGACGCTTGGGCTGGCCTTTGCCACTACCGGAGTGCTGTACCCGTTCTTCGGCACCTTGTTGGGTTGGCTCGGGGTCGCCCTGACCGGCTCCGATACCGCGTCCAACGTGCTGTTCGGCGGCTTGCAGAAGATCACCTCGGAGCAGCTCGGCCTGTCGCCGATCCTGATGGGCGCCGCAAACTCATCGGGCGGCGTCATGGGCAAGATGATCGATGCGCAGTCGATCGTCGTCGCCTCGACCGCGACCAACTGGTTCGGCCACGAGAGCTCGATCCTGCGGTTTGTGTTCGGCCACTCGATCGCGCTTGCCTGCCTGGTCGGCGTTCTGGTGATGCTGCAGGCCTATGTCTTCACCGGCATGATCGTGCGCTAGGGAAGCGCCGCCAGATGCGGCTTCCGCCTTATTCCGCCGCCTGGGCTGGGCGCAGCTGCACCGAATTGGGGCCGTAGCGGTCGCGGAACGGCTGGGTGTCGATCTCTTCCAATTCGATCTCGCGCGCCAGCACTTTCTTTTTCCATTCCTCATGTGCCGGGATGTTGGCGTGCATCTCGGGCATAACCTCGCGCGCGAACAGTTCCAGACTTTCGCAGATGTCCTCGTGCGTATTGTTGCCGGCCTGGTTCAACAGGATCACCTGGTCGACATGCGAGGTCTCGAACTTGCGCAGTTTCTGGCGCAGCGTTTCGGGCGAGCCGATCAGACCGCCCGATAGCGCACGGCGGTGCGCGTCCGGGTTGGCGTGCTTCCACTTCTCGTACTCGTCCCACAGATTGACGGTACCCGGCGGCGGTCGCTCGCGCGTCGCGCTCTGACCGTAAAAGCGCAGCGCGAACTGGAAGAACGGGATGCCGTCGGCACGGCGGCGCGCCTCCTCGTCGGTGTCGGCGCACATGAAATAGCTGACGATCGCGATGTTCGGGTTGGTGACGTAGTCGGCGAGCTTTTCCTGCCGCTTGGTGAAGGAGTTGTAGTAGGCGTGGACCCAGGCATGCGCCGCGTCGGCCGACAGGAATTGGAAGGCCAGCGCACCGAGGCCACGCCGCCCGGCCATCTCGATCGTATCGAGCGCCGAGCAGGCAACCCATAGCGGCGGGTGCGGCTTCTGGATCGGCTTGGGCACGACATTGCGCAGCGGCATGTCGAAATATTTGCCGTGATGCTCGACGCCGCCGTCGCGGAACATTGGGATGACGGCCCGGATGCCTTCCTCCCAGATCGCGCGCTTCTCTTCGAAGGCGACGCCGAACGGCTCCAATTCGGTGTTGCTGGCGCTCTCGCCGGTGCCGAATTCGACACGGCCGTTCGACACCAGGTCCAGCGCGGCGATGCGCTCGGCACAGCGCGCCGGGTGCGTCGTCGTCAATTGCATGATGCCGTGAGCGAGGCGGATCCGTTTTGTCCGCTGGCTGGCGGCGGCGAGGAACACTTCGGGCGCCGGCGAGTGCGAATATTCCTCGAGGAAATGGTGCTCGACCTCCCAGGCGAAGTCGTAGCCGAGCTTGTCGGCCAGTTCGACCTGATCCAGCGCGTTCTGATAGAGCCGGTGCTCGCCGCCCGCTTCCCACGGACGCGGAATCTGCAGTTCGTAGAAAATGCCGAACTTCATCGGGTTCCTCCTGATGGCGTGGATGATGCCCGGCGGGGTTCGGCATTACAATGCCGGATCGGGTTGGCATCCGGCGGTTCGGCCGCCGCGGCTGGGCTCCCGGGCGGGCGGGTGGAGGGCGATGCAAAAATACTGGATCGTGCCCCTGGCGCTGCTGGCATCGGCCGTGGCCGTCGCGATGATCCTCAACGATATCCGCAACGTCGCTGAGGTATTCCAGCTCGCCGATCCCACCGGGTCTTTTGGGTTTTACCTGCATCTCGGCGGGCTGGCGGCGAACCTGGCGGTGCTGTTCGTCGGCGTTTGCGTCCTGGTCCCACGCGTTCGAACGCGCGTTCGGCTCGGGCTCGCGGTTCTGGTCTTCGTTCCGTCGATCCTAGAAGCGGTCGCCGCGCTTCCCTGCTTTCTCGCGGCGCGCCCGGGCGCGCTTTGCGGCCTGGGCGTCATTCTTGTTCTCGAGGCGAGTATTCCGATCGTCCTTCTCTCTGCTCTTGGCTTCATCGCGGCCGCAAGGCTTCGCGCGATAAGGATTGCCGGCGCGGTCCTGCTCGGATTAGCTGCCGGTGCCCAGGCCTTGTTGGCGCCTGCCGAGCCGCGGGATTGCGACAAGCTTGCCGAGGTTACAAAGCGGTCCAGTTGCCTGAACGCGTTTGCCGCTCGCTCGCATGACGAGACCATCTGTCGGGCCATCGAATTCCGCTCGACCCGCTTTACGTGTCTGCGCGAAGTCGCTGTCGAAAAGCAGCGGCCGCAGCTCTGCGGCGAGATCGTCGATACCGGACCGATCGCTTCGTATGAATCGCCGGCGAGCTTCTACCGCGACGCCTGCTTCCAGAATTTGGCCTATGCGATGCATGATCACGCCCAGTGTGGCCGAGTTGAAGACCGGCAGCTGCGCGCGAGTTGCGAGAATGGCGTTCCCTAGTGGCTGAGCCGCAGCAGGCTGGTGCAATCCGAGAGGCTGCCGGCGAGGAGGCCGGTGCCGCGGCGCATTGGCGGCAGACGCTATGGGCGATGGTCGCGATCCAGTTCGTGATGACCGCCGCGTTCTCGATGTTGACCCCGATCATGCCGCTGTTCCTGCCGGTGCTCGGCGTCACCAGCGAGCGCGCGATCGACATCTGGGCCGGGATTCTGAACGGCATCACCTCGTTCATCGCCGCTTTCGCCTCGCCGCTATGGGGCCGGGTCGCCGATCGGCGCGGCCGCAAACTGATGCTGCTGCGCTCCGGCATCGCGATCGGCTTCTTCACCGTGCTGATGGGCACCGCCACCAATGTCTGGCAATTCTTCTCGTACCGCGCGCTGATGGGCGTGTTCGCCGGGTTTTCCAGCGCCGCGATTGCGCTGGTCGCGAGCCAGGTCCCCGAGGCTCGTCTCGGCTATTGCCTCGGCTGGCTCAGCACCGGGCAATTGGTCGGGTCGCTGGTCGGACCGATCATCGGCGGATTGCTGGCCGATATGTCCGGCAGCTACCGCATCCCGTTCTACTGCACCGCGGTGACGATTTTCGTCGCGATGGGGCTGGTCTGGTTCATCGTGCAGGAGGAGTTCACCCGGCCAAACCGCGACCGCAGCGCCCGATCGTCAATCAGCAGCCTGTTCGCGCTGATCGCGACGCCGGCACTGCTGGCGCTGTTTTTCGTGCTGCTGATGGCGCAGTTCGGCGTGCGCACCGTGCAGCCGATCGTGACGCTCTACGTCAAGGACATGCTGGGGCCGGTGCCAAACCTCGCGACACTGGCCGGCATCGCGTTCTCGATCACCGGTCTCGCCAACGTGATCTCGGCGCCGTTTCTCGGCAACCGCAGCGATGTGATCGGCTATCGCCGGGTGCTGTTGATCTGCCTCGCCGGCGGCGTACTGACGACCTTGCCGCAGGCCTTTACCGACAATTACTGGCTCTTCACCGCCGAGCGGTTCGCGGTCGGGCTGTTCATCGGTGGGCTGCTGCCGACCGCGAACGCGCTGGTCGGGCGCCTGGTGTCGCGCGCCGACCGCGGCGCGGTATACGGCATGACCTCGTCGGCGATGTTCATGGGAAATTCGTTGGGGCCGCTGCTCGGCGGCGCGATTGCCGCCTCGTTCGGCCTCAGTTGGGTGTTTTTGCTGACGGCTGCCGTGATGGCCGCGAACCTCGCCTGGGTTTATTACCGGGTTCCCGAATACCGGGCGTAGGTAGGCCCAATGGCGAGGTCAGGGGCACGTAAGCGGGCGACGCAAGCGGGGCCGGAACAGCGCTCGTTCCGGCCCGCGCTGCCTCGACGCTATTCCACGAAGGCGACGCCGCGATAGACCTTGCCATAGGTCGGGCCGACCACGGTCTTGAACGATTCGTTCAGCACGGCCCCGCTCATCGTCGTGGCCGAGAGCTGGTCGGTGATCCGCACCACCTTGTTCGGATCGGCGCCTTGATCGCCCGAGGTGCTCGATGTCGAGGTGGTGGCCCACAGCGTCACGCTGTTGTCGTCCTCGTTGACGATTCCGGTCAGGTTGCGCAGACCGACTGTCGTCACATCGGGATAAGGCCCGTCGGCGCCGGTCAGATTGGTGTCGACCGTTCCGATCAGCCTCTTGGTGAGAACGTAGTCGAGCTGCCACGTGCCGTTGACGAGGCTCCATTTCTCGAGACCAGCGTGCGTCGACGTATCGATCGCGTTGCCCGACCCTTCATCGCTCACGTACATCGTCGTCGAGTTCGCGAAAAATACGGCGAACGGCGTGAAGTTACCGCCGGTCGCCTTGGCCGAATCCGTCGGGAAACCCGGCACAACGGTGATCGTGGTCGATGCCGCGTTCGCCAAAGTCGGCAGTGAAGGGACCGTGTAGACCGTCTGGATGCCGTTGCTGCCGCTGCCCTTGGTGAAGTAGAGCGCGCCGCCGAATTCGGTGACGCCGCGGTAATTGTTGTCCTTGCCGGGCTTGTCGGGTTTGGCGCCGGGAAACGTGAACTGGAGCAACGGATCGACCTCTGCCGAATTTCCGGCGGGGATCGGGACGCTTGCTGAAGGCGCGTCGATCGGATTGACGACCTCGAGCCCTGTCGTCTCGGTGACGTCGGGGCTGGTGCCGTTGCTCGGCCCGAATGTCGCCGCGTTGCCGTTGTTGGCATTGCCGACGGTGTAATAGAGCCCGTTCGAGCCCAACAGCGCCGAGCGGCCGTTATTGCCGCCATAGTCGATGGTCGGCGTGTAGACCAGCTCCCCGTCTTCGTCCATCGACACGATTGTGCGAGGGAAGGCGTAATTCGGGCCGAAGGCGAAAGTCACCGGGTTTGTCGGGTCCTGCCCCGCCACGGCATCGGAATTCGACACGTCGAGCGCGCCGACTCCGGCGCCGCCATAGGCGACGAACACCAGTTGAGACCGGCCATGATCCCGGCGGAGATGGAGGCCCAGCTCCGACTTGGAGGGAAAGCTGGTGACGACCTGATCCGTAGGGACCGCAAACTGGCGCTTGATTCGGCCGTCTAGCGGGTCGACATCCAACAACTCGATCGGGGAGGTGACCCCGAAACTGCCGTCGACCGAAGCGTTGTTCCAGACGACGGGATATTTGTTGCCTGCGACGGCGATGGTGGTCGCGGTTGCCTTGTTGGCTAGCTTCGTGATCCCTGCCATCAGAGAGGCAACGGCGCCCTGCGTCCGGTCGTATGTGCTGCTGCTGATGATCAGGGAGCCGGGTTCGAGAAACCGCCGCTCGTTGTCCTGATCCTCGTTCCCTTGCCGCCCGGCTGATATGCCGTTGCCGCGATCGGAGCCCCGATCGTCTGCTCTCGCGCCAGGGATACCCGCCGCCATGACAAGCGCGACGAGGCTGCAGCCCGCGCGCAGCAAAGCATAATTGGTGGATCGACGATAAGTGCCGTAAAACATTCGTATTCTCCCCTGTGGATCGGATTTGAAAGACCGTTGCCGGCGAACAATATCTCTTGCTGGTGTGACGCTTTGATTGCGCCGGTGTTGCAACGTGATCGATCGCCCGACGAGACAGCGGCGAACCTCGCCTGGGTCTGTTGCCGCGTTCCGGAATTGACCGAGGAGCGCCCGACGCCATGAGAGGGCCGTGGCCGCAATCGCCTGACATCGTCATGCTGACCGGGCCGGGGCTGGCGCGGGAGTCGCGGTTCGATCCGTTCGCGCCCAATGCTATGCCGTCAGGTCTCACCCTGTCCGATTTGGTGACGCCGGAGGGGTTCGCCCGCGATCCCGAACGGGTGCAGGCGTTCTACAACGGGCTTCGGCGAAATTTGCTGGCGCAAGTGCAGCCCAATGCGGCGCACGAAGCGCTGTCGGTGCTGGAGATGTTGCGCAAGAACCAAGTGTTGATCGTCACGCGCAATATCGACGATCTGCACGAACGCGCGAAATCGCAGGCGGTGCTACACACGAATGGCGAGTTGCTGAAGGCGCGCTGCATGATCTGCACCAACGCGTCGGAGTGGCTGGACGACATCACGCCAGATTCGGCCTGCCCGGTCTGCGGCAATCCGGGGCATCTGCGGCCGGATGTCGTCTGGGTTGGCGAGGCGCCGCTGCGGATGGAGACCGTCTACGAGGCGGCGAGCCACTGCCGCCTGTTCTTGATTATCGGCGCGGCCGTGATATCCGAGCCGTGGGCGGGCTTGGTGCGTGATGCACGCGGCGCCGGCGTCCGCATCGTCGAGTTTGCTCGCGACCCGGTCGCGGCGCCAGGCCTGTTCGATGAACGGCTTTCAGGACCGCTCGTCGTAACCGTGCCGGCTTATGTGAAGACGCTGCTGGCAGAACACTGACGACATTACGCCGCCAGTTTCTGCCGCGCCGCATTGCGGATCGCGGCGGCGCCCTTCTCGGCGACCATGATTGTCGGCGCGTTGGTGTTGGTCGAGGTGACGGCCGGCATCACCGAGGCGTCGATCACCCGCAAGCCATCGATGCCGTGCACGCGCAGCTCGTCGTCGACGACGGCGAGCGTGTCGCGGCCCATCTTGCAGGTGCAGGTCGCGTGGAACACGGTCGAGCCGGTCTGCCGCAAATAGTCGAGCAGCTCGTCGTCGCCCTGGACCTGCGAGCCCGGCAGGATCTCGCCGACGTAATACGGTGCCAACGCCGGCGCCGCGAATAACCGCCGCACCGCGCGCAATCCGCCGATCGCGCAGCGCCGGTCGGTGTCATGCGACAGATAGCGCGGATTGATCGCCGGTGCCTGCCGCGGGTCGGGCGATTTCGCCTCGACATAGCCGCGCGACAACGGCCGCATCTGCCACATGCCGCCGGTCATGCCAGGCTTGTCGTCGAGCCGCCGGATCGGGCCCGGATGGAAGCTGGCATTGGCCAGCAGAATCTGCACGTCGGGCGTCGCCGATTCCTCCAGCACCTTGACCGACGCCGCGACCAGCGAGGCGGCATAGGTCAGGAGACCGGTGCCGGCGAAGACGTACCGCATCAGCTCCCCAACAAACGGCAGGCCGCGCGACTTCTCGTTGGCGGTGCCGATGCCCTGCACCTCGGCGGTGACGCGCGCGAGGAAATGGTCCTGCAAATTCTTGCCGACGCCGGCGAGCGGATGCAGCACCGGGATGCCGGCGCGGGCGAGGTGGTCGGGATCGCCGATCCCCGACAACTGCAAGAGATGCGGCGAGCCGACCGCGCCGGCGGCAAGGATCACCTCGCGCGCGGCGGTCGCATTCGTGACGGTACCGCTGCACGAGAATTCGACCCCGGCGGCGCGCTTACTGTCGAGCAGCACGCGGTGAACCAGCGCGTTCGTCACCACTTCCAGATTGGGCCGCTTCATCGCCGCGCGGAGATAGGTGCGCGCGGCGCTCTGGCGGCGGCGGCCGCGGCGAGTCTGCTGCACCCAGCCGATACCGTCGCCGGCGCCGGGCGGCAACCGGTTGACGTCCTCGCGGTATTCGAGGCCGATCTGCTGCCCGGCCTCGATAATCTTGTGACACAACTCCGGCTTGTCGGCGGTGCGTGAGGTCAAGAGCGGCCCCTCGTCACCATGGAATTCGTCGGCGCCGCTCTCCCAGCTCTCGGCCCGTTTGAAGTAAGGGAGCACGTCGTCCCAGCTCCAGCCACGGTTGCCGAGCTGCGCCCAATGGTCGAAATCCTCGGGCTGACCGCGGACATAGATCATGCCGTTGATCGAGGAGGAGCCGCCGAGCACGCGGCCCCGCGGGTAGAGGATCGCGCGGCCATTGACGCCGGGGTCGGGTTCGGCGGTGTAGCCCCAAGTCAGCTTCGGGTGATCGAGCAATTTGATGTAGCCGGCCGGGACATGGATCAGCGGGTTGCGGTCGCGCCCGCCGGCCTCGATCAAGAGGACCCGAACCAACGGGTCCTCGCTCAGCCGGTTGGCGAGAACGCAGCCGGCCGAGCCGGCGCCGACGATGATGTAATCTGCTCGCATGTTATGCGGCCAAGGCCTGTCGCGCCTCGGCGCGGATCAGCGCCGCCGCCTTCTCGGCGATCATGATCGTCGGCGCGTTGGTGTTGGTCGAGGTGACCGACGGCATCACCGACGCGTCGACGACGCGCAGCGCCTCGATGCCGTGCACCCGCAGTTGGTCGTCGACCACCGACATCGGGTGGTGCCCCATCATGCACGTGCAGCTCGCGTGATAGACAGTGTTGCCATTGCGCTTGGCGTAATCTAGCAGCTCGTCGTCGGTCTGCACCTTGGAGCCGGGCAGCTTTTCATCACCGACATAGGGCTGCAGCGCCGGGGCGGTGAAGATGCGGCGGACGAATTTGAGGCCGCCGACGATCGCCCGGCGGTCACTCTCCTCTGTCAGATAGCGCGGGTTGATCTCCGGCATGTCGCCGGGCCGGTTCGATTTCGCCATCACATGGCCGCGCGATAAGGGCCGCATCTGCCAGGGACCGCCGGTCAGGCCGGGCTCCTCCTCGAGCTGGCCGATCTGGCCGTCCTTGAAGCTGCCCGGCGCGAACGAGATCTGCACGTCCGGGGTCGCCGATTCTTCGAGTATTTTGACCGAGGCGGCGACCAGCGAGGCGCTGTAGGTCAGCATGCCCTTGCCGGTCAGCACGTAACGCAAAACCTCGCCGGCCAAGGGCAGCCCGCGCGCCTTCTCGTTGGCGGTGGCGATGCCATGGACCGGGTAGGTGACGCGGACGACGTAGTGGTCCTGCATGTTCTTGCCGACACCGCGCAGCTCGTGCACGACCGGGACGCCGATCTTGCCGAGATGATCGGGGTCTCCGACACCTGACAGCTGCAGGAGGTGCGGCGAGCCGACCGCACCGGCCGACAGGATCACTTCGCTCGCCGCTTCTGCTTTGTCAGCGACACCTCCGCGCGAGAATTCGACGCCGGTCGCGCGCTTGCCGTCGAACAGCACGCGGTGCACCAGCGCCTTTGTCACCAGCTGTAAGTTCGGCCGCTTCAGCGCCGGCCGCAGATAGCTGCGCGCCGTGCTGGCGCGGCGGCGGCCGCCGCGGGTCTGCTGACACCAGCCGATGCTGTCGGGCGCGCCGGGCGGCAAATCATTGACGTCCTCGCGGTATTCCAGCCCGAGCTGCGTGCCGGCCTCGATCACCTTGGCGCAGATCGGCGAGCGGTCCATCTGCGAGGTGAACAGATAACCCTCGGTGCCGTGGACCTCGCTGGCGCCATGCCCCCACCGCTCGGCCTTTTTGAAGAACGGGTAGCAGTCGTCCCAGGACCAGCCGCGGTTGCCGAGCTGCGCCCAATGGTCGTAATCCTCGGGTTGCCCCCGGATATAGATCAGGCCGTTGATCGAGCTGGAGCCGCCGAGCACCCGGCCGCGCGGATAAATGATCTCGCGCCCATCGCAGGCCTCGGCGCGAAACTGCCAGCTCAGGTTCTTGTGGTCGAGCATTTTCATGAAGCCGGCGGGGATATGGATCAGCGGGTTCCAGTCGCGGCCGCCGGCCTCGATCAGGATGACGCGGGTGTTCGGGTCCTCGGTCAGCCGGTTGGCGAGGACGCAACCGGCCGAGCCGGCGCCGACGATCACATAATCCGCCTTCATGGTTTCTACTCCCTAACTGCCGCTTCGCGCGGGCCAGACACTTTAGCGCAAGCGGGCGGGGTGCAAATCGGGATATTCCGTTACGCTGCTCCGCGAAAAAACCGCCCGAGGCACCCCGAATGACCGCCACGATCGCCGCCCTCTACCGCTATCCGGTCAAGGGGCTCAGCCCGGAGCCCTTGCAGCG
This sequence comes from Allostellaceae bacterium, assembly GCA_036264235.1. Lineage (GTDB taxonomy): Bacteria > Pseudomonadota > Alphaproteobacteria > ATCC43930 > CGMCC-115725 > DATARH01. The sequence goes on from DATARH010000058.1 coordinate 16,452, forward strand.
GGTCGCATTGACCCCCGGCCGCTGCCTGCCGCAGGACCGCCGCTTTGCGATCGCGCTGCCGACGACCGAATTCGACGCGGCGCGGCCGCAATGGCTGTCGAAGACGCATTTCATCATGCTGATGCGCGACGAGAAGCTGGCCGCGTTGCGGACCCGGTTCGACGCCGAAACCGGCCGCTTCTCGGTCGAGGAGGGCGGCGAGGCCTTGCTGGAGGCGCGGCTGACGGAGCGGGAGGGGCAGCGAGCGGTCGGCGAATTTTTCACCCGCTTCCTGGAGGGGCTCGTCGCGGGCCCGCTGCGCGTCGTCGAAGCCCCGGGCCATGCCTTTGCCGACGCGCGGCCGAAGCCCAACGCCTCGACCGACCAGTATGTATCGCTGATCAACCGGGCCAGCATCGCCGCGCTCGAACAGGCGGTCGGCGCGCCGGTCGACCCCGTTCGGTTCCGCGCCAATGTCTATTTCGACGGGCCGCCGGCCTGGGCCGAGCTCGATTGGCTCGGCCAGGAGATCGGGTTAGGCCAGGCGCGGTTGCGGGTCATCGCCGCGATCACCCGCTGCGCCGCGACCGAGGTCAATCCGGCGACAGCGGTGCGGGACCTCGATGTGGTCGGCGCG
>DATARH010000061.1:0-6244 GCA_036264235.1 Allostellaceae bacterium
CGAACCGGTTCGGGTCGGCGGCCGACTCGCGGCCTATGTGCCAAAACCCTGAACCCGGCCGCGGCCGGAGGCGCCCCAATCCTGCCATATTGGCTTGTTAGGCCGCGCTCTTATAAGGGGATCACGGCCACGGCAGATGCGTCGGCCTGCAGGGTGACGAGGAGCCGCACACATGGCTGGCCATTCACAATTCAAGAACATCATGTACCGCAAGGGCGCGCAGGACAAAAAGCGCGCCAAGGTCTTCACCAAGCTGATCCGAGAATTGACCACCGCCGCCCGTACCGGTCTGCCCGATCCGAACGCCAACCCGCGGCTGCGAGCGGCGATCCTGGCCGCGCGCCAGGCCAACATGCCGAAAGACACGGTCGAACGCGCGATCAAGCGCGGCTCCGGCGGCGAGGCCGGCGAGGCCTATGAAGAGGTGCGCTACGAAGGCTATGGCCCGGGCGGCGTTGCGGTCATCGTCGAGGCGCTGACCGACAACCGCAACCGCACCGCCAGCGAGATCCGCGCCGCCTTCACCAAGGCGGCCGGCGCGCTCGGCGAGACCAACAGCGTCAGTTTTCTGTTCGACCGGGTCGGTGAGGTCGTCTACTCGGCCGCCGCGGCGAGCGCCGACGACATGCTTGAGGCGGCGATCGAGGCCGGTGCCGACGATGTCGTCAGCGACGACGAGCGGCATGTCGTGACGAGTGCGCCGGACGATCTGAATACAGTGCGTGACGGCCTCGAGCAGCGGTTCGGCCCGGCCGAATCGGCCCGTCTCGTCTGGCGCGCCAAGACCGCGGCGGCGGTCGACGAGGACACGGCGCAAAGCCTCTTCAAGTTGCTCGATACGCTGGAAGACAGTGACGACGTGCAGAACGTGTATGCGAATTTCGAAGTTTCCGACGAGGTCATGGCGCGGCTGAGCGCCTGATCCTCGCGGATTTGGGGTGGGGGTATTCAGGGGATGCGTGTGCTCGGGCTCGACCCCGGCTTGCGCCATACCGGATGGGGCGTCATCGACGTGGCCGGCAACCGGCTGAGCCATGTCGCCGACGGCGTCGTGCATGCGCCGACCGATCTGCCGTTGGCCGAGCGCCTCGTCGCGCTGTTTCGGCAACTCAACGACGTGCTGGACCGGTTCCGCCCGGATGAGGCGGCGGTCGAAGAGACTTTCGTCAACAAGAACCCGGCCTCGACCTTGAAGCTCGGCGTCGCGCGCGGCGTCGTGCTGCTGGCCCCGGCGGAGCGCGGCGTCCCGGTTGCCGAATACTCGGCCAACCTCGTCAAGAAGGCGGTGGTCGGCGCCGGCCACGCCGAGAAGGAACAGGTCCAAATGATGGTGCGGCGCCTGCTGCCGGGCTGCGCGATCGCCGCCGCCGACGCGGCCGATGCGCTGGCGGTGGCGATCTGCCACGCTCACCACGTCGCGACGGCGCGCGCCTGGGTTCCGCCGCAGCGGGTCGCCGCGCCATGATCGCCAAGCTGTCCGGCATCGTCGATCAGCTCAGCCCCGAGGGCGCGGTGATCGATGTCTGCGGCGTCGGCTATCTCGCCTTCTGCTCGACCCGCACGCTCGGGCAATTGCCGCCGCCGGGCGGGCCGGCGCGCCTGTTGATCGAGACGCATGTCCGCGAGGACCACATCCATCTCTACGGATTTGTCGACGCCGCCGAGCGCGACTGGTTCCGGCTGCTGATGACCGTGCAGGGCGTCGGCGCCCGGCTCGCGTTGGCGATCCTCTCGGTGCTGAACCCCGATGCGCTGGCGCTGGCGATCTTCGCCCAGGACAAGGCGAGCCTTGCCCGTGCCGATGGGGTCGGCGCCAAACTCGCCGCCCGCATCGTCAACGAGCTGCGCGACAAGGTCGGCGGTCTTGGCCTTGCGCCCGCCGCCGCCGATGCGGCGCCGGTCAATGCCGGTGCCGCCGGCCCGGCTTCCGATGCGGTATCGGCCCTCGTCAATCTTGGCTATCGCCGGGCCGAGGCCTTCGCCGCCGTCTCCGCCGCTGCCCGGCGGCTCGGCGACGGCGTCGCGGCCGACGCGCTGATCCGCGCCGGACTGCAGGAATTGGCGCAGGGGGCATCGCGGTGAGTGAAGCCGGTTCGCGCATCATCGCGCCCGAGCGGAGCGAGCAGGATGCACCGGAGAACTCGATCCGGCCGCTCGTGCTCGAAGAATTTGTCGGCCAGCGCCAGCTGCGCGACAATCTTGGCGTCTTCATCGCGGCGGCAAAGAGCCGCGCCGAGGCGCTCGATCATGTGCTGTTCTTCGGCCCGCCCGGGCTCGGCAAGACGACCTTGGCGCAGATTGTTTCCCGGGAGCTGGGGGTCGGGTTCCGCGCCACCTCGGGGCCAGTCATCCAGCGCGCCGGCGACCTCGCCGCGATCCTGACCAATCTGCAGCCGCGCGATGTCTTGTTCATCGACGAGATCCATCGCCTGGCGCCGCCGGTCGAGGAGATCCTCTATCCGGCGATGGAGGATTTTCAGCTCGATCTGATCATCGGCGAGGGGCCCGGCGCGCGTTCGATCCGCATCGATTTGCCGCCCTTCACCCTGGTCGGCGCGACGACCCGCTCCGGGCTGATCACCCGGCCACTGCGCGAGCGCTTCGGCATCCCGCTGCGGCTGCTGTTTTACGAACCGGGCGAATTGGCGCTGATCGTCGGCCGCGGCGCCCGCGTGCTCGATTTCGACCTGCGGCCCGACGGCGCGGCCGAGATCGCCCGCCGCGCCCGCGGCACCCCGCGCGTCGCGATGCGCCTCCTGCGCCGCATCCGCGATTTCGCCGCGGTGCAGGGTTGGGATCGTGTCGATGCCGCCGCCGCCGACCAGGCCCTGCTGCGCCTCGAAGTCGACGGCCGCGGCCTCGACGCGATGGACCGGCGTTATCTGCGCGCGATCGCCGAGAATTACGGCGGCGGCCCGGTCGGCGTCGAGACGATGGCGGCGGCGCTCGGCGACCAGCGCGACGTGATCGAGGAGGTCATCGAGCCGTTCCTGATCCAGGAGGGGCTGCTACAGCGCACGCCGCGCGGCCGCATGCTGACCGAGGGCGCCTTCCGCCATCTCGACCTGCCGGTTCCGACCGGCTTGCCGGGGCAGCTCGATCTGCTCGCCGGCGTTCCAGTGGTCGGCGGGGACGCGCCATGACCGGCGCCACGATCATTGCCGAGCCGCACCGCATGGCGCTGCGCGTCTATTACGAGGACACCGACGCCGCCGGCATGGTTTACCACGCCAACTACCTGAAATTCGCCGAGCGCGGCCGCACCGAGATGCTGCGCTTTCTCGGCTTCGATCACAGCCGCTTGCGCGAGCATCCGGGGATCGTCTTCACGGTGCGCCGCTGCAGCGTGGAATACCGTGGCGCGGCCCGGCTCGACGACCCGCTGACCGTCGAGACGCGCATCGATGCGGTCGCCGGCGCGACGCTGTCGCTGCGGCAAATGGTCTGCCGCGGCGATGAAGTTCTCGCCGATCTCGACGTGCTCGTCGCCTGTGTCGGCGAAAACGGCCGGCCGCGCCGGGTTCCGGCCGAATTGCGCGCGGCGCTCGCCAATCGGGCCGCCGCCGCACCCGCAACATAGATCGTCCAATTCACGCCATAAAAGGCCGCCAACAATGCAGTCGCTTGCAACCACAGCACTTCCGGGCACCGTGGCTCCGACCCTCTCCGTCTTCGAACTGTTTCTGCAATCAGACGCCATCGTGAAGATGGTGATGATGCTCCTGCTGCTCGCCTCGTTCTGGTCGTGGGCGGTGATCTTCGACAAGGCGACGCGGCTGCGGCGGCTGCGGCAGGCCGCGGCGAGCTTCGAGGAGACCTTCTGGTCGGGCGGCTCGCTCGACGATCTCTACGACCGCGTAGGCCAGCGCCCGATCGATCCTATGAGCGCGGTCTTTGCCGCAGCGATGCGCGAATGGCGCCGCAGCGCCGCCAAGGGCCTGCTCGGCACCGCCAATATGCGCGCCAGCCTGCAGCAGCGCATCGAGCGGGTGATGAACGTGACGGTCGGGCGCGAGATGGACCGTGTCGAGCGCTTTATGAGCTATCTCGCCACGGTCGGCTCGACGGCGCCCTTCGTCGGGCTCTTCGGCACGGTCTGGGGCATCATGGACAGCTTCCAGTCGATCGCCGCCTCGAAGAACACCAGCCTCGCGGTCGTCGCGCCGGGTATTGCCGAGTCGCTGTTCGCGACCGCGCTCGGCCTCGTCGCGGCGATCCCGGCGGTCATCGCCTACAACAAATTGTCGAGCGATTTTGGCCGCTATGCCGGCCGGCTCGAGGCCTTCGCCTCCGAGTTCAGCGCGATCCTGTCGCGGCAACTGGACGAGAGGCCCTGAGCCATGGCGTCGTCAATCTACGCCGGTAGTGGCCGCAGCGGCGGACGGCGACCGCCAATGTCGGAGATTAACGTCACGCCGCTGGTCGATGTGATGCTGGTGCTGCTCGTCGTCTTCATGGTGACCGCGCCGCTGTTGACCGTCGGCGTACCGGTCGATCTGCCGCAGACTCAGGCGCCGCCGATCAACGAGCCGAAGGAGCCGACCGTCATCACCGTCCAGAAGGATGGCGCAATCTTCATCCAGGAGAGCAGCGTCCCGATCGACGGCCTCGTCGAAAAGCTGCAGGCGATTACCGGCGCCAACCCGGAAGCCGTTCTCTATGTAAAGGGCGACAAGGACATCAATTACGGCCGCGTGCTCGAGGTGATGAGCCTCGTCACCTCGGCCGGCTTCCACAAGGTGTCGCTATTGGCCGAGCCGCCGAAGGGCGGTGGCACAGCGTCCGGCTCCTCATCGGCCGCGCCGCGCCAGGTCAAGCGCTAGGAGCCGGGATCGGCGGGGGCCGGCGATGAGCGTTGCGGTCATCGAGCGGGGCCTCTCTCCCGACTCGGACGTGCCGGAGCGGATGCCGAAGGGGATCGCCTTTTCGGCGATTCTGCATCTCGGCTGTCTGGTCCTGATCGCGCTCGGCCTGCCGGTGTTGTTTCATCGGCCGCCGCTCGAAGACATGCCGATCGCGGTCGAGCTGGTGACGATCGCGCCCGAGACGCACGCAACCCGTCCGAACCCCTTTAAGCCAAAGGCTGAAGCAAAACCGGAGTTCGCCCCGGCGCCGCCGGCACCCAAGCCGGAACCGAAACCGGAGCCGGTGCAGCCCGCGGCCGAGCCGCCGCCCTCGGCGGCTGCACCACCGCCGGCGCCGCAACCACCGGCGCCAAAGCCCGAGGCCATGGCGCCGCCACCGCCGCCTCCGCCGCCGCCGAAACCGGTCGAGGCGCCGGCCCCGCCGCCACCGCCGCCGGAAAAGGTCAAGCCCGAGCCGCCCCGCCCACCGGTTGCGGCGCCAAAACCGGAACCGAAAAAGGTCAACCCGGCCGCCTTCGCAGCGCTGATGAAGAACCTCGATTCGAAGCCAGACAAAAAGGCCGACCCCGCCGCCTTCGACTCGCTGTTGAAGAATCTGACCCGGCAGCAGACCGCCGAGGCCGAAGACGCGCCGCCGCAGCCGCGCCGTCCGACTGCCGCCGCCGCGGCCTCGTCGCAACCGAAGGCGCCGCTTGGTGCGCAGCTGACCGCGAGTGAAATGGACCTGCTGCGGCAGCAGCTTTACCAGTGCTGGAACGTTCCGGCCGGCGTCCGCGACGCCAAGGACCTGGTGATCGAAATCCGTGTCAGTGTCGGTCCCGACGGCACCGCACGGCAGGCGGCGATCATCGACCAAAGCCGGCTCGGCGATCCGGTGTTCCGCGCCGCCGCCGAAAGCGCGCGCCGCACCTTCTTCAACCCGCAATGCACGCCGCTGCGTGTGCCGGCGGGCAAATACGAGACCTGGAAGGATCTCGTCGTCGATTTCAGCCCGAAGGACATCCTATGAGGAAAACCGGCCTCCTCGCTGGGACCGTGATCAACGCGTTCGCTGCTGTCGTGCTTTCATTGCTGGTGACATCCGCGGCACATGCTGAACTGCGCCTCGACATCACCCGCGGCAAAGTCGAGCCGATGCCGATCGCGATCCCCGATTTCGCCGGCGGCGGCGAGGCGGGCCAGACCGGCAGCCAGATCGCCGGCGTCGTCTCGAATGACCTTGAAAGCTCCGGACTGTTCCGGCCGCTCGACCCGAAGAGCTTCATCCAGAACGTGTCGACCGGCGATCAGCCGCGCTTCGGCGACTGGCGCCAGATCAATGCCCAGGCGCTGGTGACCGGCGCGGTAAAAGGGGAGGGCGATGGCCGCTTCCGGGTCGA
>DATARH010000065.1:0-8618 GCA_036264235.1 Allostellaceae bacterium
TCGAGCCGCTCGACGCGGTCGTCGACGCGGTCGCCGCGATGCGCGGCAGCCGGCATCTCGTGCATGAGAGCTGGGGCGACAACCTGTTCAGCGACCGGCCGCTCGACGGCGGCGACATCGAGGCCGCGGCGCGCGAGGCCGCGATCACGGTCACCCGCGAATACCGGATGAACCGGCAATCGGGCGCACCGATGGAAGGCCGCGCGATCCTCGCGTACCGCGACTACCGGCTCGACGAGATCGTGCTCTACGCCTCGACGCAGACACCGCATACCGTGCGGGTCGCGATCGCCGAGATCCTGGGGCTCGACGAAAAGCGTCTGCGGGTCGTCGCACCCGATGTCGGCGGCGGCTTCGGGCCGAAGGCGCGGCTCTACCCGGAAGAGATCATCATGGCAGCGCTGGCGCTCGAGCTCGACCACCCGGTGCGCTGGATCGAGAGCCGCAACGAGCATCTCTTGACGGCAGCGCATACCCGGGACCAGCACACCAAAGTCACCGCCTATGCCGACGCGCAGGGGCACCTGCTCGGCGTCGAGGCCGAGATTGTCGTCGACGCCGGCGCCTACGGGCTGTGGCCGCAGGGCCCATATCAGGAAGCCAACATGGCGGCGCGCTGCCTGCCCGGTCCCTACACCTTTGCGAATTACCGGGCGCGCTATGTCACCGCCGCAACCAACAAAGCGCCGCTCGGCCCCTATCGTGGGGTCGGCCGGCCCGGCGCCTGCTTTGCGATCGAGCGCACGATCGACGAGATCGCCCGCGCGGTCGGACGCGAGCCGGCCGAGGTGCGCGCCGAGAACATGATCCCCTCCGAGAAGATGCCGTTCGTCTCGGCGTCCGGCATGCATTACGACACCGGTGATTACCCGGCGTCGGTGACGCTCTGCACCGAGCTGCTCGATTTGCCGGCGGTGCGGGCGCGGCAGCGCCGCGGCGAGCCGGACGGCAGGCTGATCGGCATCGGCTTCGCCAGCTTCACCGAGCAGACCGCGCACGGCGCCGCCGAATTCGCCTCGCGCGGTGCGCTGGTGATCCCCGGCTTTGAAAGCTGCACCGCGCGCATCCTGACCGATGGCAGCATGGTGCTGATGGTCGGCATCCAGTCGCACGGCCAGGGGCTCGAGACAGCGCTGTCGCAGATCGCATATCACGAGCTCGGCATCGACCCGAAGCGCATCGCGGTGCGGCACGGCGACACCGAATCGACCGCCTTCGGCTTCGGCACCTTTGCGTCGCGCAGCATGGTGATGTCGGGCGGCGCGGTGGCGCGCGCCAGCCGCATGCTGCGCGACAAGCTGTGCCGCATCGGCGCCCATCTCTTGCAATGCGAACCCGGCGAAACCCGCTGCGCCGACGGCATGGTGCTGGGGCCGCACGGCTCGGTGTCGATCGCCGAGATCGGCCGGATCGCGCATCTGCGGATGCATGAATTGCCGCCGGGGGTCGACCCGCTGCTCGACGCGACCGCGACTTACGAGCCGGCGATCAGCACCGGCGTCTATTCCTACGCGACGCATGGCGCGGTGGTGGCGGTCGATCCAGAGACTGGCGCGGTTGAGCTCCTCGATTTCGCGGTCGCCGAGGATTGCGGCACGATGGTCAATCCGATGCTAGTCGAAGGCCAGATCCGCGGCGGCGTGGCGCAGGGGATCGGCACCGCGCTCTGCGAGCAGATCCCGTATGACGAGAACGGTCAGCCGCTGGCGGCGACGTTCATGGATTACCACGTGCCCGGCGCACACGACTTGCCGCCGATCCGGCTCGGACACCTCCACACGCCGGCGCATGCCACCGAATACGGGATGAAGGGCATGGGCGAGGGCGGCGCCGTCGCGCCGCCGGCGGCGATTGCCAACGCGGTGCGCGACGCGCTCGCCTCGCTCGGCGCCGAGGTGAACGAAACGCCGATTACCGCGCCGCGCGTGCTGGCGGCGATAAGGAAAGCACAGGTGTAGGACCGGTTGAACCCGGCATGCCGAGTGAAAGGTTTATTCCATTATTCTGCGATGCCGTGCATGCCATGCCGAAGTCAGCGCCACCGCCCGGGAGTGCTCGGCCTGTGGCACGGAGTATCCTGCACGCGAGTCGCTGATCGGCTGCGTAATTGCCGTTGCGCTCCTCGCTCTAATTGCAGCGGTAATCGCCGATCTCGCAGTCCGCTGACTGTCGGATGCGCGCAGCACCGCACCGTCTCACGATGTCGCGGGTGAAGGATAGATGGGCTTCGCTGCTCAGCGCTTCCTACGAAAGCCGAGCGCTATGAGTGCTCGCTCGATCAATGCCGCGATTCTGATTGCGGGGTGTTTCGTGCTGGCCATCCCGCTCTTGGCGTATGGCGGGTTGTGCTGGTGGTTCTGGGTCCACCAGCGCGAGGTGCAATACGCGCTCGGTGGCGTCGTGGGAACCCCGGAGGACGCCGGGCTCAAAGGCTTCTCCGCCGTCGAGATCGTCACCGAGGATCGCGAGCGGATTGTCGGCTGGTGGTTGCCGCCGCCGCGACCCGAAGCCGGCGTCGTGCTGTTCCTGCACGGCACGCCGAGCACCTTGCGCGATACGGTCTGGCGGGTGCCCGATTTGCAGGCGAGCGGCTTCGGTGTATTGGCGATCGACTACCGCGGCTACGGCGTCTCGACCGGCAGGCCGAGCGAGGCCGGGTTGCGCGCCGATGCGCGCGCCGCATTCGATTTCATCCGGAACGCGGCGCCGCGGGCGCGGATTGCGGTTTTCGCCGAGAGCCTCGGCAGCGGCGTCGCGGTCGCGCTTGCCCGCGACCGGCCGGTTGCCGGGGTGCTGCTCAACGCGCCCTACGCCTCGGTGCGCCGGCTGTTCGAGTTGCGCGGGGCGCCGCTGCCCTACCGGTGGCTGATGCTCGACCAGTTCGATTCCGAGGCGCTGATCGGCGGTGTGGCCGCGCCAGTGATGATCCTGCACGGCACCGCCGACCAGAACATCCCGATCGACGAGGCGCGGCGGCTGTTCGCCGCGGCGCGCGAGCCGAAGCGGATGATCGAGATCGAAGGCGCCGGCCACCTCGCCGCCTGGGAAGGCGGCGGCGCCAAGCCGGCGCTGGAGGCGCTTGCCGCCTGGACAGCGTCCGGCGACCAGTAATACTGGTTTTCCGAGCGCTAGGCGCCGTTCAACCGTTGCGCTGCGACGTTGCTGCACCTCCGCAGCGGGAGGTGGCAGATTTAGAGTCCGGACCCAGTCTGTCTTCAACCGCATGGAGATGGCCATGCCACATCTTCGTACCGCGCTTCTCGCCGTAATCGCCGCGTGCGGAATGTCCGGCGTCTCGGGCCTCGCACTGGCGCAAAGCCCGCAAACCCTACGGAACCACGTCATGACGGTCGCCCTGCCGGATGGCGGCACCGCGCAAATCCGCTACACCGGCGATGTGCCGCCGCAGGTCGTGTTCGGCAGCGGGCCGGCGGCGCCGGCCGATTGGGCGCCGCTGCCGGCGCTGTTCGGGTCGGATTCGGCCTTCGCGATGCTGGAGCACATTTCGGCCGAAATGGACCGGCGGGCGGCGGCAATGTTCCGCCAGGCCGCGAGCTTGACCACTCAGGCGCAGAGCGGCGAGCCGCAGAGCGCTCAGGCGATCGAGGCGGCGCTGCGCAACCTGCCACCGGGCAGCAGCAGCTACAGTTATGTCTCGACGATCTCGGGCAATGGCGTGTGCAGCCAAAGCGTCGAGATCACCTCGACCGGCGACAGTGCGCCAAAGGTGGTGCGCCACAGCTCCGGCAATTGCGGGCCGGAAACGGGCGCTCCCGGGTCGGTCAACGCGCTCGGCAATGTGCCGGCGCGGCTGCCGAACCGGCGACCAGACACGCTGTGGATCAAGGACAGCAACCCGGCACCCTATCGCGGGTTGGTCCAGAAGACCTCGTCGCCGCAGTAGCTCAGGTCGTTCATCATCATTCCCGGAAGCGGGAAGTGTGTCAGGCCCGCCGTATCGGCGGGCCTGTTTCAGGTCGCGGCCAGGCGCTCGATCTCGGCGACCAATTCGGCGGTCGTGCGCTGGCGGCAGTAGCCGGCATTGTTGCGCAACGACCATTCGTGCCGCTCCCGGCTCAATGTCGCGCAGGCATCGTTCGGGACCGTCACCAGATAGCCGAGATCGCAGGCGTCGCGCACCGCCGAGTCGATGCACTGATCGGTCAGGATGCCGGCGATCATCAGGGAGCGGATTCCCAGATTGCGCAGCACGTAATCGATGTTGGTCGAGATGAAGACCGAAGACGAAGTCTTTGGAATCACGATCTCGTCCTCTGCCGGGGCGATCTCGGCCAGGACTTGCGCGTCGGCCGAGCCGGGCGGTACGTGCAGCCGGCTGATCTTATAATCGCGGCTGCGATCGCGGCCGTCGCGGGTCAGGCTTTCGATCACCGTATAGACGACCTCGATGCCGCCTCTGCGGCAGGCGGCCTGCAGGCGTTGCATGTTCGGGATCGCGGTTTCCCGCATGGTCCGAAAGAAAAAGCCGAAGCGCTCCTCGATCTCGCGCTCGGAGAGGCCGGCATATTCGCCGCCATCGCGCCGCGCCGTGTAATTCTGCACGTCGACAAACAACAGCGCCGCCCGGCGCGGGTCGATCTCGACGTCACGGCTGGTGAATTCCATCGCTAGGGGCTCCGGTTGTTTCGTGGCGCCGGTGTAACACTCGGCCGCCATTTGCCGAATCGGCAAGGCTGGCATGCCGGTATCGCCTTGATCGGCCGGGCGCTGCCGCTAATTATCGTAAACAGCACAGTAACAAATCGCCTCTAAGTTTCCGTAGAACTTAGAGAGAGCGAGGCACCTTGACGATCTCCCCCGGGCGCTCCCGGCGAGCGCTGTCCTACCGCATGGGCGCGCTGACCGCGCTGCTTGTGGCCGCCGCCCTCCACCCCGAACCCGCCGCCGCAGCTCCCGGCGAGACGATCGCCGCGCTGGCCCCGGCGGCGCCGGTCGCCATCGGCGACAGCGACATCGCGGCACGGCTGCAGGCCTCCACCCTGCAGGTTGCCGGCGAGCCGGTGCGCGCCGCGCTGCTGCGGCGGTTCTACGAGCTGCACGGCTTTGCGCCGGTCTGGCCCAGCCGGCAAGCCGCCGCCGCGGCCCTGTGGGCGGCGGTGCAGCGCTCCGGCGAGCACGGGCTCGACCCCAACAGTTTTCACGCGCGGCTGCTCGGTGGCGCCGTGGCGTTGACGCCGAATGACCGCGACCTGCTGCTTTCGGACGCCTTTCTCGGCTATGCCGACGCGCTGGCGCATGGCGGGATGGCGTTCTCCTCTCGCTATGACGACGAGGATCTGAGCCCGACACCGATTGATGTCGGCGCCACACTGGCAAATGCGACCGCCGCCCCCGATCCGGTCAAAGCGATTGAGGCGCTGGCGCCGAACACGCCGGCCTATAGCGTGTTGCGGCAGGCGCGGCTGCGCTATCTGGCGATCGCCGCCGCCGGTGGCTGGCCACAGGTTTCCAGCGGCTCGCCGGCCGCGCTGGCGCAGCGCCTCGCGATCGAGGGCTACACCGAGCCGGGGGCCGAGGCGTTGCGGGCGTTCCAGCGCGCCCACGGCCTGTCGGCCGACGGCAAGCTCGGCACGACGACGGTGGCCGAACTGAATGTCGGCGCCGACGAGCGGGCGCGCCAGATCGCGGTCAATCTAGAGCGGCTGCGCTGGCTGCCGCGGGCGATGCCGCCCGATCGGGTCGTGGTCAACGCCGCCAGCGCCCAGCTGCATCTGTTCCGTGCCGGCGTTCCGGTGTTCGCGACCCGGGTGGTCGTCGGTCAGGCCGACAAGCAGACCCCGGAGTTCCAGGCAGCGATCGAGAGCGTGCTGTTCAATCCGCCCTGGAATGTGCCGCTGTCGATCGCAAACAGCGAAATCCTGCCCAAACTCGCCGCCGACCCCGAGTACCTGGAGCGGCATCACATGGTGCGGCGGCGCGGCGGCGGCATCCAGCAGCTTCCCGGCGCCGGCACCGCGCTCGGTCAGCTCAAATTCGAGATGCCGAACCGCTTTGACGTGTACCTACACGACACGCCGAACAAGAACCTGTTCAGCCGTGACAACCGCAACCAGAGCCATGGCTGTGTCCGGGTGCAGAACCCGCGCGAGTTAGCGGCACTGCTGCTGCAGGATAACGCCGAGGGTATCGCCCGCTCGGTCGCGGTCGGCGGCACCCACCGGCGGGCCCTGCCGCAGCCGGTCCCGGTGTTCATCACCTACCAGACCGCCTTCCTCGACGATACCGGCAGGGTGGCCTTTCGCCGCGATGTCTATCAGCGCGACGAGGAAGTCTGGCGCGCCCTACTTCATCTGCCGCAAGCACCGCTCGCCGAACAAATTCCGAGTAGCCAGCGCGGTGGCTGAACCATCCGGAGGACAATCAACCAGGGCGGGATAATGCCGATCAAATCTGGCTACAGGTGTTCGTAACCCGCCAATCGGGGGTTGTTCGCGCCAGCCAGTAATGCTATGGCGTCTCCCAGGGGAGTTGTCGGGGGACAGCCATTGGCTTCATCTTCTCTGCTGACTCGTCGCCGCGTTATTGGTACGGCGGCGATTGCTGCCGGGGTAGCCTTCATCAGGCCGGCGCCGGCGATCTCGTTCGCACCGCGCTCGGTGTCGCTTTACAACACGCATACCGGCGAGTGGGTTCGGACCGTGTACTGGGCCGACGGCCACTACATCCGCGACGCGGTACGCGACATCAACTGGGTATTGCGCGACCACCATTCGGGCGAGGTGCGGCCGATGAATGCCGGCGTGCTCGATGTGATCGGCATGCTGCGCAGCCGGCTCGAGTGCCACGACCCGCTCCTGGTCATCTGCGGCTATCGCTCGCCGGGCACCAACGCCTGGATGCACGCGCACAGCTCCGGCGTCGCCAGCAATAGCTATCATATCAAAGGCATGGCGATCGACCTGCGGTGCGAGGGCCGCGATCTCTCGCATGTCCGCGGCGCGGCGATGAGCCTCAAGGCCGGCGGCGTCGGCTACTACCCGCGTTCGGGTTTCGTCCACGTCGATTGCGGTCCGGTCCGCCACTGGTAGCCACCACATCGCGTAAGTGCCTCCGCCGCGACGGAACGTGGCGGCTCGCCGTCCTGTTTGTGTAACAGGTCAACGGCAACTTTGAGTGGCACTACAATGCTCGGCACGATCCTACTGATTATCCTCATCATTGCCCTGGTCGGTGCGCTGCCGACCTGGCCCTATAGTGGCGGCTGGGGTTATTACCCGAGCGGCGGCGCCGGACTGCTGGTCCTGATCGTCGTGCTGCTGCTGATCTTCGGCAGAATCTAGCCGAGACGACCGGAGGCGCGCCGCAACACCTCGGTCCGGAGCGGTTGCGGCCTGCCGAGCCACACCGCGTGCTTCGTGTGGTCGTCATAGGCGTCGCCGGTCTGCGGATGGACAAGCACGTCGAGGCCGCCGCGGTTCAGCATCAGCCACGGCACGAAGGTCGAGAATTTGGCGGCCGGGAACGCGACCTGGTACATCGCGGTCGGGTGCGGCCCGACAGGCTCGTCGTGCCAACTGCCGATGCTGACCTCGAAATGACGCCCGATCGCCTCGCGCAGCAGCGCGGCGGTGCTGCGCGTTTTCGTCGGGTCGTAGTAGATGTGCGCGTGATAACCGGTGATCGCGCCGGGATCGGCAAAGGGGCCGGTTGCGTCCGCCATATTCGCCTCCGTCAGCCGCGCAGGCCGCGAAGCTCCTGCGGCATGGACGCCGCGCCCGGGCCGAGCGCGCGCTGCATCATGACAATATCGATCCAGCGGCCGAATTTGAAACCAACCGCCGGCAGAACTCCGATATGCGCGAAGCCGCAGCGCTCGTGCAGCTTGATCGATGGCACCGTCTCGCGGCCGCCGATCACCGCGACCATCTGGCGGTAGCCGAGTTCGGTGCAGCGGGCGATCACCTGCTCGAGCAGCCGCCGGCCGATGCCGCGTCCAACCTCGTTGGCATCGACATAAACCGAATCTTCAAGAGTGAAGCGATAGCCGATGCGCGGGCGGAACGGCCCGGCATAGCAATAACCGACCACCCGGCCGCTGCGCTCGGCGACGAGATAGGGCAGGCCGCGCTCGATGATCGCCCGCCGGCGGCGGGCGATCTCCTCGGCAGGCGGCGGCACCTCCTCGAACGAGGCGACGCCGTGCAGCACGTGATGCGCGTAAATGGCCGCGATCGCGGCGACGTCTTCGTCGCGCGACGGGCGGATCGTCACATCGTCGCCGAGCATCACATCAGCAGCGGTCAGATGACCCGCACCGGCTTGCCGTCGAGGAAGCCGAGCACGTTCTCGACGATCTGCGGGTACGAGCTGCGATAGTTCTCGTCGGTGACGTAGCCGATATGCGGCGTCAGGATGACATTCGGCACGCGCCGCAGCGGATGGTCGATCGGCAGCGGCTCCTGGTCGTAGACATCGAAGCCCGCATAGGCGAGCCGCCCAGAATTCAGTGCCGCGATCACCGCGTCGGTGTCGCAGATAGGGCCGCGCGAGGTGTTGACGAGGATCGCCGAAGGCTTCATCAGCCCGAGCTCGCGCGCGCCGACGAGGCCGCGGCTGCGGTCGCTCAGCACCAGATGCACCGATAGGATGTCGGCGCG
>DATARH010000077.1:0-2799 GCA_036264235.1 Allostellaceae bacterium
TTGCGGACCCGATCCTCAAGGTCCTCTCTGATCGTCTCTTTGCTCGCCAAACGCCGGAAGGCAACATCGGCGACCGCGCCAGCGGCGAAGAAGATCCCGATTGCCGCCAGCCAGTCCCAACCCGACCCAAGGCACCAGAAAGCCGCGCCGGCGGCGATCATCCCGAGCAGCGTGATGCCGAACCGCGCGAGCTGCGCCGACATGCGGTCCCTCCGGATGGCGGGGCGGGCGTTCAGGCTGCGAAGGCCGGCTCGACCTCGGCCATGAAGCGGGCCATCTCGTCCTTGACCTGGCTGTGCGGCTTCAGTCCGACATTGACGTAGAGGATCACCTCGGCGACCCCGGCAGCCTCGACCTTCTTCAGCGTATCGATGATCTGCGCCGGTGAGCCGAGCAGCACCGCGTTCTCGGTCAAATCCTGCGGCCGCACATTGTTGAGCCGCTGCACGATCTCGCCGAAATAGCGGTAGCTCGGCGGCGCCTTCGCCGGGTCGCCGGGAAAGGCCGGCGCGGCGCATTCCTTGTAATAACGGATTTGGCGGGCGCGGGCCGCTGCCTCGCTCTTCGGGTCGTCGGCGAAATGCATGAAGTAGCTGCACATCAGCCGGCCGGGCTTGTTGCCGTGCCGCTCGCAGGTCTCGGCGTAGATGTCGGCTACGCCGCGCAAGCCACCGAACGTCATTCCCGCAGCGAATGGAGCGACGATCAGATTGCAGCCAAGCCGCGCCGCCAGCTCGATCGACGGTTTCGAGAACGAGGCGACATAGGCCGGGATCGGCCGCTGCACCGGCCGCGGCGTGATCGCGACATCGTCGAATTGGTAATGCGCGCCGCGATGCGAGATCGGCCCGTCCTCCGCCCACAGCCGCCGCACGATCTCCATCCCTTCCTCGAAGACCGATTGGTTGTCCTCGAACGAGGCGCCGAGCGGCGTGTATTCGCGCTTGTCATAGCCGCGCCCGGCGGCGAAATCGACGCGACCGCCCGACAGCAGATCGAGCGTCGCCCATTGCTCGGCGACGCGGATCGGGTGGTGCAGCGGCAACACCGTCACCGCCGGGGCGAGGCGGATTTTTTTGGTGCGCGCCCCGACCTGCGCCAGCACCAGATCGGGGCAGGAGAGGACGCCGAGCGTCGAAAAGTGGTGCTCGCCGATCCACGCCGAGTGCAGCCCGACCTCCTCGGCATACACCGCCTCGTCGAGAATGTCGGCGATAAACCGGTTCGGCTCGCGGTCGTTGTTCTGGTAGTGGTTGTCGCTCAGCGTGAAGTAGCCGAATTGCATCCTGCGTCTCCGTTGCCAGCCGTCACGGCGCGGGTTTGATCGGGCGTTCCGCGCGCCCGTCGCCCGGATCGAGCGCCCAGCGTTCGATGCCGCGTTGATAGCGCCAGATCAGCGTCCCGCCGCCTCCGAGCTTGCGCAACAGAGTGCACGTCTCCGGATGCGAGGGCGATGCGTAATAGCGCCAGCTTTCCGCCATGCTGATACCACGGATTTCGAGAAACGCGCCTTGCGGCTCGGCCGAATACCCGTCGCCGAGCCGGTCGCGCAGTGTCGCCACTTCGGCCGGCCGCGACGGCAACGGGCAAGCGCGGCTGCGGACATAAAACCATTCGACGACCGCGATCGCCTGCCGCGCCTCGTAGGCGATTTCGGCGAGCCGCGCGTCCTCGCTAGTCGCCGCATTCGACGGAGCCCCCGCGACGAACACCAGCGCGGCGAGGGCGGCTAGGCTCTTCCCCAAAGCTGCTTTGTCGCGAGCCGCGCGCCTTCGGCGAGCGCCTGCAATTTGACCCAGACGACCGAGGGGTGCACCTCGCAGGTCGAGGCGAAGCTGGCGAAGCCGCAATCGGCGCCGGCGATCACGTTCTCGCGCCCGACCGCCTGGGCGAAGCGGCCGATGCGCTGAGCGATCACTTCCGGATGCTCGACGATGTTCGAGGAATGGGTGATGACGCCGGGGATCACCGATTTTCCCTCCGGTAGCTTCACCTCGCTCCATACCTTCCATTCGTGCTCGTGGCGCGGGTTGCCGGCCTCGAACGAGTACGCGCCCGCGTTCACCTTCAGCATGATGTCGATCAGGTTCTTCAGCTCCATGTCGTGCACGCGGGGCCCGATATTGATGCTGTAGCAGGTGTGGTAGCGGATGCGGTCGGTCGGCAGACCGCGCAGCGCGTGGTTCAGGATTTCGACGCGGTGCTCGGCCCATTTGCGGCAGTCTTCGAGGCTCGCCTCCGGGTGCATCACGTAATAGGAGGCGAGCAGCGGGTCGTCGACCTGCAGCACCAGGCCGGCATCGATGATCGCGTGGTATTCCTCGCGCAATGCGTCGGCCAGCGCGACGAGGTAGTCTTCCTCGGTCTTGTAGTGCTCGTTGCGGTTCCAATTGGCGAGATTCGACGGCGACACCGCCGGCATGAACGCCGCTTCGTGTTTTCGGCCTTCCAGCGCGGCTTTCAGATTGGCGATGTCGCTCTGCAACGCCGCCAGTCCCTTGTACGAGACCGGGCCGGTGCACACCCACCGGCTGCGGCCGGTCTGGCCGGTCTGGCCGGCGGTGCCGGGCATGCTGGCGGCCCAGGCATAGAATTCGGGAAACGCCTGGTACTTGCGCGAGCGGCCCCAGTAATTGGCGGCCTCGGCGGTCGGGCTCGGGGTGATGCCGGCGAGCCGTTCGTTGACATAGGGGATGAAGCCGACGCGCCCCTGCTCGCCATCGGCGACGATGTCGATGCCGGCATCGGCCTGGCGGCGCACGGTCTCGGCGACGGCGCTTTTGACCCGGTCGCTAAAAG
>DATARH010000115.1:0-3106 GCA_036264235.1 Allostellaceae bacterium
TTCTCGCACAGACGGCAGACATATTTGGGCCGGACGTGCCGTATCACCTTGAGCTTGGCGGGGATTTTCTCCAGTACCTCGGTCGTGCTCTCGCTGAGCTTGGCCAGGCGGGCGGGATCGCAGTTGCATGCGATCTCAGGCTCGTGCACCACCACCTCGCGCGGCATATGGTCCGGCAGCGGTCGCCGCCCCGGCGGCTTCTGTCGCGGCTTGGTCTCTGGTGTGGAGTCGGGCTCCGGCGGCGGCCGGCTGGCCGCAAGCTGCTCGCCCAAGGTCTCCTCGAAATCCTCCAGCCGCATTTCGAGTTGGGCGATGTCGCGGTCCAGCCTCTCCGAAGACTGCCCGTAGCGCTGCCGGCGCAACGCGGCCAATTGTATCTTGATATGCTCGATCTCGAGCAGCGCCGTGGTGAGCTTGGCTTTGAGAATGGCGGCTTCGGCCAGCTCGGCCTGGTGTGCGGCGATGGTCGCGTCTCGCTCCGCCAACGCGTGGAGAAGTACAGAGATCTGCTCTTCGGGCGAGGGCGTTTGCGCCATTCCCGCAGCTTATTCGATTCGCACGAGGCGTACCAGCGTCGATTGTCTCGACGATGCTGAAAGTCGCGTTCAGACGACCACCTCCGGCCTGGCGGTCCACGCCGTGGCGCGCCAATCAATTGATTCCAGAAGCATGGACATCTGGGCCATGGTCAGCGAGACGACACCATCTTTGGCCTGTGGCCAGATGAAGCGACCGCGGTCCAGCTTCTTCATGTAGAGGCACAGTCCCTGGCGGTCCCAAAACAGAATCTTGATCAGATCACCGCGGCGGCCTCGGAAAATGTACAGTGCCCCATTGTAGGGATCATGCTTGAGTATCGTCTGCACCTGCGCTGACAAGGAATGGAAGCCCTTCCTCATGTCGGTAACGCCGCAGGCCAGATAGATCCGGAACTCCCCAGCCGGCAGCATCAGCGATTGTCCAGAACTGCCAGCACGCAACGCAATGCCGCCTCATCGACCTCGCCATCGACGCGAACTCGAATACCATGCGGGAACTCGATTTCAATGCGCCCGCCTGCCGATCTGGTCCGCATGACTGCCGTCGTCATCGCCGCTGCAAGGCCGGATGGCGAGACGGCGGGGTCGGGCTCAGGTTCCACCTTCACGGGAACAAAGCCGGTCACCGCTGTGGTCAGCAGTTCCTTGCGCCATGTGTACAGCAGCCCAGTGCCAATACCGTGCTGCCGCGCAACCGCGGAGATCACGGCGCCTGGTAGTAACGTCTCCTGCACAATCCGCAATCTCTCTTCAGGTCGCCAGCGACGATGCCTCTCTGGCCGCACGTGAACTTCAATCTGTTCCGTTCGAGCGCTCGAACGAGGCTCGTTCGGACGCACGTTCGAGCGGTCCTCAATCTCGGCAACTGGTTCCCGTTCCATGCCGACCAGTGTCCGGTATCATCGCACAGGCGGATAGGACGTCGATCGGCGCACGCTTACCTCTTTTGTCCAGATTTTGCAGATGAACTTGAAGCTGCCCCGATTGGACGGACACCTCTGATAGGCTGAAGGGCCTGGAGGTGGTGATGACGGAGAGTAGCAGGAGACGCCGGAGCTTTCCGGACGAATTCAAGCTGGAGGCGGTAGCCGCTGTGCGCGGCGGGCAGACGGTGGCGCAGGTGGCGGCAGAACTCGGGCTGCCGGATCGCCTTGTGCGAGCTTGGCTGCGCTGGGCTGAGACGCGTCCTTCCGGTGGGAGCCGCGCGTCGTCGCCGACGTCCCCACCCACGTCGGCGGTGTCGCGGCGCCGTGTTGGTCCGAGCCCAGCCGATCATGCAGCGGAGATTGCGCAGCTACGGCGCGAGAATGAGCGGCTGCGGATGGAGTGCGACATCTTAAAACGAGCAGCGCTCATCTTCGGCAGGGCGACGGACCGGAGGTGAGTTATGCCGTCATTCGCGACAACGTCGCCGACTTCCCGATCAGGATCATGTGCGAAGTGCTGGGCGTGAGCCGCAGCGGCTACTATGCCTGGGCGCAGCGGGCAGAGAGCGCACGTGCCGCTTCCGACCGCATACTCGGCGCCGAAATCCGCACCGTTCATGCGGCCAGTCACGGCCGCTATGGCAGTCCGCGCGTGCATGCCGAGTTGCGCAGCCGGGGCCGGCAGGTCGGCCGCAAGCGCATCGCCCGCCTCATGCGGGGCATGGGGCTGTCAGCACGGCACAAGCAGCGGTTCCGTCGCACGACGGATAGCACGCATGCCTTCCCGGTCGCCCCCAATCTGCTGCAACGGAACTTCAAGGCGGTAGGCCCCGACCGCATCTGGCTGGCCGACCTGACTTACGTCTGGACCGACGAGGGTTGGCTGTATCTGGCCGTTGTGCTCGACCTCTTCACGCGCCGCGTTGTGGGCTGGGCCATGGCTGATCACCTTGGCCATGAGCTGGCGCTCGCAGCGCTCAATATGGCGATCGCGCGCTGTAGGCCGGCGCCTGGGTTGGTACATCATTCTGATCGCGGGGTACAATATGCTGCCCACGCCTATCGCCGACGTCTGAAGCGGCACGGCATGCTTGCCTCCATGAGCCGGAAGGGTGACTGCTGGGACAACGCTCCGATGGAGAGCTTCTTTGCCACGTTGCAGGGCGAACTCGTCAGCGAATGCAATTATCTGACCCGCATCGAAGCCAGAACCGATATATTCACCTATCTTGAAGGCTGGTACAATCGAAGACGCCTTCACTCAGGTATCGGTTACCGCACGCCCGAGCAGATGGTAGCGGCCGCCAGGGCCGCGTAATGGTGTCCGCAAAAGCGGGGCAAGCTCACACCGTCTCGGACGGCCTGCAAAGCTTCACGGCCGTGTTCGTCACGACGATGGGGCGATTGATCAGAATGGGATGGGCGATCATGGCATCGAGCAGCTGGTCGTCTGTCAGACCGGTGTCGTCAAGGCCGAGTGCATCATATGGCGTGCCCTTCCGGCGCAGCAGCTCCCGGACCGAAATGCCCATGCGGCCGATCAGTTCGACCAATTCATCGCGCGTCGGCGGGGTTTTCAGATACTCGATTACCTTTGGCTCTTCCCCGCTGTTGCGGATGAGAGCGAGCACGTTGCGGGAC
>DATARH010000157.1:0-2877 GCA_036264235.1 Allostellaceae bacterium
GCCAGATTCGGGTTTGGGTATGACACCGCGTTGGTGATGGCGGCGATCACCTGCGGCCGCAGGATGTAGGCGATGAAGGCATGCGCGTTGTCGGGATGCGGCGCGTCTTTCGGGATTGCCAGCATGTCGACCGCCATCTGCGCGCCCTCGCGCGGCACCCGGAACGCGATCTCGACGCCGTTCTCGGCTTCGGCGGCGCGGTTGCGCGCCTGGATCACATCGCCGGAATAGCCGAGCGCGACGCAGAGATCGCCGGTCGCGAGGTCGTTGATGTATTGCGACGAGTGGAACTTGCGCACGTCAGGCTGGATGCGCTGCAGCAGCGTCGCGGCGGCATCGAGATCGGCAGGACTGCGGCTGTCGGGCGGCAGACCGAGATAGGAAAGCGCGGCCGGAAACACCTCCTGCGGCGTGTCCAGGATCGAGATGCCACAATGCGCAAGCTTCTGCGCGTAGGCGGCATCGAACAGCAGCGCAAAGCTGTCGGGCGGGTCGCCGCCAAGAGCCCGCGCGACGAGCGCTGGGTTGTAGCCGATGCCGGTGACGCTCCACAGATACGGAACGCCGTAACGATTGCCGGGATCGAGCTGCGCCACCAGCGCCAGGATGCGCGGGTCGAGCTTGTCGAGCCCGGGCAACTTCGCTTTGTCGAGCGGGCGATAGGCGCCGGCCGCGATCTGCCGCCCGAGATAGGGGCTCGCCGACGGCACCACGATGTCGTAGCCGGAATGGCCGGCGAGCAGCTTCGCCTCGAGCACCTCGTTGCCGTCATAGACGTCGTAGGTGACGCGGATGCCGGTTTCCTTCTCGAACCCGGAAATCGTGTCGGGCGCGATGTAATCCGACCAGTTGTAGACATGCAGCACCGGCTCCTCCGCCCATGCGGTCGACAGTGGCGCGGCGAGCGGTGCGAGCAGCAGCGCCGCGGAGAGCAGGAGCAGGGCACATCGACGAAGAGTCCGAAACGGACCGCGGCCGTCCCGGCCGCTCTTTGCGGGCGAGACGCCGGCGATCCGGAGTTGCAACTGCATCGGCCGGCCATACAACAGCCGGCCCGGTTCTTGTCAACGCAGGGTCGGGTATGATGCCGGGGATTGCGGGCAGAAGGAGCCGGCCGATGACCATTCTCGTCGAGCAGCGCGCCGGGTACCGGCTGATCACGCTGAACCGGCCCGAGCGGCTGAATGCGCTGACCCTGGAGATGGGCGAGGCGCTGATCGCGGCACTCGGCGAGGCTGAGGCCGACGAAAGCTGCCGCGCGGTGCTGCTGACCGGCGCCGGGCGCGGCTTCTGCGCCGGGCAGGATTTGACTGCGGTCGGCGACGCGCCGCTCGGCGATTTGCTGGAGAGCTACAATGCGATGATCCGCAAGTTGCGGGCGCTGCCGCTGCCGGTGCTGTGCGCGGTCAACGGTGTCGCGGCCGGCGCCGGCGCCAATTTGGCGCTGGCCTGCGACATCGTGCTGGCGGCGCGCTCGGCTAGCTTTGTCCAAGCCTTTGCCCGGATCGGGCTGGTGCCCGATTGCGGCGGCACCTGGTTTCTGCCGCGCCTCATCGGCATGGCGCGGGCGCGGGCGCTGGCGATGCTGGCCGAGCCGCTGCCGGCCGACAAGGCCGCCGAGTGGGGGCTGATCTGGCAAGCGGTCGAGGACGCCAAATTAATCGACGAGGCGCACGGGCTGGCGGCGCGGCTGGCGACACAGGCGACGCGCGGCCTGGCGCTGACCAAGCGGGCGCTCGATGCGAGCGAGAGCAACGATCTCGACCGGCAGCTCGATGTCGAACGCGACCTGCAGGAGGAAGCCGGCCGCACCGCCGATTACGCAGAGGGGGTACGCGCGTTTCTGGAAAAGCGGCCGCCGGTGTTCACCGGACGGAGAGCACGGTGAAGCTCGGCGTTCTGCAATTCTTCAGCTGGCCCGGCCGGCGTACCGACCTGACAACCGTGTTCGCGCGCGCCCTGGAGCGCATCGAGATCATGGACCGCAGCGGCTACGACGCGGTGTGGTTGGCCGAACATCATTTCAGCGATTTCAGCGTGTGCCCGTCGGTCCACATGATGGGAACGCTGGCGGCGGCACGCACGAAACGGCTTCGGATCGGGACCGGCGTGTCGTTGGCGCCGTTCTATCACCCGCTGCGCCTCGCCGAAGAGGTCGCATTGCTCGACATCCTGTCGGGCGGGCGCGTCAATTGGGGCGTCGGCCGCGGCTTCGCCCGGGTCGAGTTCACCGCGTTCGGGGTCCCGCCCGAGGAAAGCTCCAGCCGGTTCCGCGAGGCAGTCGAGATCGTGCTGAAGGCCTGGACCGAGGAGCGGCTCAATTTCAACGGGCAGCACTTTCAATTCGCGGATATCGAGGTGTTGCCGAAGCCGCTGCAGCGGCCGCATCCGCCGGTCTGGGTCGCCGCCACCTCGGAACCGGCGCTGGAATGGGCGGCCTCGCGCGGCTACTCGGTGCTGATGGACCCGCACGCCTCGCATGACGAGATCGGCCGCAAGCGGCGCTTCTACGCCGACCGAATGGGCAACGCCGGGTTTTCGCTCGCCGGCCGCGACCTGCCGATCGCCCGCCTCGTCGCGCTCGCCGACACGGCGGCAAAAGCCGAAGCGGTGGCGCGCAGCGGCGCCGAATGGATGGTTGCGTCCTATTTCGGCGCACAGCACAGCCCGGTCGGCGTGGCGGACCCGACCGCACCCGGCGCCGACCCGGTGCGGCGCTACCTCGACGAGGTGATCCTGCACGGCACGCCGGACAAGGTGCTCGACGACATCCTGCGGCTGCGGGACGAGACTGGCCTCGACTACCTGCTGGCGGCGCCGCTCAGCTATGAGAGCTTCGCCTTGCTGACCGACGAGGTCCTACCGCGACTTCCCTGA
>DATARH010000208.1:0-6814 GCA_036264235.1 Allostellaceae bacterium
AGGATGTTCGGCACCATCTGGCCGGTCGTGGAGAACAGCGGGTTGTCGCGCTCGCCGAGGCACAAGAGGTCGGCAAGGCGGCGGCCGCACGGGATCACGTCGGTAATGTTGCCGGCATTGGTGCCGCGGCCGGAGCTGCGGAAATAGAAGCTGCTCTGAAACGACAGCGCCTCGTTGACGATGTAGTTGCCGGTCAGCGTCGGCATCAGCACCGTGTCGTGGAAATATTGCGGCGACACGAAGACGGCGCTGCGGTCGATATCGACCAACTGAATCGGGGTCGGGCCGATCCCGGCGAGAACATTGTTGGCGCCGGTGAAGCTGAAATGCAGGCTACCGCCGTTGCCTTCGATTCCGACATCGGCATACATCTGCTTGACCCGCGACGGCGACAGCTTGCGGAAGCCGTCATCATAGGCGGCGTTGAAGCCGATATAGGCGCCGATATTGCCGATCTGCTGGCCGTATTGCAGCGTGCCCTGACGCTGCCCGAACGAGCCGCCGGACAGCTCCAACTCGCCGCCATGGGTGTTGAAACCGTTCTTCATGTTGAGCACCAGCGCGCCGCCGAGCGCGTTGAGCCCGTAAACCGGGTTGGTCGGGATGATGTTGAGCCGGTCGATCGCGAAGTCGGGAACCAGGTCCCAGGTCAGATTGTCGCCGAACGGCTCGTTGAGCCGGACGCCGTTCTGGTACACCGCGAGACCGGTCGGCGTGCCCAGCACCGGCGAGGCGGTAAACCCGCGGTACTGCACGTCCCGCTGGTAGGGGTTGTCCTCGTTGTCGTTGAGATTGATGCTGCTCAGGTGCTGGTCCAGCCCCGAGAGCAGCGGCGCCGGGCCCTGCTTTGCGATATCGGGCTGCGGCAAAGTTTGAACATTCGCCGGCACCTTGTCGCGATCGATACCGACACCGGCCAATGGCGTCGTGCCGATCACGTTGACGGCCGGCAGGCTCAGCGTCGGAGGCGCATCCGCACGGTCGGCGGACGAAGCCGTCTGGCCCGAGGCGATGCAAGGCAGAAACACCAGCCAAACGGCGAGAGAGCGAAGTGCGGTTCTGCCGAGCCGGAGCAGCGCCATCGATCCACTCAGCCGCAATCCGGCACCGTCCCGATTGAAGCCGCGCCGGCCGTTACCCGATCTCGTTCGCTGATGCGGCAGCGGCGGCCGCTACTCGGCCGCGCTGCCGCGACGCTAAGGTTCAGCCCTTGGGCTTAGCCCTTGACGCCGCCCATCGTCAGGCCGGAGGTCATGCGGCGGCGGAACCAGTAATAGACGATGACCGGCGGAATCGCATACACCACCGCGGTGGCCATCATGTAGTTCCAAGGGGCTTCGTCACTGTTGAGGAATGCAGCCAGCGCCACCGGCACCGTCATCGCCCGCTTATCGGACAGCATCAGGAACTGGTAGAGATATTCGTTCCAGGCGAGCAGCAGCGCGTAGGTGCCGACCGCGACCAAGGCCGGCGCCATCAGCGGCAGATAGATTTTGTAATAGATCTGAATCGGCGAGGCGCCGTCGATGCGGGCCGATTCGTCCAACTCCATCGGAATGCTGCGGCCGTATTGCTGGAAGATGAACATCGCGTAGGGCGTCGCGAACGTCACCATCGCCGCGATCACCGACCACAGATTGTTGGTCAGCCCGTAATTCTGCATGATCCGGTAGAACGGGATCGCCAGGAACGACGCCGGGATCACGTAAGTGAGCAATGCCGCGTTAGAAATCAGCCAACCGTGACGGATGCGCAACCGCGAGATCGAGAAGCTTGCGGTCGAGGCGATCAGCAGCGTCAGGAAGGTCGTTGCAGCGCCGACATAGATGCTGTTGCCGAACTGATGCCAGAAGTTCTCGAGGTACCAGTAGCCCTCGGTGGCGACGACATAATAGCCTTCGAACGACGGGTTCGGCGGCAGCAGGGCGCCGCTGAAGATATCGCTGTGGCCCTCGAACGAGACCATCAGGATGTTGTAGAGCGGCAGCAGCGTCCAGATCATGAGGACGACTGCCAGCAGCGCCGCAGCCGTGCTTTCGACATAACGCCAGCGACGCGCGTAGCGCCGCATTACCTCCGTTTTCGACCGGTCCCGACTGGCCGGCCGCGCGTCGAGGATCGCCGTCGTCATAGTTGCACCTGTGAGGTCCGGAATTTGCGCATCAGGATGATCACGAGCGGGATCAGCAGCGGCAGCGCCGAGATCACCGCCGCGACGCCGAGACGCGGCTGGGCGAGGTCGAAGGCGTAACGGATGCCAAGGGTCGCGAGCACGTGGGTCGAATCGGCCGGCCCGCCGCCGGTCACGAAATAGACCGAGTTGAAGTCGCCGAGCGAGAAGATCGTCGAGAGCAGGGTGCAGATCAGGTAGAGGTTGGCGAGCAGTGGGAAGCTGACATGGATGAAGCAGCGAAGCCCGGTGGCGCCGTCCACCTTGGCCGCATCTCGGATCTCGGTCGGGATCGCCATCCGTCCGGCCAGCAGGATCACCGTCCAGAACGGCAGCCATTTCCAGATATGGGTGACCATCGCCGAGCCGAGCGACGTCCAGCGCGAGGTCAACCAGTCCGGCGCGGTTATGTTGAACAAATCGTACAGCATGTTGTTGAGCAGGCCGAATTCGCCGTTCAACATCCAATGGATCGAGATGTAGGTCGGCAGCGCCGGCACCGCCCAGGGCAGGACAAAGATCATCAACAGAGCCTTGGTCCACCAGCCCGGCCGCATGAAGAAGCCGGACAGGAGCAAGGCGAGGAAGAGCTTCAGGTTAATCGCGACGCCCAGGAACAGCGCCGTGTTGACCACCGTCTCCTTGTAAATCGGGTCGGAGAACAGCGTGGTGTAGAGGCTCGCGTCGCTGCCCATCCAGATGCCGAAGGCGACGGGGTACACGACGAACGCGAAGAAGACGAAGATATAGGGAACGCAGAACGCCACGGCCCAGGCGTATTCCGAGCCTTGCAGATGGCCGCGCAAGCCGCGCCATCGTCCGCGCTGCGCTGCCCCGGCGGGCCCCAGAAGAGCGCGGCCGCTTGGCAGGACCGATGCGCTGTCAGCCATGTTCCCTCTCAGGCCTTGATTTCGTATTTCGTGAAGATCTCTTCGATGCGCTTGAACGCTTTGTCCACCGCGTCGGTCGACTTCATGCCGCCGGAGGTGATGTCGTGCATCGCGACATTAAACGGATGCTCGGTGCGGACCTGTGCCCAGGCCGGCGTGTAGATGAAGTAGAACGGCAGAACGGGCCGGTTGAACGCCTGCTCGACATAGGGCGGGCGATGGATGTCCTGCTTCGGATCGGTCCACCACGAATCGTTCTTGACGAGGTCGGGGTAGATCGGCAGCCAGCGACCGAGACCGCCCTTCAGGTATTTGGCGTTGATCTCCGGCTCGATCATGTACTTCGCCATCGACTTGGCGCCCTCGACGTTTTTCGCGCCCTTCGGGATCATCATGTAATTGACGCCGAACTGGCTCGCCATCTGCTTGCCGTCGTTGTGCTTCGGCGGCGGCATCGTGACGACTTCGTGCAGGTATTCCTCATGCTGCTTGTGCAGCATCGCCAGCTCCGTCGACAGGGTTCCGTCGAAATCCATGACGCAGAGCTTGGAATGGAAGGCGTTGTTGTCGTCGGCATCGTTCCAGTTGATCGAGCTCGGCGGGATGTAGCCTTCCTTGAACAACGACGAGAGCCGCTCGACCGCTTTGACGACCCCCTCGCGCACCTGCGGGTCCTTGCCGTTGAACTTGCCGTCCTTGGTGACGATGTTCTCGCCGCCATAGGCGATCATGAACTGCTGGAAGGTGTTGGTCGGGTCGTTGCCGATCGTGCTGACGACAAAGGCCGTGGCATAGGTATGCCGCATGCCTTGTTCCTGCAGCTTCTTCGCCACCGGCTTGAAGAAATCGATGAACGGATCCCAGGTGTCGGGGATGTCCGACACCTTGAAGCCGGCCTTCTCCACCAGGCTGCCCCAGATGTGGAACGGTACCACCGAGCCTTCGAACGGTACGCCGTAATAGCTGCGTCTCTTCTCGACGTTGTTGTAGCAATAGGCCGATGCCGCCGCCATCGGCAGCATCTTCGATTTCTGGGTCTCGACGACGTCGGTCACATCGACGAGCTGCCCCTCCCATGCGGCGTTGGGCACGACTTCCGGCGGCGTGGCGTAGATCAAGTCGGGAACCACGCCGCTGGTGATCGCCGAGATGATCTTCTGGCGCATCGGCGCGAACGGAATGATGCTGTAATTCAGCTTATCGCCGCTCTGCTTCTCGTATTGCGCCGCAAAGTCGTTAAACGCCGCGTCCTCTTCGGGAACGAAGCCCTGAACCCACCACACCTCGATCGTCTTGGCCTGAGCGTTTGCGATATAAGGCCGTGCCAGCGTGCCGGCGGCGATTGCGCCGACGGAGCTGCGGATCAAAGAGCGGCGGGTGAGGATCGACATGCGGGCGTTTCTCCTTCCCTATTCGCCGCCGGGCCCTCGGCTTGGGCGGCTTTTTCCGTTAAAGAAACGTACCACACACGTATAGGCTCCCGCGAGTCAATGCTCCTAAAGTGCGATAGCGCGGCCGCAACGGGAGCTGCCGGGCGACGCTTAACGCCGGCAGCGGAGCGGCGCCGCGACCGCTCGCGCCGGCCGCCGCGACCACCCCGCTGATGCCTGAAACGGCCCTGCGCTGGCGCATCGAGGAAAACTGTTTCAACGCCTTCCCGGCATTAAAACAGGTGCTGCTCGACGGCTGGCTGATCCGCTTCGCCGAGGGGTTGTCGCGTCGCGCCAACTCGGCGAACGCGCTGCGGCCCGATTGCGCTCCGGTCGAGCAGGTGATCGAAGCCGTCGAGGGGCTGTATCGGCGCCAGCGCCAGCCGCCGATCTTTCGCGTGCCGTCGTTCTTGGAGGGCGGCATGGAAGACGCCCTGGCGGCGCGCGGCTATACCGGCGAGGGCGACACCACGGTTCTGTATGGGCCGATGGCGGAGTTGGCGGCGCGGGCCGATCCCGAGGTGGAGTTGTCGCCGCATGCCGGCTCCGACTGGCTGGCGGCGATGGGCACCTTGCAGGGCCACAAGACCGAGCAGCGCGTCACCTATCGCCGCATCGTGCGCGCGCTCGCGGTGCCGGCCGCCTTCGCCGCGCTACGCCTCGACGGTCGCATCGCGGCGCTCGCCTACGGCGCCGTCAGCAATGGGTTGCTCTGCTACGAGTCGGTGGTGACCGACCCGCGCCGCCGCCGGCAGGGGCTGGCCCGGCGGATCGTCGCCGCGCTGGCCGATTGGGCGCGCCAGCAGGGCGCCGACGGCGCCTGCCTGCAGGTCGTCGCCGATAACGCGCCGGCGATTGCACTTTACGACGCGTTCGGGCTGAAGGCCGATCTCTACGGCTATCGGTACTGGAGAGCGCCGGCAGCGGATTAGTGCCGCCTCCTAATATTGGCCGCGCGGCTCCAGCCCAAAGGCGTGCTGACCGTACATCGTGCCGACCGCGTCCCAATTGAGGCTGACGTGGCGGGCGACCGCGTTGGCGTCGCGCCAGGCGCGCTGCACCGGGTTGTCGAGAT
Organism: Allostellaceae bacterium; assembly: GCA_036264235.1. Classification (GTDB taxonomy): domain Bacteria; phylum Pseudomonadota; class Alphaproteobacteria; order ATCC43930; family CGMCC-115725; genus DATARH01. The sequence goes on from DATARH010000208.1 coordinate 5,566, forward strand.
GCAGGCCGAAGCCGCCGGTCGAGGCATTAAGCGCCTCGACCGCCTGCACCGCCAGTTTGGTGACATAGGCCTGGTTGCGGCGGGCGCGGATGCGGTCGGCAACCGTGATCTCGCCGCCGGCGCGCAGCTTTTCCGTCGCCTCGCGCATGTCGGTCAAGAGGATCAGTTCGGCCGCCTCCACAGAAGCCGCCGCCTCGGCGACGCGCAGCTGCACGGTGGCGAACTCGGCCATCCGCAGATTGCCGCCGGCGAGCGCCCCGCGGGTCTTGCGGCCGGTCGTCATGTCGAGATAGGCGTCGAGCGCGCCGCGGGCCGCGCCGATCGCGGTCGAGGCCAGCATCGAGGCGCCGACCATCAACAGCGGCATGCGGTAGATCGCGTTCTTGTGATGCTGCGCGCCGGGCGCGGTGCCGGCGCGAGTGTCGGAGAATTTCAGCAGGCGGTGCGCCGGCACGAACGCGTCCTCGACAATGATGTCCTTGCTTCCGGTGCCGGACAGCCCGCAGACGAACCAGGTATCGACGATCTGGTAATCGCCGGCCGGCAGCAGGAAGAACGCGCCGTCTTTCGGAGCGGCATCGCCAGGTGCTGCGATCATTGCGCCGAGCTTGCCCCAGCTGGAAATGTCGCAGCCGCTGGCAAACGACCAGCGGCCGCTGAGGCGGTAGCCGCCTTCGACGGGGATTGCGGTGCCGGTCGGGGCGAAGCACGCAAAAGTGAAAGGCTCGGCGCCGCTGTCCCAGATTTCGTGCTGCGCCTCGATCGGCCAATGCGCCAGCGAATAGCCGTTCGACACCGCGCCGTTGACGGTCCAGCCGGTCGAGGCGCAGGCCGCGGAGATCGTCAGCGCGATCTGCAAGGCGACGCCGCAATCGTATTCGAAGCCGCCGAATTCGGCGGGGCGGCAGGTGCGCAGGATTTCGGCCTCGCGCAACCGCTCGACGATCTGTGGGAACAGGTTGCGGTTGCGCTCGGTCTCCGGCGCCAGCTCGCGGATTTCCGGCACCAGCTCGCGCGCCCGGCCGATCAGCTCCTCCGGGCTCGGGACGGCAGGGCGGCGCATCGCGGCGATCGGCATCGAGAGCTCCGTAACAACCAAACCGGCGAGAGAATGCCGTGCCGCGGCGACCGGCTCAATCGCCGATCGGCCGGTCACGTCCTGGATCGCTCGCGCGCAGCTCGGTTCGGCTTTATGACGGACCGCGGGCGTCTCGCCCGCAGCGGCTCGAGACCGCCGATGCGGGATTGG
>DATARH010000232.1:0-7789 GCA_036264235.1 Allostellaceae bacterium
TCACACCTCGATCCAGTTCCGTTATGGTCAGGCGGCTTTCAAGATACCAAGCTGGGTGAGCGCGGTGACGCCGTCGTCGAGGCCGACTTCCTCGGCGATCCTGCCGTTGTCTACACGGAGTACGGTCGTGCCGGTGAAGTGCATCTTCCGACCGGATGCCGCCGGCAGCGAGCCGGCGAGAAAATCGCCGAACGCGGGGCCGGTGTGTGTACCGCCACCTTCCCATCGTCCCACGACATAATCGCCCTCGGCGATGAGATCGGCAGCGCCCCAGAACTTGAGGTCCGGGAACGCGGCGCGGAAATCCATCATGAAGTTCCGCACGTCGTCGTGACCCCGACGCGGTGCATGCAGCGAATATTGGAGCAGCATGTCGGGCGCGGCGAGTTCATCGATAATTTGTGGGTTCCAAGGGTTGCCCCAGAACCCGTCGAACCAGCGTCCGACGAGGGCCTTATTGTCCTGTTCGCGTGACATCTTCGACTCTCCTGAGTTGCGGCAGGCTTGTGCGCCACGCCCCAACAGGCTGATCAGTTCGGGACGCAGGCCTTCGCCTCGACGCGCCGCAATGGCATGAAGAGGCGCAAGAAGGGTCAGCATTGGATCGAACTCCCGGCGGGTTGCGACGCAGTCGCCTGCGACGGGCGCATCTCTACGCCCGGGGTCGGGTGTCGTTATATCCGCTTCTTGCGTTTCGATTCGCTGGCCGTTCTATTCGATCTTGTCCCTTGGCGTGGCGTAAGAGCGGCGGCGATCTCGCGTTTTCCGACGGAGTTGGTCGTTCTGGTCACGCGGTCATGCCGATCTGGCCTGACCATTCAGCGGTACGCGCCGAGATTGTTCACCGCGCCGAGCGCGGCGCCGCCGCGCTGCAACTCGTCGAGCAGCTTGGCCGCGATCAGATACGGCTCGGCAAACGCGAACGTCACCGCCTGCCGTCGGTCCGGGCCGACCAGCGACAATGTCGTGCTGTGGTCGATCACGTAATCGTCGCTGCCCTCGCGGACCTTCTGGTACTCGACCCCGAACATCCGGGCGGCGTCGGCGATCTGCTCGTCGCTGCCGGTCAGCCCGACGATGCGCTTGTCGAAGGCCGCGGTGAAGGCGCGCAGCGCCGGGCCGCGGTCGCGCGCCGGATCGACAGTGACGAACAGCGGTTGGATTTGTTCCGCGGCCGGACCGATCTCGTTCAGCGCCTCGACCAGCGCGCTGAGCGCGGTTGGGCACTGATCAGCGCAATGCGTATAGCCGAAATAGAGCAGCAGCCAGCGCCCGGGAAAAGTCTCTGCGGTGACGCTCTTGCCGTCGGCATCCTCGAGGACGAACGGATGATCGAGCACCACCCGCGTCTCGGCCGTGGCCGGGGCTGTCATCGCCGCGAAAGCGATGGCGACCACCGCGATGGCGAATCTTGCGACGCGCCTGCGTTGCCGAGACCGCTTCTCCATCCTGGGATTATATCGCCGCGGACGCCGCCCCGATAAGCTCAGGCGTTTTGAAAAGAGGGAGTGCATCATGACCGCTGATGCCGGCGACGCGAGTACGCTCGAACAGCGGCTCCGCCTGATCGAGGACCGGCTCGAAATCTACAATCTGATCGCCAGCCATCCACCCAGCGCCGATACCGGTGCCGGCGATTACGTTGCCTCGGTCTGGGCCGAAGATGGGGTGTTCGATCGCGGCGCCGAGTTCCCGCGGCCGACCGGCCGTACGGCGATCGCCGCCGGCTCGTCCAATCCGGAGCACCACCGCGCGATCGAGGAGGGCATCGCCCATTTCGCCGGGCTGCCCTATGTGCGGGTCAGCGGCGACACCGCGGTGGCGATCGCCTATCTGCAGATCCTGGTGCCGGATCGGGTCGGCCCCACCTTCGACGTCCCCAACCACGGCGCGTCGCGCGGCTTTCACGTGCACCGCGTCTCGGCCAACCGATGGGAGTTGGTGCGCACCACCGAAGGCTGGAAGATCGCGCGCCGCACGCTGCGGCCGCTCGACGGCAGCGCGCCCGCGCGGGAGATCCTGCGCGGCGCCCTGGAACCCTAGCCGCTCGGCCGGGGCGGCGCTAGGACACCGCGTGCACCAGCCCGCAGCGGCGGGCGCATTCGACGATCTGTCGGACCTCCTCGCGGGTCAGATTGATCAGGTACTGCCGGTTTTCGCGCAGGCCGGTCCGGTATGGCGTCGCTCCGTTCAGGCTGATCACAAGCCCGTCTGGCGCCGATTTCGGCGTACGCGAACTCTTTGCCCATACCGTCATATCAGGATGCAGCGACGGCTCCATAATGTGCGTGATGCGCTGGGTCGAGTGGTTCTCCGCAACGATACGCATGGCGCTCTCCCTGGAGAGGGGGTGGCGTTAACTACAACCGATCGCGGTTTTGCGCCAAATCTATCGGTGCAGATCAAAGATTTATTTACCAAACCAACGGGACGTTATTCGGCTGTTTCCGGCAGAGATTTGGCTTCAATTTGATTTATGCGGCGGCCGCCGCTCGAATTCAGCCGCTGGCGCCGCCGAAATGTGGAGCGGGTGAAGGGAATCGAACCCTCGTCGTAAGCTTGGGAAGCTTCTGCTCTGCCATTGAGCTACACCCGCATCCCGGCAGGATGATAGGTCAACGCCGGGGCGATGCAAGAGCCGACGCCGGCGGAGGCGATCCCGACCAACCCTGCGCGCCAGGTCAGGCGGAGATGTACTTACCCTCTTTGCGGGCTACCTGTTTTGACTTCGTCAGAGCGGTGAGTGCGTTGCTGACCGACATCTCACCCGACTTGTCTCCCTTGAGGCCCATCTTTTGCAGGATTTCGCCACGCGACAGGCCGCGGCCGTCTTTGATCAGCTGCAACAGCTGCTCGCGCTTGCTGCCGCGACGGCCTCGCCGTCCACGCCGGGCGCCGGTGCCGCGCGCCGATACGGCCTTGCCGCTCCTGGCCGATTCGTAGGCGTCGATCGCCGCGAGCTCGCGGTTGATGTCGGCCAATTTGTTCTCGAGCTCCTGCTGCTGCGTAAAGATCGCTTCGCGTTCGCCGTGCAGCCGTGCCCGCTCACGCTGCACGAACATCTCGAATGTCTCATCGGCCATTTGTACCTCCGTTTGTAGATTAATGTAGCTTGTAGTTATTCGTTCCACGCTTGTATAGCTGGCGCGTAGTTCAAGGGCAGGGTTTTCTCTCGGCTTTACTACCCACTGCATTGTTCATGGTAATCGCGGTGCGGACTTATGGCAAAACCCCTCGTCCGGATGGGGATGGTGGACAGGAGCAGGTTTGCGGCTCTGCGTCTGGCATTGAGCTGTAACCGCGTCCCGGCCAAGATGATCGGCGAACCCGCGGCGATCCAGAACCGCCGCGGCGGCAAAAGGCAGGAATTAGGGGGAGCCGGATGGCCGACCTGACTTCGACGCGCGATGTCTCCCCGGTGCCCGCTGCCGCCGCCGAGGGGCCGCATCCGGCGACCTTCGCGCCGGCGACGCTGATCCTGTTGATCGTGCTGTCGGGCTTTGGCGCGGTGATCGGGGTACAGCTGATCGTGCAGCTTGGGGTCACCCCGAACACCTCGATCATCGGCGCGCTGGTCGCGATGATCCTGGCGCGGGTGCCGCTCGCAATGTTCGCCCGCTATCGCTCGATCCATGTGCAGAATTTGGCGCAGAGCGCGATCTCGGCGGCGACCTTCGGCGCCGCCAACAGTCTGCTGCTGCCGATCGGCGTGCCGTTCCTGTTAGGCCGGCCCGATTTGATCATCCCGATGCTGATCGGCGCCGCCCTGTCGATGCTGCTCGACGCCTATCTGCTGTACCGGATGTTCGACAGCCGCATCTTTCCAGCGACCGGCACCTGGCCGCCGGGGATTGCCGCCGCCGAGGCGATCCGCGCCGGCGACGCCGGCGGCCGCCGTGCCGTGCTGCTGCTCGTCGGGATCGTCGTCGGCATGTTCGGCAGCTGGCTCAAGATCCCGATGTCGGCCTTCGGCGTCGCGTTCATTGGCAATGTCTGGGCGCTGTCGATGTTCGGTATCGGCCTCCTGGTGCGCGGCTACGCGATGCCGGTCGCCGGCATCGACATCGCCAAATACTACGTGCCGCACGGCTTCATGGTCGGCGCCGGCATCGTCGCGCTGATCCAGGTCGGCATGCTGATCGCTCGCCGCGGCAGCGGCGAGGCACTGGCCGAGGCCGGCGATGACACCCAGCTGCGCCGCGCTCTCGGGCTCGGCAGCGTCGGTTATGTCCTGATCGCCGTGCTGATTGCGCTTATGGGTGGGCTGGTCGGCCAGATGTCGGCCGGCATGCTGGTCGCGTTCATCATCTACGCCGCTTTCGCCGCCTTTGTGCACGAGCTGATCGTCGGCATCTCGGCGATGCATGCCGGCTGGTTCCCGGCCTTTGCAGTCGCGCTTATCACCCTGATTCTCGGCATCCTGATCGGCTTTCCGCCGGTCGCGCTGGCATTGCTCGTCGGGTTCGCCGCTTCCACCGGGCCGGCCTTCGCCGATATGGGCTACGACCTGCGCGCCGGCTTTATCTTGCGTGGCCACGGCGCCAACTGCGCCTTCGAATTGGACGGGCGCCGCCAGCAGCTTTACGCCGCGATGCTGGCCTTCCTGATCGCGATCCCGACCGTGTATTTCGCGCATCCCGGCTATTTCGCGCAGGATCTCGTGCCGCCGGTCGACCGCGTCTATGTCGCGGCGATCAAGGCCGGCGCCACCGCCGCGGTCGCGCAGTGGCTCCTGATCTGGGCAATTCCCGGCGCGGTCCTGCAATTGCTCGGCGGTCCGTCGCGCCAGCTCGGCATATTGTTTGCGACCGGGCTCCTGATCCCGAACCCGTGGGCGGGCTGGGCCGTGCTGGTCGGCATCGCGATCCGGGTCGGCGTGCTGAAGTGGAAAGGCGATAGCGCCAGCGGCTCGATGGAAGTGCTGGCCGCCGGCTTTATCGGCGGCGACGCGCTCTACGGCTTCACCGATTCGGTGGTGAAGACCGCGACAAAGGTGAAGTGACGGAGCAAAATGATGCGCGAACGCATTCTCGGGACGCTAACGATCGGCCAGGCGCCGCGGCCCGATGTGGCACCGATCGTCGAGGCGCATCTGCCGCCGGGCGTGCGCTGCCTTCACCGCGGCGTCCTCGACGGCATGGTGCGCGCCGAGATCGATGCCCGCTACAAGCCCGAAAGGGATGAGCCCGAATTGGTGACGCGACTCGCCGACGGCAGCGTCGTGCTGTTGTCGCGCGCCCGCATGCAAGGGGGATTGCAGCGGGCGCTGTCGTCGCTCGAGGACGAGGGCTGCAGCATCATCCTGATCCTGTGCACTGGCAGCTTCGAGCATCTCGAAACGCGCCGCGCTTGGCTGATCGAGCCCGACCGCATCATCCCGGGCATGGTCGCCGGTCTCGTCCAACAGCGGCAGCTCGGCATCGTCGTGCCGATCGCGTCGCAGATCGCATCGGAGGCCGGCAAATGGGGCGCGCTGGCCCGCCAGCCGATCTTCGCCGCCGCCAGCCCCTACACCGATACGCCCGAAGCGCTGGCCGACGCCGCCAAGGACCTGCAGGCGCGCGGCGCCGATGCGGTGCTGCTCGACTGCATCGGCTTCACCGAGCGTCACCGCGGTGTCATCGCGCCGCTCGGCCTGCCGGTGATCCTGTCGAACGCCGCCGCGGCGAAGGCGCTCTCCGAATTGCTGGCCCACTGACATGGACATTCCGGAGGATTTCGGCGCGTTCGTCCCGGGCCAGCCCTTCCGCATCGAAGGCAGCGCCTCCGGCCCTCTGGCGGGGCTGACCTTCGCCGCCAAGGATCTGTTCGACGTCGCCGGCCATCCGACCGGCGGCGGCAATCCCGATTGGGCTCGGACGAACCCAGTGCCGGAGCGTCACGGCTGGGCGGTGCAGACGCTGCTCGACGCCGGCGTGACGCTGATCGGCAAGACGATCACCGACGAAGTCTCGCTCGGCATCTTCGGCGAGAACCCGTTTGAGGGCACGCCGGTCAATCCGCGGGCACCGGGGCATGTGCCGGGCGGCTCCTCGGCCGGATCGGCGGCGGCGGTCGCCGGCGGGCTGTGCGACACCGCGCTCGGCACCGACACCGGCGGTTCGGTGCGGGTGCCGGCGAGCTTCTGCGGCCTTTACGGCATCCGGCCGACGCACGGCCGGATCGACGTCACCGGCATGATGCAACAGGCGCCGAGCTCCGACACCACCGGCTGGTTCGCGCGCGACGCCGATACCTTCGCCCGCGTCTCGGCGGTGATGCTCGGCGAGCCGATCCCGGCGGATTTGCCGCGCCGGCTGCTCGTCGCGGTCGATGCTTTCGCGTTCGCCGAGCCCGACACCGCCGCCGCGTTGCAGCCCTTCGTCGGCCGACTGAGCCGTCTCGTCGGCGGCGCGGAAGAGGCGATCATGGCGCCGCCGGGGCTCGCCGCCTGGTACCGCGCCCAGCGGACGCTGCAGCCGGCCGAAGCCTGGGCGACATTCCGCGACTGGATCGATGCCGCGAACCCGCGCTTCCAATTCTCGGTCGCGCGCAATTTGGTGTTCGGCTCGATGACGCCGCCGGCCGAGATCGCGCTCGCCGAGATTGTGCGGCAGGAGGCGCGCGGCCAGATGCGCCGCCTGCTGACCCCGGGCACGATCATGTGTCTGCCGACGACGCCGTTCCCGGCGCCGCGTTGCGGTTTACCGCTCTCCGAGACCAGCGCCTTGCGCGACCGGGTGATCTGCCTGTGCAGCCATGGCGGGCTGACCGGGGTGCCGCATGTCAGTATCCCCGGCGCGACGGTGAATGGCTTGCCCGCCGGCTTGTCGATCGTCGCCGCGCATGGCGCCGACGCGATGCTGGTCGCGACCGCCCGCGCCCTCGCGGAAGCCGCCTGACCCCCCATCGCGCGGCCTTCTAGGAAAAATTTCATGCGGTGTGAGCGCGCTCACACCGTTGGGCGATGATCCCCCGCTAAATTAACCATCGAATGTTGCTGCCGGTATCGAGTGAGCCGGCAAACCGAGAGGAGCGACAGGAGATGGCGACCATAGCTTTTTCACTGGTTTGTCTGGCGATCGGCACGATCGTTGCGAGGGCGCAGTCTCCCGCCCTGCGCCCCGTGCCGGTTCGCCGCCGCCATTGACGGAGACCTTATGTTGACAAGTCCAATGATGTTCATGACCGCCGGCCTGATGCTGACCGCCGGCTCGGCCAATGCCGCGTACCGGTTCGACACCGGCTCGGTGTCGATCACGGTCCCACGCTGGCTGCCCTATGCGGTGCTGGCAGCGCTGGCGGCTGCATCCGCGGTTGTCGGCGTGATGTTCCCGGAAACGCTCAGCGGCAATTTCGACTGACGCCTCGCGCTGCCTCCCCCGACGCGGCGTAGGCGTCAATCGCAGGTGCCCGGACCCTGGTCCGGGCACCGCCTTTTTGGGATTGTGCTTCCGCCCGACCGACGCGGCCCTCTATCATCCGCCGATGCGCGGACAGCCGATCGGGCCATGAAGACCTTCGATGCGATCGTGATCGGCGGCGGGCTGGTCGGTTCGGCGATCGCCTATGGCCTGGCCCATGCCGGGTTGAGGCCGGCGTTGATCGACGAGGGCGATGTCGCCTACCGCGCCTCGCGTGGCAATTTCGGCCTCGTCTGGGTGCAGAGCAAAGGCCTCGGCGCGCCGCACTACCAGCGCTGGACCCGCCGCTCGGCCGAGGAATGGCCGCATCTCGCCGCCGAGCTCGGCGAGCGTACCGGCATCTCGGTCGGCCTGCAGCAGCCCGGCGGGCTTCAGCTCTGCCTCGG
>DATARH010000233.1:0-10930 GCA_036264235.1 Allostellaceae bacterium
GTGGTCGAGCCGCGGCTCCTGTCGCACGCGATCCTCGCTTCGGTGCGCGAGCGCGATGCGCATTACGTCTGGGCCGCGCAGGTCGGCGCCGCCCGCCGCGCCGGCGTGCCCGAGGCGACGATCGACATCTTGCGTGCCAAGGGTGACGTAGCCTCGCTGGGCGAGGACGAACGCGACATCGTCACCTACACGCGCCAGCTGGTGCTCAAGAACCGGGTGGACCAGGCACTGTTCGATCGTCTGCAGAAGCGGCACGGCACGCAATGGCTGGTCGAGCTGACCGCCGCCGCCGGCTATTTCGCGATGCTGTCCGGCATTGTGAACGCGTTCGAGGTCGCCGCCCCGCCGGACGGAGACAAGCTGCCGGCCTGAGGCCACACAGCCGCGCCCCTGGCCGTCGGCATGGTCGCCAGCGGATGATTGAACGCATCAGCGCGATCACGCTGGCGACGCACGACATGGCGCGGGCGGTGCGCTTCTACCGGCTGCTCGGTTTCGAGCTGCTCTATGGCGGTGAGACAGCCGGCTTCACCAGCTTCCGCGCCGGCGACGGGTATCTGAACCTGACGGCGCAGCCCGCCGAGCGGCGTTGGTCATGGTGGGGCCGGGTGATCTTCTACGACCCCGATCTCGATGCCTTGCACGCCCGTTTGGTCGCCGCCGGCGTGACGCCCGACACCTCGCCGCGCGACGCCGAATGGGGCGAGCGCTTCTTCCACATCACCGATCCCGATGGCCACGAGCTGAGCTTCGCCTGGCCGCTTGCCGCGTCGAGACCGTGAGCCTCGCAACCTGACGCCCGCTGCCGATGTTTCCGGAATATCGGAAACGCACCCGAAGGGATCGGGATATGACCTCTCGTCTTCTCGCCCGCTGCATCCGTCGCCTGGTGATCGCCGGCGCCGTCGCCGGGATCGGCGGCATTGCGATCGCCGCGATCAGCCCCGGCAAGGCCCAGATTGTGACCGGCTACTGTGCCTACCCGGCTTATGGCCCGAATTGCGAGTACGGTTATCGCGCCCGGCCGCTCGACCCGGGATGGCCAGGCCCCGCTGCGGTGTTCCAGCCGCCGCACTGACCGCGCTGAGACGAAGCTCCGGCCGGCGCTGCTACCGCGCGTCGCAGCCGGCAACGCCGCCCGCGGTGGAGGCGTTTTCTCGATCAAGAGAAATCTCTACAGTTCCAGGATTTGACCCCATGTCGCGTTTTGCTTCTCTACGGCGGCCGTTGGCCGCGATGGCGCTCGCCGGCGCCGCCGGCTTGGCCTTTTTCGGCGGCGCCGGCTCGGCCCAGGCTCAGACCAACCCCTATTGCCAGTATGGGCCCTACTACAATCCGGCTCTGTGCCCGGTCTATCCGCCGGCCAGCTACAGCTACCAAACCTACAGCTATTCCGCCCCAGAGGCTTACGATTACTCCTATTCCTACGATCCCTACGCCTCCTACAGCCCGTATGACTATGGGCCGTATGATTACGGCTATTACGACTACGGCTATGGCTATCCGAGCGTCGCGTTCGGCTTCGGCTTTGGCGGCCGCGACTTTCACCGCCGCGATTTCCACCGCGATGACCGGTTCTCTGGCGGCAACCGATTCTCCGGCGGCGGCTTCGCCCGCAGCGGCGGTTTCTCCGGCGGCGGTTTCGCCCGCGGTGGTGGCTTCTCCGGCGGCGGTTTCGCCCGCGGTGGCGGCTTTACCGGCGGCGGATTTTCGCACAACGGCGGCGGCTTTCACGGCGGCGGTGAGGGCGGCGGCCACGGCGGCCATCGCTGATCCGACGGCAGAAGCGTGAAAGCGGCGCCCTTGCGGCGCCGCTTTGCTTGAGCGTTCGTTAGGCGTGCTGCAGCGGTGCGGATACCGGCGGCACCTGCCGCCGCGCCCGCAGCCGGAACCCGAGCGCGATCAGCGCGCCACCGAAGAACAGCGCATATCCAGCCATCCACCAGGTCAGCACCAGAGCGCCGGTCAGCGGCCAGATCAGCAGCAGGATTCCCCAGATCGCCGACACGACACCGCCGATGATCATCAGCCACCGGCCGTGCAGCGGGTGAAGGCGGAAGGCGGCCGCAACCAGCAGGCCGCCGCTGACGATCGCCCAGAACGCCATCAGGTAGATGAAAACGAGCACGGTGATGATCGGCCAGAGGAGCGCGATTGCCCCGGCGATCAGATCGGCGATGCCCTCGAGCACCAGCCAGCCCCAGCGCTCGTGGTGCCGTGCCGCCCAGATCGCGGCGATGATCGCCAGGACGCCGTCCGCCAGCATGTACACCGCGAACAAGAGGGTCAGGGCCAGGATGGTCACCCCGGGCATCACCAGGGCAATAATCCCGAACAGGATCGCGACGAGCCCGCGCAACGCGATAGCCCACCAGTTCTCGGCGAGTCGTGCGCTCATCGCGTCGGCCGACATGTGGCGGTCTCCGGGCCGGTCGATCGTCATGGCAGTCTCCTCGGCGCAGGTTTATCGATGCCTGAGGAAACGGCCCTTGGCCGATCGGTTCCGCCGGAATAACATAGATTGCGGCAATCTTCGGCCGCAGCCTGTCAGGCGCCGAGCACGACCACAAAGGCGATGACTGCGACGATCGGCCAGACGGCTGCGTCGCCCTGCGCCAGATCGGCGACTTCGTCCTGCACCAGCCGGTCCCAGGAAACCGGAACCCGTCGCGCCTTGACCAGCGCGGCACCCGCGAGCAGCGCCGCCGCCACCAGATAAACCCCGCCGAGCAGCGCCAGGCCGGCGATCGCCACACCGGGGATCATCAGCGCCAGAGCCCCGAATAGTGCCGCGATGCCGGTGTGGATCGCCGTCCCGACGGCCGCCGGTCGGGGCTCGTTCGTCCTGTCCTGCCGGTTGATGAAATACGCGTCCTGCACCAATGCCATGCGTGCGTTCCTCGAGCCTCGCGGCGATCTCCATCGAGGGAACGCAGCAGCGGGCGCGTTCGGTTCCGGCTGGGCCCGGCCGCGATTGCCACGCGATTGCCAATCGGGCGGCACGGTGAAATTGTTTGTGGCACCGTCCCGCCGCAGCCGAGCAATCCCGTCATGCCGCCCGCCAACTCAACCGTATCGAGCCTTTCCCAGGACCTGGCATCCGGCCGCACCACCAGCCGCGAGTTGATCGAGGCGGCGCTGGCGCGGATTGCCGATCCGGCCGGGGAGGGGGCTCGCACCTTCACCAAGGTCTATGCCGACAGCGCCCGCGCCGCCGCCGATGCGCAGGACCGGCTGCGCCAGGCCGGCTATGTCGCCTCACCGCTGGCCGGGCTGCCGGTGTCGATCAAGGATCTGTTCGACGTCGCCGGCGAGCAGACCCGGGCAGGATCGATCGCCCTCGACGACGCCTCGCCCGCGGCAGCCGACGCGCCGATCGTCGCTCGCTTGCGCGCCGCCGGCGCCGTACTGGTCGGCCGCACCAACATGACCGAATTCGCGTTCTCCGGCGTCGGCATCAACCCGCATTACGGCACCCCCGGTAATCCGCATGACCGTAGCCTGATCCCCGGCGGTTCGTCGTCGGGCGCCGCCGTGTCGGTCGGCGACGGCCAGGCGATCGTCGCGATCGGCACGGACACCGGTGGGTCGGTGCGCATCCCGGCGGCGCTGTGCGGAATCTCCGGTTTTAAGCCGTCGCAATACCGCGTGCCGCGCGATGGCTGCACGCCGCTGTCGACGACGCTCGACTCGATCGGACCGCTCGCCAACAGCATCGCCTGTTGTGCCGTCGCCGACGCGGTCATGGCTGGCGAGGCGCCGAGCGTGCCGACGGCCATGCCGGTCGCCGGCATGCGCCTCGCGGTGCCGCAGAGCTTCGTCCTCGACGGCTGCGCGACCGCGGTCATGGATGCCTTTGCCGATGTGTGCAAGGCACTGTCAGCGGCCGGCGCGCGGCTCACCGACGCGCCGTTCGCCGAATTCAATGAATACACCGCAATCAACGCCGCCGGTGGCTTCGCGCCGATCGAGGCCTGGGCCTGGCACCAGCCGCTGATCGCGCGCCGCGGCAACGATTACGACCCGCGGGTGCGCGGCCGCATCGAGCGCGCCGCCGATATGGGTGCCGTCGAGTACATCGCGCTCGTCGCCGCCCGTGCCGATCTGATCGCCCGAGTCACAACCGCAGCCGCGCCCTACGACGCGTTGATCATGCCAACCGTCGCGATCACCGCGCCGCCGATCGCGGCCTTCGAGAAGGACGAGGATTACCGACGTCTCAACGCGCTGATCCTGCGCAATACCTCACTGATCAACTTCCTCGACGGCTGCGCCGCGACGGTGCCGATCCAGCGGCCTGGCGCCCCGCCGGTCGGGTTGATGATCGCCGGTCAGCGCGGCCAAGACCGCCATATCCTAGCGGTCTCGCGCGGCATCGAGGACGCGCTGCAAGCGGCCCGGCAATAGCGCCTCGCCACCGGCTCGATGCGGGTCCTGGTAACCGGCGCGACCGGCCTGATTGGCTCGGCCCTCGTCGCGCGCCTGATCGAACGCGGCGATGCCGTTGTCGCGATCGCCCGCCGCACCGCGCGGGCGGCCCGCAGCATGCCGACGCCGCAATGGGTCGAAGTCGACATCGCGGGCGCGACAAATCCCGAGGATTGGCGGCCGCATCTCGCCGGCGTCGATGCTGTCGTCAACTGCGCCGGCGTGTTGCAGGACAGCGCGGCGGATTCGACCCGCGGCGTCCACGTCGGGGGGGGCGGCGCACTGTTCGCCGCCTGCGAGCGGGCCGGTATTCGCCGTGCCATCCAGGTCTCGGCAATCGGCGTCGACCGCGCGTCCCCGACCGCGTTCTCCCGGACCAAACTAGAAGCCGACACGGCCTTAATGCAAAGCGGGCTCGACTGGGTGATCCTGCGTCCGTCGGTCGTGCTCGGGCCGGCCGCCTATGGCGGTAGCGCGCTGTTCCGCGGTCTTGCCGTGCTGCCCTGGCTCCCGGTGCTGCCCGAGACCGGGTCGCTGCAGATCGTGCAGCTCGACGACCTCGTCGCCTCGATCCTGTTCTTTCTCGCCCCGAATGCGCCCTCCCGGGTCGCGCTCGATATCGCCGGGCCTGAGCGGTTGTCATTCGCCGAGATCGTGAGCCGGTATCGCGCCTGGCTCGGTTGGCCCGAGCCGCGTCTCGTGCCGTTGCCACGATGGGCCGCGCGGCCGGTATTTGCCCTTGGCGATGTTGCCGGCTGGCTCGGTTGGCGCTCGCCGCTGCGCTCGACTGCCCGTCGCGAAATCATCCGCGGGGCGGTCGGCGATCCCGCTCCTTGGACCGCAATCACCGGGATCGTGCCCAAATCCTTCGCCGCCGCGCTCGCCGTGCGCCCGGCCTCGGTGCAGGAGCGCTGGTTCGCCGGGCTCTACCTGCTCAAGCCGGTGATCTTTGTCGGGTTGGCGGTGTTCTGGGCGCTGACGGGTCTCTTGTCGCTCGGGCCGAGCTATCGCCTCGGCGCCGAGTTGATGCGGGCGGCGGGCGCCGGCGCGCTGAGCGGGCCGAGTGTGATCGTCGGCGGGCTGCTCGATGTCGCCGTCGGGATCGGAATCGCGTCCCGTCGCAGCAGCCGCCGGGCGCTCCAGGCAGGGCTCGCGCTGTCGGGGTTCTACCTCGTCGCCGGAACCGTGCTGCTGCCGCGGTTGTGGATCGAGCCGCTCGGCCCGATGCTGAAGACTGTTCCGATCATGCTTTTGATGGTCGTCGCCTTGGCGATCCTTGAGGACCGCTGATGCTCGCCTTCTTCGCGCTCAAATACCTGCACCTGATCGGCGCCGCCGTGCTGCTCGGCACCGGCGCCGGAATCGCTTTCTTCCTTCTGCTGGCGCACCGCACCGGCAATGCCGCGACGATCGCCGCCGTCGCCCGCATCGTCGTGATTGCCGATTTTGTCTTCACCGCCACCGCCGTCGTGCTGCAGCCGATCACCGGAATGGTCCTGGCAGACCTCGACGGGTATCCACTCTCCGAAGGGTGGATCGTGCTGTCGGTCGCGCTCTACCTCGTCGCCGGCGCGTTCTGGCTGCCGGTCGTCTGGATGCAGCGGCGGATGCGCGATCTCGCGACAGCGGCAGCCGCCCGAAACGAGCCGCTGCCGCCCCGCTATTACCGCTTGTACCGCACGTGGTTCGTCTTCGGCTTCCCGGCCTTTGCCGCGGTGCTGGCGATCTTCTGGCTGATGCTGGCCCGCCCCGAAATCTCGTGGGTGGGCCAGTCGTGACGCGCTAGCGCCGCGCCGCGCCCGCCTTGGCGACCAGCTGCTCCAGCACTTCGTAGGGCTGCGCCCCGACGACGCCGTAGCCGCCGGCGACAAAGGTCGGCACGCCGGTCACGCCGTATTCGTGCGACTTCGCCCAATCGGCATCGACCGCATCCTTGAAGCGCCGCTCCTCGAGCACCTTGCGCGCCTCATCGACCGGCAGCCCGACCGCTTTGACGACATCGAGCAGCACCTCGGCGTCGCCGATGTTACGCTTGTCGACGAAATAGGCGCGGTAAAACGCATCGTGCAGCTTGTCGCCGCCGCCCGGCAGCGTGTCGGCCCATTTCCCGAGTTCCTGCGCCAGCCGGCTGTTGTAGCTGTGGGTCCGCTTGGCGTAGGGAAGCCCTTCGGCGTCCATCCGCTCTTTCATCTGCTGGTACATTTGTTCAGGGTCGAGCCCGCGCTGGGCGTAGAACCAGGCCATCTCGCGGCCCTCGGCCGGCGTGTCCGGATGCAGCGGGAAATGCACCAGGACCGGCTCGATGTCGAATTTTTCCCTGAGCTTTTCGATACGCACGGTACTGAGATAGCACCAGGGTCAGACGTAGTCGGTGAAGATCTCCAGCTTGATCGGTTCGGCCATAATGGTTTTTTCCTTTCAGTTCTTTCCCCGGCCCGTCAGTTCTTTCCCCGGCCGGTCTCGGCCGGGGTAGAGCGCATGCGCCAAAATATGGTCGGGCTGCAATGCGTTTGCTACCCGTTTTGCCGCAACGGCACGCAGATCGATCTGCTGTGGCGCATCCTTCGTGGCTAAACACTCGCCAACCGCAAAGGGCGGCCCGAAGGCCGCCCTGTTGTTGTTTCAGCCGCCAATAAGAGGACGGCTTTATAGGCCAGTACCGGTATCAGTACCCGTACCCGTACCCGTACCCATAATACGGGGAGGAGTAGTAGCCGCCGCCGTAGTACGGGTATGAATAGCCGTAGCCGTAAGGGTACGCATAAGAGTTGGCGATCGCGCCGCCGATGAGGGCTCCGCCCAAGATACCGAGCCCGATACCGGCTCCGCCCCAGCCGCCGCCACGATGCCATCCGCCGTGACCACCGCCGTGCCAACCACCGCCATGGCCGCCCCAATGCCCATCCCGGGCATAGGCCGTGCCGGGCGCAGCGGCGAAGGATAATGCGCCAGCAAGGGCCGCTGTTACCGCCAGTGCACGCCCTGTACTTTTCGCAACTGTCATAAAGGTCATCTTGGTTCTCCAGGGGTTTAACCGCCCCGAGGTTCCGATCGGCGACATCGTTCTAAAGGGCTATCGAAATAAAACGATGGTATAGGGCTTGCGTTCGAATACCCTCTAACTCGGAGCGACCTAGTCACTCATTTGATGCCGTCATATCAATTCTACGGCAGGCTCCGGTTTTCATCCCCTACTTAAATAAAATTTCATCTTGCCGGGCCGCGAAGGTTCTCACCTTTACCCCGGCTCCCAGGCGGCGCGCTCGGAGCGATAATCTCGCGCCAACGGCGCTCCGCGAGCTCGGCGCTGCTTGTCAAAACAAAGGACAGCATTGGGGCGGCGGCTTCAGTCGAATTGGGGCCAGCCGCGTTGCTGGTAGGCGCCGTCCCAGAACAGCCACTCGTATTGACTGCAGCGGATATAGGCGGCGCACATCCGGTCGCGCACCGCCGGCGTCACCGTGTCGGCGGCGGCATCGACGGTCGTCATCATCCGCTCTACCGACGCGCCGAAATCCGGGTTGGCATAAGTGTCGATCCAGGCGCGGTACGGGTTGTCCGGTGCCGTGTTGGCGGCGATCATGCAGCCGACATCCCAATAGATGCGGAAGCATGGCAGCAGCGCCGCGACCAGCACCGGCCACGGTTCCTGATGCGCGGTCGCCAGCAGGAAGCCGGTATAGGCGAGGCAATCGGGCGACGGCTCGGCGCTGAGCGCGGCGGCCGGATCGACGCCGAACTCGCGCAGATATTTCTCGTGCAGCGCCTGCTCGACCGCGACCGCACCGACCGCCGAATGGGCGAATTGCTGCACCAGCGACGCATCCGGCGCCTTCGCGGCGGCCAGCGCCAGCGCGCGCGAAAACTGGCCGAGATAGACCGCGTCCTGCGTGATGTAGGTCTGGAACCGCGCCCGCGCCAAGCTGCCGGCCGTCAGTTCGGTGATGAACGGGAGGCGGCCGATCGCCGCCCGCAGCGCTGCCGTCTGCTGCCATGCGCTGTCGCTGAAGCCGGTCATTGCCGCGTCCTCTGCCTTGCCTCATGCCGGTTTAATGATCCGATTTCCGGCGTATATGCGCTATCGTTGGCGCAGCCGGTCAACAGCCACCGCGGAGAAGCGTCATGGATGGCTTGGTAGGTGCGGATCTGAAGGGCGTCGTCGCCTCGCTCACCTTCCTCGAACCGATGGCGGAAAAGCCGTTCTCCTACAATTACGAGCCGCCGGCGGGGACGCCGCTGCGCAACGGCAGGCCGGAGGCGCACGAGATCACGGTGCGCGACGCCCGGCCGATTGCCGGCTCGCTGTCGCTCGATCGCCAGGGCTTCGTGCTGATCCGACAACCGACCGCGGCCAAGAACCTCTACGACGAGGCGGAGATCGCCTCGGTCTATTACCCCGAATGCGAGCGGATCATGCAGGAGGCGACCGGCGCCGGCCGCGTCGTCGCCTTCGACCACATCATCCGCAACGAGGCCAAGGCGGCAATCAAGGGCAGCGGCGTCAAGCTGCCGGCCGCGCGTATTCACAACGACTACACCGCGAAATCGGCGCCGCAGCGGGTCCGCGATTTGATGGGCGACGAGGCCGAGGCGCTGCTGAAGCACCGCTTCGCGATCATCAATCTGTGGCGGCCGATCCGCGGACCCCTGCTGAAATCGCCGCTGGCGCTGTGCGACGCCCAGAGCCTGTCGGATGAGAATTTGATCTCGAGCGATCTGCGTTATCCCGACCGCACCGGCGAAACGCAGCAGATCACCTTCAACCCGGGCCAGCGCTATTACTACTTCCCGAGAATGCAGGCGGATGAGGCGGTGCTGATCCGCTGCTTCGACTCGGCGCTGGAGGGGCCGGCGCGATTCTCGGCGCACGGCGCCTTCGCGGATCCGCAATCGCCACCCGACGCGCCGGCGCGCGAGAGCATCGAGGTACGCACACTGGTGTTTTACGCGCCGGCTGCTTGATCTTGCCTATACCGTCCCCCGGCGCGAGCCGGGGCGACAACTTCCCTGGGCACCAAGCCCAGAAGGGGAGGCGGAGCATGAAAAACGGGTTCCGCGTCTACGATTCCGACACCCATGTGCTGCCCTGCGCCGAGGTGTTGGAGCGCTACGTCGATCCCGATTTCCGCCCGCGGCTCGCCGAACTGGCGCCGTATCGTGCGCCGATCCGCGCTTCGGCCGAACATTCGGGCGACGGCAAGCACGGTTATCGCATCGCACCGCGACACTACCGCCGGGTGCTCGGCGAGGCGGCGCCGCGCGAAGGTCACACGGGCCGTAACACGCATTGGATGGGCAGCAAATTGCCGCGACCGGGCGTGCAGGACGATAATGCCGCCAACCGCATCCGCGACATGGACGACGAAGGCACCGACCGTCACTTCCTGGTTCCGGGCGGCTGGAGCAGCGCCGTCGGCCTCGATGATCCCTCGCTCGAAACCGGCCTGATCCGCGCCTTTCACCGTCATATGGCCGAATTCTGCGGCCACTATCCCGATCGGCTGAAGGGGCCGATCGTCGCCTCGACGCGCGATGTCGACGCGGCAATCCGCGAGATCCGCGAATGGGGCAATTCGAAATGGGCGGTCGCGGTCAAGCCGCAGATCGACAAGATTCCGGCCGACCATCCGTCGCTCGAGCCGATCTGGCGCGCCGCCGCCGATTATGATCTGCCGATCGTGCACCACAGTTCGACCTGGAACCCACCCTATTTTCCGGGTGTCGACGATGTCTGGGAGAACATCTTCCTCGGCCGCCTCGCGTCGCATCCCTGGGGTGCGATGCGCTTTGTCGCCGCCTTTATCGGCGGTGGCATTCTCGACCGTTACCCGAGCCTGCGCTTCGGCACGCTCGAATGCGGTTTCGGCTGGCTGCCGTTCTGGGGTCGCCGCATGGACGAGCAATACGCCTATGTCGGCAGCACCGCCGAATTGAAGATGAAGCCCAGTGAGTATCTGTCGAGCGGCCGCTACTTCTGCAGCATCGAGCGCCAGGAAGGGGAGGATATGTTCAACACCGTCACCGAATTTCTCGGTGACGGCGTGCTGATGTACGCCTCCGACTACCCACATTCGGAGTGTCAGTTCCCGGATTCGGTCGACAATATTGCCCGCTGGACCAGCATCGCCCCGCAGCCTCGGCAGAAGCTGATGTGGGACAACGCCCGCCGCTTTTTCAAACAGACATGAGGGAGGACATCCCATGAAGATCGAGCGCCTCGACCATCTGAACCTGACCGTCGCCGACATTGCCAAGACCTGCGACTTCTACACCAAGGTGCTCGGCATGGAGGTCGTCAGCTGGGGCGAGGGCCGAGCCGCGCTGCGCTTCGGCGACCAGAAGATCAATCTCGATCCGGCGCAGGAAGCGCGTATGCATGACGGCGGAAAGCGCATGCCGGCGCATCTGTGCTTTGTCACCGATGCGCCGCTCGGCGACATCACCGCGCATCTCGAAACCTGTGGCGTGCCGATCGCGATGGGACCGGGGCCCCGTTCCGGCG
>DATARH010000013.1:0-25808 GCA_036264235.1 Allostellaceae bacterium
TGTCCCGGCGCAGCTGCCACCTTACGACTTCTTCCTCAGTGCCGGCCAAGCCAAGGCCGAGGCGCTGGCGCCGATCGAGCAAGCGACGCAGCGCGGCATTTTGCTGATCGTGCTCGGCGTCGCTCTCGCCGGATTGCTAGCCTGGCAGGGCGGGCGCATCTTCATCCAACGCCCGGTCGGAAATCTGCTCGAAGCCACCGGAAAGTGGCAGGAGGGCGACTACAGTCATCGCGTCGCCGTGGCCGACCGGAAATCGGAGATCGGCGCGCTCGGTCAGGCCTTCAACAACATGGCCGACGCGCTCGCCGCGCGCGACCAGGCGCAGCGTAAGGCGGAAGAGGAGCTGCGTGCGCTCAACGTCACTCTTGAAGACCGGGTGGCGCAGCGCACCAAGGAACTCGCCAACGCCAACCTGCTGCTCAAGGACGAGATCGCCGAGCGCGAACGCGCGCAGGCCGAATTGATGCATGCGCAGAAGATCGAGGCAATCGGGCAGCTTACCAGCGGCATTGCCCATGATTTCAATAACTTGTTGACCGCGATTCTGGGCAATCTGAACGTTGCCCGGCGCCGGGCACAAGACGAGCGCATGATCAAGGCGCTCGACACCGCAGTTCGCGCCGGCCGCCGCGGCGCCAAGCTGGTTGGCGATCTGTTGGCATTTTCGCGACGGCAGCGGCTCGAATTGCAGCCGATCGAGGTCAACGAGATGCTGGGAGGCGCGCGCGAGCTGCTCGAGCGCACCCTCGGATCGATGGTGCAGGTCGAGATCGCGTCCAAGCCGGATGTTTGGAAGGCGATTGCCGACCCCGGCCAGCTGGAACTGGCTGTGCTCAACTTGGCAATCAACGCGCGCGACGCAATGCCCACTGGCGGTATCCTGACGATCTCGAGCGAGAATGTCGGCTCGGGTGACCCGCGGCTGCCCGAGCAGTTGTCCGGCAACTATGTGATGGTCGCTGTAAGCGACACCGGCACCGGAATGAGCGACGAGGTGCGCGCCAAGGTGTTCGAGCCGTTCTTTACGACAAAGGCGATCGGCAAGGGCAGCGGTCTCGGTCTCAGCATGGTCCACGGCTTTGTCAATCAATGCCGCGGCGCGATGAGCATCGACAGCGCGGTTGGACGAGGCACCACCGTCGCGATGTTCTTCCCGCGTGCCGATGATGATGCGATCGCCAGGATCGAAGGGAGCGGCAGTGCTGCGCGGTCGCTTATTCCGGCCCGTGTCGGCGCCAAGCTGCTGGTCGTCGACGACGACGCCGACGTTCGCGAATTTGCGGTAACCGCGCTGCGCGATGCCGGCTATGTGATCCGCGAGGTCAAGGATGGCGAGAGTGCCCTCGACCTGTTGCGGACCGAGCCCGATATCGCCCTGCTGATCGCCGATTATGCGATGCCGTTCATGACGGGTGCCGACCTGTTCCGAGAGGCGCGGACCATCCGGCCCGATCTGTCGGGTATCCTGGTCACCGGCTTTGCCAATCTGCCGACCGACGATCCGGCAGTGAACGCGATGCACATCGTGCGCAAACCGTTTGACTTCGCCGACATGATCCGGGCAGTCAATCATTGCCTCGGCGAGGAACCGGTCGTCAGAGCCGCTTAGCCGATCCTTTCATGGACGGTCGTGCTCTCTCGCCGAACAGCGGGGGCTCGGTAACGGGTCCCCGCAGTTGTCTCGCGGTCGGCTGGATTACGCTGTTCGCGATCGGCACCGACCTGTTTGTCGTATCGCCTCTGCTCCCCGCAATCGCTGGCGAATTCCAGCTGTCGGCAGCCTCGGCCGGTCTTTGCGCGACCGTCTTCTGCGTTGCGTACATGATCACCGCGCCGATGCTGGGCGCTTTGTCGGACCGCGTCGGCCGCCGGCCAACACTTGTTGCCTCTCTGGTCGGATTTGGCATTGCCAACCTTCTGACCGGTACCGCCGCGGATTTCGCTTCCCTGTTGATATTCCGGGTCGCGGCCGGCGCGACGAGCGCCGGCATCGCCCCGCTCGTCTATGCCGGCGTTGGCGAAGCGGCGCCCCCGGAGCGGCGCGCAACCTGGATGGCCTTGGCGGTATCAGGGTTGCTGCTGGCGCTGTCGCTCGGGGCGCCTCTCGGCACCCTGGCGAGCGAAGCCTGGGGCTGGCGAGCGCCCTTCATTGTTCTTGCCGCGTGCAGTCTCGTCCTGGCACTTGCCAATCGGCTGGTTTGGCCGAAGGTCGCAGTGTCTCACCAAGCGGCGATCGGGTCCGCGGCGATCGATCTCGGTACCTTGGCTCGGCGGCTCGCGCCGACCGTGCTTTGGGCGACCGGCCTTTACGGCGTCTATACCTATCTGGGCGTCGGCCTCACCGAAGCCGGCTTTTCGCCGTCCCAGATTGCCCGCTCGATCAGCGTCTATGGCGTCGGCGCCCTGGTTGGAACACTCCTGGGCGGCCAAGTGGCGGACCGCTTTGGCGTCTTCCTGACAATGCGCGTCAGCCTGATCGGGCTTGTCGTAGGGCTGCTGACGCTCGGTGCGGCGCTGGGCAGCGAACGGATGCTGGATTTGGCGCTGGTCGCGAGCTCGATCCTGGCTCAGCTCTTTTTCCCGGCGCAGCAATCCGGCTTGGCACACGACTTTCCGGGTCGCCGTGCCACCATGCTTGCCTGGAACAACAGCGCCTTGTTTCTCGGCATTTCCCTTGGCGCGCTGATCGGCGGTGCGACGGTGGAGTGGATCGGGTTTGCTGCTGCTACGGCGGTCTGCGCCGGGATCGTAGGCGCGGCCCTGATCGCCACTGCGACGGCCGCGCCGCTGCGGCCCCATGTCACGCAGAAAACGGCAAAACCACGCGTCATTTAACCAATCATTAGGCACTTCGGTGCAGGTTGTCATAGTGGATGAAGGTACAAAACGCACTTTCGCCGGCGTCCCCAACGCTGGTGGTGGAGGATAAGCACATGGCACTTGTCGCGGAAACGACATCGGTTCCGCTTACCGCTTGGCCTGCGGTGAGCGACGATTCTGTGGAACGGTTTTCCGACCGCATCCACGCGATCGCAGACGCCCATCAACCCTCTCGCATGCCATTTTTCCGGCATCTCGCCGCCTTGCCGAAGCGCAAGGCCTGCGATCCGGCGCTGCTCGGTCGAATTTACCTGATCTACCAAGCGGCCATGCATGCGACGCGCGCCGCGGTTTATTACATGCCGCATCTCGACGCGCCGGCGCTGCGCAAGCGCAAATTGCAGATCTATATTGATGATGACGGGCTGCCGGGCGGCGACACGCATCATTATCAACTCGCTCGTGCCTTCCGCGGTATCGGCGCAGCCTTGCCGCTCGATGACGAGGAATTCGGCGATCCCGAGGAGCTGTGCCGGCACCTCGACCGCAGTACCGCGAAGTTCGTACGGCTCGCCAAGGAGCTCTATTCGCGCTCGCTCGGGCCCTGGTGCATCGTCGAGGTCATGTCCGACAATTGGATGCACGCTCTCGCCAAAGCGCTATCGGCGCATCATCCCAAGATCATCGAAGCGCCCTATTTCGCCGATTGCTTCGGCCAGCATGTCGAGGAACGCCATGCCGCGGAAGCGCTCGGCGTCACCCAGACGGTGTTGCGGACCCGGCCATATCTCCTCGACGAGACGCTGCGGGACGCCGAAACCATGGCTGAGGCGCTCGACGGCGTGTGGGAACGCCTCGACGCGATTATTCGCGCCGCGGAGTAGGCCGGATGAATCCGATCGATCTCGTCTACCTCGACTCCATCGGCTCGATACTGGACCGGCTCGCTGCCGAGAAGCAGGCGGCTCTGGCCAGCGGCGCCGATGACCGGGCCGGCGAATTGGACCGCCGGATCGCGGAGCTCAGCGCCCGTCGCCAGCGCATGACGAAGCGGATGTTCGGCATCGTCCCGGTGGTCGCAAGCTGAGCCGACCGCCTACAGCGGGATCGCCAGCAAGGTATCGATAAGACGGCTGTCGAGCACGACAACCTTGCTGGCGAATTTCCAACCATCGGCGGTGCGCACGGCCCGGTCGGCGTAACGGCCGGCCGCGAATAGGCTCATCGCGCCGTCCTGCATCGTCCGCACCACCAGCATATGCGTTTCCAGGTCGAGCGCGTCACCCTCGTCGCGCTCGATGCGCAATCCTGAGATCAGGTGACGGTAGGTCTGCGGCTCGTAGATATTCGCTTCGCGCAATGCGCTGACGCGGTCGCGCAGCATGTCCCGCGAGTTGGCGTAGATGATCCCGAGCGGCAGACCGGCACTGTAATTTTCTGCCGAGGTGATCCGGTAGTGACATGCATCGGTGAAGAAATCCGGCCAGTGTTCGAGCGCGTCGGAATCGAGGCAGTGCACGTATTCGGCATAGAGCTCTTCGAGCGCTATCCGGCGCGCGATCCGGGCAAGCTCGGCGGCGGCATCCATAGGCTCAATACCCCATCAGCGGCCGCCACGCCTGCCAGAAGCCGCGTATCGCCGCCTCGGTCGTGCGGGTCGGCTGCGAGGCATGCTCGTGACCACCCATCTCGATGACCGAGCATTCGTCCTCGCCGCCCTTGATGGCGCGCTGGATGAAGCCGCCGACCGCACCATCTTCCATCGAGACGTACCCGGCCGGGCCGACCAGATTGGCTTGCAGCAGCCGCTTTTCGGTCATTGCGGCGTCGTCATCCCCAAAGCCGATATAGGTCCATTGCAGCTCCGTCTCCTCGGGTCCTTTCGGCAAGACGAGGCGTACCGCAATTGTGTTGTGGATTTGCTGCAGCACGAAATTCGGAAACACACTGAGAATCTGCAGCGTGATCCCGTCACCAATCTCATCGACCGATTCGAGGAACCGCGGATCCTTGAGCCGGTAATCCTCATGCAGCGAGGGAATCTCGGAATAGAGCTGATCCGACGCGGCATTATCACCGCGTTGCGCGCCATAAGTGTAGCTGGTGTGGTGCGCACCGGATTCCGCGATTGCGACGCCCCCGGCCGTGGTCAATCGGCTGAGCCGAAACGTGGTGAAGAACGTATGCAGCAGGCTGGCGTGGTAGGTGTCCTTGACGTTCTCGACGTAGAGCTTCCAGTTGTTGTGCAAGATTTGCGACGTCGTCCCGAGCACCTTTGGCTTGCCGCGAAACACCCTGCCGATGCGGCCGCCGATGTCGTTGCCGATGTAATCGGAGAGTTGCGGGGTATCGGGCGACAGCGTGCCGAAGACGAGACCGGCGAAAGTGTCGGTGCGGAGTTTCTGCAGGCCGTGCTGTTCGAGCTTGAACGAGTCCGGCATGCCGCCCTTTCCGCCGACACCGCGGCGAAAGGCGACGCTTTTCAGATTGCCTTCGAGGTCGTAGCGCCAGGCGTGATAGACGCAGGTCAGGCCGTCGTCACTGTGGCCACGCCGTTTTAGGCAAACGAGGTTGCCGCGGTGGGCGCAGCGATTGACCATCGCGTGAATCTGCCCGTCCTCGCCGCGAGTAACGACGACCGGCGTCTCGCCGAGGAAGGTGGTCAGGTAGTCGCCCGGTTGCGGCAGCTCGTCGGCGATTGCCAGGTATTGCCAGGTCGGGCCGAGAAAGACGCGCTCCAATTCGGCGCGATAAATATCGGGATCGGCGAAGACCCGGTACGGAACCCTGGCATTGCCTTCTTTCGGCCATTCGAGCGCTGCAGCCGACATCTCCGTCCTCCGACCTGCCGGGACCTGGCCCAGAATACGCTCGTTTGCGGCGTCGCGACAGCGGGTGAGCCCGGGCCGCCGCTCAGCGGCGCAGCACCAGCAGCTTCTTGATCTCGGCGATCGCCTTAGCCGGGTTCAAGTTTTTCGGACAGGTCTTGGTGCAGTTCATGATGGTATGGCAGCGGTAGAGCCGAAACGGGTCTTCCAGCGCGTCGAGCCGATCCCCGGTTTTCTCGTCCCGGCTATCGGCGATCCAACGATAGGCCTGGAGCAGGACCGCTGGCCCGAGATAGCGGTCGCCATTCCACCAATAAGATGGGCACGAGGTCGAGCAGCAGAAGCACAGGATGCATTCCCACAGCCCGTCGAGCCGCGCCCGCTCCTCGATCGATTGCGGCCATTCCTTGTCCGGCGGCGCCGTGCTTTCGGTCTGCAGCCAGGGCTGGATCGACTGGTACTGGGCATAGATGTGCGTGAGGTCCGGCACCAGGTCTTTGACGACCGGCGTGTGCGGCAGCGGATAGATTCGCACATCGCCCCTGATCTCGTCGATTGCCTTGATGCAGGCGAGCGTGTTGGTGCCGTCGATATTCATCGCGCAGGAGCCGCATACACCTTCGCGACAGGAACGACGGAAGGTCAGTGTCGTGTCGATCTCGTTCTTGATCTTGATCAGCGCGTCGAGAACCATCGGCCCGCAATCGTCGAGGTCGACCGAATAGGTGTCGATCATCGGGTTGCGGCCTTCGTCGGGGTTCCAGCGGTAGATGCGGAACTGGCGCACCCGCCGCGAATTCGCCGGCGCGGGCCACGTCGTGCCGGTGCCAACCTTCGAGTTTGCCGGAAGGGTGAATTCCGCCACGTCAGTAAGACCGCGCCTTGGGCGGGAAGGCTTGGACCTCGTTCGATAAGGTGAACAGGTGAACCGGCCGGTAGTCGATCTTGACCGCGCCACCGCCGTCGAGCCACGCGACCGTATGCTTCAGCCAATTCTGATCGTCGCGCTCCGGGAAATCATCGCGGGCGTGGGCACCGCGGCTTTCGGTGCGGTTCTCGGCCGAATGCAGCGCCACCACCGCCTGCTCCAGCAGGTTCTGCAGTTCGAGGGCTTCCATCAGATCGCTGTTCCATATCATCGAGCGGTCGGCGATCGCGACATCAGCAAAGCTCTTCGCCACGCCGTCGATCTTATCGACGCCCTCGCGCAAGACGTCGGCGGTGCGGAACACCGCGCAATTGTTCTGCATCGTGCGTTGCATCTCGACCCGGATTTCGGCGGCCTTGCGCCCACCCTTGGCATGGCGTACGCGATCGAGGCGCGCGATCGCCTGCTCGCCAGCGCCGTTGGAGAGCGGCCCATGCTGGGTACCGGGCCGGACCAACTCGACCGCGCGATGGGCGGCGGCGCGGCCGAAGACGACGATGTCGAGCAGCGAGTTGCACCCGAGGCGATTGGCGCCGTGCACCGAGACGCAGGCCGCCTCGCCGACCGCCATCAGCCCCGGCGCGACCGCGTCCGGGTCGTCGTTGGTCGGGCGGATCACCTCGCCGCGGTAGTTGGTCGGGATGCCGCCCATGTCGTAATGCACGGTCGGCAGGACCGGGATCGGCTCGCGGGTGACATCGACATTGGCGAAGATTTTGGCGGTCTCGGAAATCCCCGGGAGCCGCTGGTGCAGGATCGCCGGGTCCAGATGCTCGAGGTGCAAGAGGATGTGATCCTTTTGGGGGCCGCAGCCACGTCCTTCGAGAATCTCGATCGTCATTGCCCGGCTCACGACATCGCGCGAGGCAAGGTCCTTGGCGTGCGGCGCATAGCGCTCCATAAAGCGCTCGCCCTCGCTGTTGGTCAGATAGCCGCCCTCGCCGCGCGCCCCCTCGGTGATCAGGCAGCCGGCGCCGTAGATGCCGGTCGGGTGGAACTGGATAAACTCCATGTCCTGCAAAGGCAATCCGGCGCGCAGGATCATCGCGTTGCCATCGCCGGTGCAGGTGTGGGCCGAGGTGCAGGTCAGATAGGTGCGGCCATAGCCGCCGGTGGCGAGGATCACGAGATGGGCGCGGAAGCGGTGGATCGAGCCATCCGCCAGGTTCCACGCCATCACCCCACGGCAGACACCGTCCTCGTCCACAATCAGATCAAGGGCGAAGTACTCGACGAAAAACTCGGCGTTGTGGCGCAGCGACTGTTGGTACAGCGTGTGGATGATCGCGTGGCCGGTGCGGTCGGCGGCAGCGCAAGCGCGGTTGGCCGGGGCGCCGTCGCCATATTCCATCATGTGGCCGCCGAACGGGCGCTGATAGATCTGGCCAAGTTCGGTTCGCGAGAACGGCACGCCGAAATGCTCGAGCTCGATCACTGCCGGGATCGCCTGCCGGCACATGTATTCGATCGCGTCCTGGTCGCCGAGCCAGTCGGAGCCCTTGACCGTGTCGTACATATGCCAGCGCCAGTCATCGTTGCTCATATTGCCGAGCGCGGCGGCGATGCCGCCCTGGGCGGAGACGGTGTGGCTGCGGGTCGGGAACACCTTGCTGATGCAGGCGGTCTTCAGCCCTTCAAGGGTGGTTCCCAGGGTGGCCCGCAACCCGGCGCCGCCGGCGCCGACGACGACGACGTCGTAGGTGTGTTCGGTGATCGGATAGGCGGCAGACATCGGTCTATGTCCTTTGCGATCAGGCGCCGAACGCGAGCCTGAAGACGGCGAAGATGCCGAGCACGGCGAGTAAGACGCAGAGCAGCCGGATCGCGATGATCAGTCCCAATCGCGCGCCCTCATGGCCGACATAGTCCTCAATGACGACTTGCAGCCCCAGCGCCGTGTGATGAAAGGTCGTCGCCAGCAACAACAGCAGCAGCACCGCCGGAACCGGGTGCTTGAGCCAGGCGATCAACTCGACGCGATCGGCACCGGCGTGATGGATGATCTCGGCAACAAACCACAGGCAGAGCGGTACCAGCGCGATCGCGGTGATCCGCTCGCGCCACCAATGCTCGACGCCCTCCTTGGCGGAGCCCAGACCAATCGCCCGGCCCAACGGGGTACGCAGCGGCGCGCGGGCTCCCAGTAGGGCCATCAATGACTCCAATGCGACAGGCCGAGGGCCCAGCCCAGCACGGTCAGGACCGCGGTCGCGGCGAGGACCGTCCAGCCCGAGGCGTAGACGGCGTTGAGCTCCAGCCCGTGGCCGGTGTCCCACCACAGATGCCGGATGCCATTGCAGAGGTGATAGAACAGCGAGACGCTCCAGCCGAACAGCAGCAACAAGCCGAACCAGGAGCCGATAAAATTCACGAAAGTGCCGTATGGGCCAGGCCCGGCCGCGCCGGCAACGAGCCACCAGACAAGCAGAACCGCGCCGATGCTGAGCCCTACGCCCGTCGCCCGGTGCAGGATCGATAACACCGAGGTGAGCTGCCAGCGGTAGACCTGAAGATGCGGCGAGATCGGCCGTGGATCGGATGGCATCGAGCGGTTCCGCCAAAGGTGCAGCCAGCCTTTACCGTGACTTAGACAACGCCCGGAGGTGTGTCAACGGAGCGGCCTTGCCGCTTCGGTCTGGCTGGTATGAGGGATCGGCCTGCCCGTCGCGCCTCGGCTCACCCGCCGCGTTGCTCGAAGTCGATGCGCGGGTCGATCAGCATGTAGGTCAGATCGCTGATCAGTTTCAGCACCAACCCGATCAGCGTGAAGACGTAGAGCGTCGCGAACATGATCGGATAGTCGCGGTTGATCGCGGCGTCGAAGCCAAGAAGGCCCAGGCCGTCGAGCGAGAAGATCACCTCGATCAGCAGCGCCCCGGTAAACAGGATGCCGATGAATGCCGCCGGAAAACCGGCGACGACGAGCAGCATCGCATTGCGGAAGATGTGGCCATAGAGCACCCGGCTTTCAGTCAGACCCTTCGACCGGGCGGTCAGGACGTATTGTTTATTGATCTCGTCGAGGAAGCAGTTTTTTGTCAGCATCGTCAGGGTTGCAAAGCCGCCGATCACCAATGCGATGATCGGCAACGCGATGTGCCAGAAGTAATCGAGAATCTTGTGCGGGATGTCGAAGGACCACCAATCGTCGCTGACCAGGCCGCGCAACGGAAAGATCGAGAAATAGCTGCCGCCGGCGAACAGCACGATCAGCAGCACCGCGAACAGGAAGCTCGGCACGGCGTAGCCGACGATTATCACTGCGCTCGTCCAAATGTCGAAGCGGCTGCCGTCGCGTACCGCCTTTCTAATCCCGAGCGGGATCGAAACGAGATAGGTGAGCAGCGTCGTCCACAACCCGATCGAGATCGACACGGGCAGTTTTTGCTCGATCAGGCTGACGACGCTCTGGTCGCGGAAGAAGCTGTTGCCGAAATTGAAGGTCAGGTAATTCGTCATCATCAGCTCGAAGCGTTCCAGCGGCGGCTTGTCGAAGCCGTACTGCTTCTCGAGCTGCTTGATGAAGGCCGGATCGAGCCCGCGGGCACCGCGATAGCGGCTGTTTTCGCCGCCGGACTGCACCTTGATTTCGCCGCCGCCGCCGGTTATCCGCTCGGTGGCGCTGACGTCGTTGCCGCGCAACTTGGCGATCATCTGCTGCACCGGGCCGCCGGGCGCGGCTTGCACGATGACGAAATTGACCACCATGATCGCGAACAGCGTCGGGATCATCAAGAGGACGCGGCGGATCGCATAGCCGATCATCTCACTGCTTGACCTCCCCCTTCTTGGCTTCGATCGCCTGCTCGGCTTTCGGATCGACCCACCAGGTGTCGATGCCGAGGCCGTATTTCGGCGCGATCTCGGGGCGGCGGAACTTGTCCCAATAGGCGACCCAGAACGCACCGAGGTGAAACTGCGGCACGACGTAGTAGCCGTATTGCAGCACCCGATCGAGCGCATGGGTGTAGGTGATCAAGATGGCGCGATCCGGCGCCCGCACCAGCCCCTCGATCAGCTCGTCAATCACCGGGCTCTTGATGCCGAGCGTGTTGCGGCTGCCCGGCTCGTCGGCGGCGGCCGAGCCGAAGAACTCGCGCTGCTCGTTGCCGGGTGACAGCGACTGCGGAAAAACCACAACGGACATATCGAAATCGAAGGTCTCCATCCGCTTTTCGTATTGCGCGGTGTCGACCGTGCGAATGCGCGCGGTGACGCCCATCCGCTCAAGGTTCTTGGCAAAGGGCAGCACGATCCGCTCCATTTGCGGATCGCTGAGCAAGAGTTCGAATTCGAAGGGCTGACCGGTCTTGTCATTGACGAGGCGCTCGCCCTTGAACGTCCAGCCGGCCTGCTTCAGCAGCATCAGCGCCTGACGCAGCCCGTCGCGGATGTTGCCGGAGCCGTCGTATTTGGGCGGATTGTATTCCTTGGTGAAGACCTCGTCGGGGATCTTGCCGCGGAAGGGCTCGAGGATCTTCAGTTCCTCGCCCTGGGGCACACCCGTTGAGGCCAGTTGGGAGTTATCAAAGTAACTGCGGGTCCGACTGTAGAGGCCGTAAAACAGGTTTTTGTTCGACCATTCGAAGTCGAAGGCATAGGCCAGCGCCTCGCGGACCCTAGGGTCCTGGAATAAGGGCCGGCGGAGATTGTAGCCGAGCCCCTGCATGCCGCTCGGCAGCTCGTTCTTGATCTGCTCCTTCTTGATCAGCCCCGAACTCAGGGCCGGGCTCTCATAGCCGGTGGCCCATTGCTTCGACGAATTCTCCTGACGGATGTCGTATTGCCCGGCCTTGAACGCTTCCAGCGCGATCGTCCCGTCGCGGTAATAATCGTAGCGGATCACATCGACATTCTCGCGCCCCTTCCGGACCGGCAGGTTCGCCGCCCAGTAATCCGGAACCCGGCGGTAGGTGATCGATCGCCCAGCCTCCAGCGAATCGATCTTATACGGGCCGCTGCCGACCGGCGGGTCGAGTGTGGTTTTCTCGAAGTCGCGGCCGGACCAATATTTTTTCGACAGCACCGGCATCTCGCCGACGATCACCGGCAATTCCCGGTTGTCGGCCGATTTGAATGAGAAGCGGACGCCGCGGTCCCCCTCCTTCTCGACCTTGGTCACATCGGCATAATAGGAGCGGTACATCGGCAGCCCGTGCTGCCGCAGCGTCTCGAAGGTCCAGACGACGTCGTCCGGCGTGATGGGCGAGCCGTCGTTGAACCGCGCTCCCTTTCGGATCGTGAACAGCTCGGAAAGTCGGTCGGGGGCGAGATCGACGCTTTCGGCGATCAGGCCGTATTCGCTGCCCGGCTCGTCCGACGATTGCAGCATCAACGTGTCGAACAGCTGCCCGACACCGGCGGCCGGCACGCCCTTGACGATGAAAGGATTGAGCGTGTCGAAGGTCCCGATGGCCGAAAACTTCATCGTCCCGCCCTTCGGCGCATTCGGATTGACGAAATCGAAGTGCTGGAAGTCGGGGCCGTATTTGAGATCGCCGAACAGCGAGAGACCGTAAGTCGCAGCGGCCTGTGCCAAACCGATCAGCGCGAGCGAGCCCACGAGGCCGAGACCGACAGCCGACAACCTGCGCATGCTGCTTCTCCGCAGAAGACGAGCGGTCACGCCCCTAATAACGCCAGAACCCGTCGATGTACCCGGCGATCCCCGGCTGCGACGACTCGTCCGTCCGAGCCGAGGCCTAGCGGCGCGCCCTGCCAGTCGGTCGCGATCCCGCCGGCACCCTCGATGATCGGTGCGACCGGACCGAAATCGTAGGGCTTGAGGCTCGCCTCGATGACGACGTCGACCAAGCCGAGGGCGACCAGGCCATAGGCATAGCAATCGGCGCCGAAGCGCACCAGCTTTGCCGCCGCGGCAACCCGGGCGTAGGCCTGCGCGTCGGTCCCCTGAAACATGTCGGGACTGGTGGAAAATACGGTCGCTGCCGCCGGATCGGCACAGCGGCGGGTTCGGATCGGAGCGTCGTTCAGCGTCGTCGGCCGCCCCTCGGCGCCGATCCACCGCTCGCGCGAGATCGGCTGATCGATGATGCCGAGAACCGGCCGTCCGCCCTGAGTCAGCGCGATCAACGTGCCGAACAGCGGTACGCCGCTGATGAAGGATTTTGTGCCGTCGATCGGGTCGAGCACCCAGACGAATTCGGCATCGTCGCGCTCACGCCCGTACTCCTCGCCGATGATGCCGTGCTCGGGAAAGCGGGCCGCGATCAGCCGCCGCATCGCCGCCTCGGCGGCACGGTCGGCGGCGGTGACCGGCGACAGGTCCGGCTTGTCATCGACCCGCATGGGCTGCCGGAAATACGGACGGATCGCCTCGCCGGCGGCATCGGCAAGCTCGACGGCTAACGCCAGCTCGGCGTCCAGCGGCGGTCCGGCGGCTGCGGCGGGCGCGGCCGATTCTCCTATTTCAACGATTCGAGATAGGCGACCACGTCGGCCCGGTCCTGGAGCTTCGGCAGGCCGGGAAAGCTCATCTTGGTGCCCTTGGCGAACTCCTGCGGCTTGTACAGCCATACGTTCAGCTTGTCGGGGTCCCACTTCTCGCCCTTATGCACGGCCAGCGCCTGCGAGAATTGATAGCCCGGCACGGCGGCAATGTTCTCCTCCATAACGCCGTAGAGATTAGGGCCGATTTTGTTGGGACCGCCTTTATCAAAGCTGTGGCACTGGGTGCAGACCTTAGCGACCTGCTCGCCGTGCTTCGGATCGGCCTTCGTCATCGCCGGCCCGATCGGCTCCGGTCCGGCCGCGGCCGGTTGCGCTGCGCCGCCTGCCGGAGCGCTGGCGGTTTCCGGCCCCGCCTCCGCTCCGGGTGGCAGATAAGCCGGCTTTTCGATGTGTTTCGGGCGCACGACCGCGCTGGCTACGATCCCGGTAACCATCGCCACGATCATGGCGGTCAGAACCGAGGCAATGATCTTGTTCCACTCGAAAGACGACATCAGCGCCCTTTCGATTTCCTCAACCAGCACGATCAGCGCGGGTCGGGAGAAAATCGGATTCCGCGCATGAACTCAATCGAATTATGCGGCTTTCGGTAAACGCACGAACCGGGCATGTTGTCGCTCCCCGCGTAACCGCCACCGCCTGTTGTGAGCAGCGCTGCACCGACCAATCCGATCGTGCTGATCCCGGCGCGGCTGGCCGCGACCCGGCTTCCGAACAAGCCCCTCGCCGAAATCGCCGGAACCCCGATGATCGTTCATGTCTGGCGGCGCGCGATGGCGGCCAAGATCGGACCGGTCGTCGTCGCCTGCGGTGACGCGGCAATCGCCGAGACGGTCGAGCGCGCCGGCGGACGCGCCGTGCTGACCGATCCCGGCCTGCCGACCGGGTCCGACCGCATCCATGCCGCAATCTCCGCGCTTGACCCGGGCCGCGCCCACGACGCGGTGATCAATGTGCAGGGCGATGTGCCGATGCTCGATCCCGCCGCCATCGGTGTCGCGCTCGCCGCGCTCGCCGACCCGGAGACCGACATCGCCACCCTGGCTGCCGAGATCACCGACGAGGCGTCGTTGCACGCGACCAGCGTCAACAAGGTTGCCGCCGGCTTCGCCGATCCCGGCCGGCCGACGCGCGCCCTCTATTTCAGCAAGGCGCCGGTGCCCTGGGGCGATGGCCCGCATTACGAGCATATCGAACTCTACGCCTATCGCCGCACCGCCCTCGACCGCTTTGTCGCCTTGCCGCGCGGCGTCCTAGAACAGCGCGAGTACCTCGAGCAGCTGCGTGCCCTCGAAGCCGGCATGCGGATCTCTGT
The DNA here is from genome assembly GCA_036264235.1 of Allostellaceae bacterium. Classification (GTDB taxonomy): domain Bacteria; phylum Pseudomonadota; class Alphaproteobacteria; order ATCC43930; family CGMCC-115725; genus DATARH01. Next base: position 14,363 of record DATARH010000013.1, read on the forward strand.
CAGCCTGATCGATCCGTCGCGGCTCGGTGTGCAGGTCGACACGCCCGACGACCTCGCCCGCGCCCGACAGCTGATGGGATCCTGATTTTGGCAGAGCGCACCGAGCCGGCCCGGACGATCGCCTTCCAGGGCGCCCCCGGCGCCTATTCCGACCTGGCGTGCCGGCACGTGTTTCCGGACATGACGAGCCTGCCCTGCTCCGCGTTCGAAGACGCCTTTGCCGCGGTTCGCGAGGGACGCGCCCTCCTCGCGATGATGCCGATCGAAAATTCGGTGGCCGGCCGGGTCGCCGACATTCATCACCTGATGCCGGATTCCGGCCTCTTCATCATCGGCGAGCATTTCGAGCGCGTGGAGCATCACCTGCTCGCGCCGCCCGGCGCGACGCTGATGACGATCCGCACCGTGCGCAGCCATGTCCATGCGCTCGGCCAGTGCCGCAACTTCATCCGCGCCAAGGGCTACACCCCGATTGTCGCCGCCGATACCGCGGGCTCCGCCGCCGAGGTCGCCGAACGCGGCGACACGACGGTGGCCGCGATCGCCTCGGAACTCGCGGGGCAGGTCTATCGGTTGGTGTCGCTGGCGCAGAACATCGAAGACGCCGAGCACAACACGACGCGGTTCCTGATCATGTCCAAGGAACCGAAATGGTCAGGGCCTGGCGGCTCGACCGTCACCACCTTTGTGTTCAACGTCCGCAACGTGCCCGCGGCGCTCTACAAGGCGCTCGGCGGCTTCGCCACCAACGGCATCAACATGACCAAGCTCGAAAGCTACATGGTCGGCGGCCGTTTCGCGGCGACGCAGTTCTATGCCGATGTCGAGGCGCATCCCGACAACCGTTCGCTCAAACTGGCGCTCGAGGAGCTCGCGTTCTTCTCGACCGAGGTCAAGATCCTCGGCGTCTATCCGGCGCATCCGGCGCGGATCGCGGCCAGCCAGAAAAACAACGGAGAACCGAGATGATTCTGGTCGAGCACACCAAGCTGAATCATACGGTGCGGCGCATCTTCACCGCGGCCGGCAGCAGCGAAGACGAGGCCGGGATCATCGCCGACCATCTGGTCGAAGCCAATCTGCGGGGCCATGACAGCCACGGTGTCGGCCTGATCGCCAATTACTTGCGCAATCTGGGAAGCGGCAAGGCCGTCGCCAACGAGAACGGCCGTGTCGTCAGCGACAGCGGCGCCTTCATCGTCTACGACGGGGCGCGCGGTTACGGCCAGATCGTGGCGCGCGAGGCGACAAGACTCGGCATCGCCCGAGCGAAGGAGAACGGGATCGCAGTCGTCGCCCTGCGCAACGCCCACCATATCGGCCGCGTCGGCACCTATGGCGAGATGTGCGCGACCGAGGGCCTGGTGTCGATCTCGTTCGTCAATATCACCGATCAGCGGCCGGCGGTCGCGCCTTGGCGTGGCGGCGACGCGCGCTTCGGCACCAACCCAGTGACGATCGCGCTGCCTGGCCCGAGCCCCGAGCGCCCGATCATTGCCGACATGGCGACCAGCCAGATCGCGATGGGCAAGGTCCGCGTCGCCCGCAACAATGGGGAGCAGATCGCTGCCGACACTTTGCTCGGCCCCGACGGCCAGCCGACCACCGACCCCGATGTGATGTATCGCCGCCCGCGCGGCGCACTTCTGACCTTTGCCGAACACAAGGGTTACGCGCTTGCTTTGATCTGCGAGATGCTGGCCGGCGCGGTCACCGGCAGCGGCACGATGCGGCCGGAGCGGCAGGATGCCGAGAGCGTCACCAACGGCATGCTGCTGATTGCGCTCGATCCCGGCCGGATCACCGACCGTACTTGGCTGGTTGAGGAAATCCGGGCGATGACCGACTACGTCACCGCGTCGCCGCCGCGAAACCCCGCCAAACCGGTGCTGATCCCCGGCGATCCCGAGCGCCTATCACGCGCCAAGCGTATCGCCGAGGGCGTTCCGATCGACGACGAAACGTGGCGCGAGCTGGTCGCCGCCGCGCGGAAGGTCAATGTCCTCGTCGAAACCCCCGCGTAATAAAGCTCATTTGAATGAACGTTGAAGGGCACTCTGCTGTTGAACTCGGCAGGCTCGGCAAAGCAATGCCAAGTCGCCAACGCCGCGAGCGAGAATTCGCGCCGAGTTCAACTTGGAGGTGCCCCAGATGTCGAAACCGCTGATCGCTTCCGCCGCAATCGCGGCGCTGTGCCTGCTCACTGCCGCCAGCCCGGCACTGGCTAAGAAAAAGAACCACCATCACCAATGGTCGCAACAATCATATGCAAGCTATGGCTCGACCACCCCCTATGCCAGCTATGGCGCGACGACACCGGCGGCGCAGGGGCTGGTCGGTCGCTACACCTCCCAGGATTTCTATCCGAACCCGCTGGTCCTCAACATCACCGGCATGGATACCGCCGGCAATCTGTCGGGTATGATGGCAGGAATGATGTCGAAGCTGCAGAACGGCGAGGACCCGGCCTACGAGAATTGGCAAAAGGTCTTCGGGCGCGACGCTCACGCCGTCTACCGAAACAGCCAGATCGAGATCACCTTCAACAACGGCGTCACCTATAAGCTGAACCAGAGCGGTAATCAGTTGAGCGGCCAATTCGCCGACGGTACCGCGCATCGCTCGATGTCATTCATGAAGAGCCAGGTACCGCCGAACAGCTTGGGCTATTGATTCAGCCCGTGGGCAAACCGGAGGATGCGGTTGCCGGCTTCGGCGAGCCGATCCTCCGGGGCGCTCAGTGCAATGCGTAGGTGACCGGCGGCGCTCGGCCCGAAGCCGTCGCAGGGCAGCACTGCGACTTGTTCGCGTTCGAGCAGCCTCATTGCGAATTCGGCGCTGCCGAGAGCGGTGGGACGGACATCCAACAACACGAACATGCCGCCTTCGGGTGGAATCGGCCGACAACGCGGCGCCTCCGCCAACATTCCGGCAAGCATCGCCGCGCGCTGGCGATAATCCTCGCGCAGCGCTGCGACTTCCGACAATTCCTGGCGCAACGCTGCGAGCGCGCCGTCCTGGATAAACGCCGGGCTGCCATAGGTCATGCATAAGAGCAGATTGAACAAGTGACCGATCAGCGCCGGCGGGCCGACCACCCAGCCGAGACGGAAGGCCGGCAGCGCATGCGATTTCGATAGACTCGAGATCACCACCGTACGGTCGGCCATGTCGGGCAGTGACCACGCGCCGGTATGTGGCCGGGCGAAGGCGAGATCTTCGTACACCTCGTCCGAAACCAGCCACAGATCGTGCCGCCGGCACAACGCCGCGACTGCTGCCATTTCCTCCGCCGTCATCACCGCGCCGGTCGGGTTGTGCGGCGTGTTGACCCAGATCGCGCGGGTGCGTGGCGTCACTGCACTGGCGATCGCCGCGAGATCCGGGTGAAAGCCGCTCTCCGGGCGCAGCGGCACTGTCACCATCGTCGCGCCGGCGGCACCGAGCACCGCCGCGTAGGTGGCGTAGATCGGTTCCGGCACGATGACCTCGTCACCGGGACCGACCAGGCATTGGAATGTGCAGTAGAGCCCGCCCTGAGCGCCGGGGACGATCGAGACATTGTCGGCACTGCAGGCGCGGCCGCTGCGGCGGGCGACACGCGAGGCGATCGCCTCGCGCACCGCCGGAAACCCATTGATGCCCGAATAGCCGGTACGACCGCCGCGCAAGGCGGCTACGGTCGCGTCGATGATGGTGTCGGCGGGTGCTGGTCGGGGTCGCCCACCGTCAGAAAGATCACGTCCTCGCCGGCTTCGGCCCGGCGCCGCGCCTCGATATGGATCGCCCAGGCCTCGGCGCCGCGGCCGGCGACCCGTTCCGTCAGCGGTGCATAGCGCATCGTCAGTATCCTTTCGCGGCGCCTGCCGGCCGGCGCGGGTCATTGACGCCGCTAAGACGGCCGTCACCGTCGATCGCGATCAATTCGACCGCGCCCCACGGCGGCTGTTCCGTCAAATGGTGGCCCATACCGGTCAGCGCGGCGACCGTCTCCCGGTCGAGGCCGCCGCGCTCGTAGTAAAGTGAGTCCGGCAGCCACTGGTGGTGAAAGCGCCGTGCCACGACAGCATCGGCCGGCAGCATTCGATGATCGATAATCCCGACCAAAGTCTCCAGCACCGCGGTCGTGATACGTGGGCCCCCCGGACTGCCGAGCACCAGTACCGGCCGGCCATCTTTCTCGACGATCGTCGGCGACATAGAGGACAGCGGACGCTTGCCCGGCTGAATCGCATTGGCTTCGCCTTGCACGAGGCCGAACAAGTTCGGTGTACCCGGCGCGCTGGTGAAATCGTCCATCTCGTTGTTGAGAAGGAACCCCGTGCCCGGCGGCATCACTACGGCGCCGAAATTGCCATTCAGGGTGTAGGTGACCGCGACCGCGTTGCCCTCAGCGTCTAGAACCGAATAATGCGTCGTCTCCGGCTTTTCACGGGCGGCGACACCACCGGCGAGTGCCGAAGAGGGGGTCGCCCTTTCGGGATCAATCGAGGCCCGCAGAGAGGTGGCGTAGGCGGACGACAATAGCCGGTCCAGGGGGTTGCTTACGTAGGAAGGATCGCCGAGATCCGAGTTGCGGTCGCGGTACGCGCGACGCATCGCTTCGGCCATCAGATGTACCTCGCGCGCCGAGCGCGGTGGCAGTGCCGCGAGGTCCCAACCGGAGATGATGTTCAGCATTTCGCACAAGATGGTACCGCCGGAACTCGGCGGCGGCGCCGACACGATCCGATAACCGCGATAGTCACAAGCGATCGGCGCCCTCTCCGCGATGGTGTAGGAGGCGAAATCGGCGGCGCTGAAAATGCCGCCATTGGCCGATGAAGCGGTGGTCACGGCGGCGGCGATTGAGCCACGGTAGAACGCATCCGGTCCCTGTTCTGCGATTTGGCTCAGGGTGTGCGCCAGATCGGCTTGCATGAGGCGGTCGCCGGCCTGCAACGTGTTCCCGTCGGGGCGCAGAAACACCTTGGCGGCCTCCGGATCAGCCGCGAGGCGAGGCGCCTTACCAGCGATGATCGCGGCGTCGGACTCGCCGAGCACAAAGCCGTCGCGCGCCAGCGCAATCGCCGGCGCCATGACCTTGGCCCGGCTAAGCTTGCCGTATTCGGTGAGTGCCCTGTCGAGGCCCATGACAGTGCCGGGCACCCCGGCCGCGATATAGCCGTAGAGGCTGCGCTCACGATCCGGCTTGCCGGTCGCGTCTAAATAGAGATCGCGGCGCGCGTCTTGCGGCGCGGTTTCGCGGAAATCGAGCACGACTGCGTGCCCATCGGCGCGGCGGATCAGCATGAACCCGCCGCCGCCGATATTGCCGCAGCACGGGTCGACCACTGCGAGGCCGTAGCCGACCGCGACCGCGGCATCGATCGCGTTGCCGCCGGCCTGCAGGATCGCCAGGCCGGCATCGCTCGCCTCGTGCTGGGCCGAGACCACCATGCCGTGCCGGGCTTCGACAGCCCGCTCAGGCTCCTCCGCGACCGCGGGTGCGGCGACAAGCGACAGTGCAAACAGGAAACCGGACAGGCGCGGTGCGATCATCGCTGCAGCATAGCCGAGAGCAGGCGGGCTGGCTCCCCGCGTGTCCGGAATCGACTGCTGGCGTTAGTGAACCATCAGAATCGGCAGCGGCGCGTCGGCGAGGGCGCGCTGCGTGAAGCCGCCAAACACCCATTCGCGCAAGCGGGTATGGCCGTACCCGCCCATGACCAGCAGCCCGGCCGCCTTCGCGGCGGCCGCCAGCAGCGTGGCGGCCGCGCCGGCGGCACCCGGTTTCGGTCGTTTGATGGTGGCGGAGATTCCGTGCCAGGCGAAGTTGCGGATCAGGCGATCCGCCTCGTCATCGTGGTTATCGTTTTCTTCGACACACAGCACCACGACGTTCTTGGCCTGGCTGATGAGCGGCATCGCGGCCGCTACGGCGCGGGCGCATTGTGGCTCCGGCTTCCAGCCGATCGCGACGGTCTCGGCTCGGCCCGCAGGAGATGCCTTCGCCGACGGGATTAGCACCGGCCGGCCGCTGTCCAGCAAGACCGCCTCGAGCAAAGAGCGCGGCGATGGGTCGTCCGCCGTCGCTCGCGGCGCCACGATCAGATCGGTGGTCCGGCCGTATGTCACAAACCAGCGCGGCTCTTGCCCGGTCTCGACATGCCATTCGGCCGTGACGCCTTTCTTGTTGCCGCGACCAGGCGCGCTCGCGAGCGTCACCTTCTCGCGCGTGCAGAACCCATCGAAATTTTTGCGCGCCTGCGCAGCGCGGTTGGTGGCGTCGCTCTCCATCCGCTCGATCATGCCGCTCATCAGCGTGTTGCCGGTCGCGGAATCCGCGCTCATTGCAACGGCCGCCTCGACCGGATCGAGACGGACATGCAGCACGTCGAGATGGGCATCGAATTGTCGCGCGGTTTTCAGGGCCGCGGCGAAGGTGCCGTGATCGGCGCTGGTGCCGCTCGCCGGAACGAGAATGCTCTTGATCATCGGCGCCTCTTCGCCTTAGCCGCGGCTCAGCATAGCAGAGCAGCCCCACCGACGGGGGAGCGGTGATGACGTCAGCGCAAATGCACTAGCGACGGCGGCACCGCGCCGCGCAGCAGCGCCTTCCGCGCCTGCCATTCCTCCATTGCATCGACCGTTTCGAGAAACTGTGCTTCGCCGCCGGCAAAGATCGCGACCGGAATGCCGTCGCGGTATAGGATTCGATTGCCGGTCAGCGCCGCCAGCCGCTGCCCCGGCGTGAGGATACCGGCGAGGTTCAGCGGGTCGGCGCCGGACAGCGACACCCACTCGCCGGAGGCAGCCTTGCGGCGGATTTCGCGCAAGCGGCCGACCGCGTCCGGCAACGCAAACTGCTCGCCGGCAAACCCGGCGACAAAGCGGCCGCCGCGAATGTCGCCGCGCGCTTCGAGGCGGCGGTAGACGCGCAGCAGGTCGCGCCACGGTGGCAGCCATGCCGCCTCGCGGTCGAGCAGGCGCCAGAACACGACGCCGTAGCGGCGCAGCAAGGTGCGCGCCAGGTGCTCGACCGCCTCGGCCCCGAGTTCGGGACCGGGTTGCGCTGGGCGCGAGCGCCGGGCGAGGGCCCAGCGGCCGGCGTCCTCCATGCCGAACATCACGGTGCGGCGGCGGCGCGGCGCACCGCCGGCGGGTTTGCGTCGATCAGCCGGCACGAGCAGCGCGCGCAAGCCGCCAAAGCTGTCGGAATTGACGACGCCGAGCGCGACCAGCTCGGCCAGACCCTCTTCGACTTGCGGCGCCAGTAGACCGGTGCCGGCGACCAACTCGTCGAAAAACGAAGCGCCGTATTCGCGGATGTAGTCGACGATTTTCTGCGCCCGCGGGCTCGCTTGTACCGCATCGGGCAGCGGCGACAGCGAGGCCCAGAAGGCGGCGTTGCGGCGTGCCAGCAGAGTAATCGGCGTCGTCCGCACCGGCCCGCTTGCCCGGTCGCTGCCAAGCGCCGGGTTGCGCGGCCGCAACCGCGCCCAGGCGATGCGGCCGGCGAGGCAGTGGTCGTCGAGCCAGGCCGGCTCGTATTCGGCGATGCGGGCCGGCAGGATCTCGGTCTCCCAGGCACCGGCCGGCGCTTCGAAGCCTTCGAGCTGGCCGGCGATCGCCGCGACCGCGTCTGGCCCTTCCATCCGGGATTCCGCGGTGACGCGCTGCCAGTCGAACAGGAAGCGCAGAAAGTCGCGCGGCGCCACCGGCTCGATTTCGGCGCGCAGCCGCTTGACCGTATAGCGGTGGATGCGCGCCAGTAGCCGCCGCTCGCACCATTCCTCTGCTTCGGTGCCCGGGGTGAATTGCCCGCGCATCGCAAAGCCTTCGCCCTGCAGCGCGGCGAGTGCACCGCCGATCTCGTCGCCAGCGAGAGCAAGCGGCGCAGCGAGCGCGTCCTGTGTCACCGGCCCAAGTCCTTCGAGGCGGCCGCGCACGATCTCAGTCAGCGCCTCTTCCGGTCTCCACTCGCGGGTGCCATACGCCGCTGGCGCGGTGATCGGCGGATCGAGTACCGCATCGGGCCACAATGCTCGGAACTGCGGCAGCCGCTCTGCAGTAACCCAAATTGCTGTGCGCGCGAGCTGCAAGCGCGCGACGCGGCGGTCGCGCGCAAGTTCATCGAGCCAGCCGCCCCAACCAGGCCCAACCTCCACCTCGGCGCTGCTGATGAAGCCGAGCCAAGCCATAGCGTCGTGTAATTCGTCGGCATTGGCGGGCTCCGGCCATGCCTCGGCCCGCACCCGTTCGATTGCCTCTGGGTCGAGCCGGCCGAGATCGGCCGCCTCCTCGGGCGCCAGCCATCGCCGGCCCATCACCGCCTGGGTGCGGCGCTCTTCGAGCGGTGCGTCGTCGAGATAGGCATAGGGCCGCGCCGACAGCACTTCGAGTGCCAACGGTGACGGTTCGGTCAGGTCGCGCGCGACGATCCGCACATCGCCGGCCTCGATCCGGCGCAGCAGCCGTTCCAGCCCGCGAATGTCCATCGCCTCGTCGAGGCAATCGGTGATCGTCTGCCGCACCAGCACGTGGTCGGGGATTTCGCGCTCGCCGGGCACATTCTCGGCGCAGGCAACCTGGTCCGGGAAGATCGCCGCCAGCAGATCCTCGGCGTCCATTCGGGCGAGCTGCGGCGGCACCTTCTTGCCGCCGCGGAAGCGGGGCAGGGCCAGCGCGACACCGGCGACCCAGCGCCAGCGGGTCATGAACATCGGCGCATCGAGCAGCGCTTGGACCAGCACTTCGCGTACGCTCGCCGAATGCAGGTACCGCGCGACCTCCGGCAGGTCGAAGCTGTGCGCGGTCGTCAGCGACAGCACGATGTTGTCCTCGGTGGCGGCCGCCTGGATCTCGAAATTGAACTTGCGGCAGAAGCGCTTACGTAGCGCCAGTCCCCAGGCGCGATTGAGCCGGCTGCCGAACGGCGAATGGATCACCAGCTGGATGCCGCCGACCTCGTCGAAGAAACGCTCGAAAACGAGCGCCTCCTGTGTCGGCAATTCGCCGAGTGCGGCCTGTGCTGCGGCCAGATATTCCACGACCTGTCGCGCCGCTGCCTCGCCAATGCCGATCTCGTCGTTGAGCCAGCGCACGGCCTGTTCCTGCCCTGCTGACAGACGGTCACCGACTTCCTCGCGCAGCCGTGACACCGACGCCGAAAGCTCATCGCTGCGGCCCGGCGCCTCGCCGAGCCAGAACGGCACGCTCGGCTGCATGCCGGCGGCGTCCTCAACCCGCACTGTGCCGCGCTCGACGCGCAGGATGCGGTACGCGGTGTTGCCGAGCTGGAACACGTCGCCGGCAAGGCTCTCGACCGCGAAATCCTCGTTGACGGTGCCGATGATCTGGTTCTCCGGCTCCAGCAGCACCTGATAATCGGCGTTGTCGGGGATCGTGCCGCCCGAGGTCAGCGCGGTGATGCGAGCGCCGCGGCGGCCGCGGATCATGCCGTTCACAGCGTCGTGGTGAATCAGCGCGCCGCGCCGGCCGCGCCGGGTGCTGAACCCTTCGCCGAGCATTTCGACGATCGCAGCGAAATCGGCGCGCGGCAGCTCGCGGTACGGCCAGGCGCGGCGCATTAGCGTGAAGAGATTGTCCTCGCGCCATTCCTGCGCCGCGCTTTCGGCGACGACCTGCTGCGCCAACACGTCGAGTGGCCGTTCGGGAAGTTCGAGTTGGTCGAGTTCGCCGCGGCGGATGCTGTCGAGCAGCGCGGCGCTTTCGACGAGTTCGTCTCGCGACAGTGGAAACAGTCGGCCCTTCGGCGTGCCCGCGACCGCGTGCCCGGACCTCCCGACGCGTTGCAGAAACGTTGCGATCGCGCGCGGCGAGCCCAGTTGGCAGACCAGATCGACCTCGCCGATATCGATGCCGAGCTCGAGCGACGCGGTCGCGATCATCGCCCGCAGCGAGCCCGATTTCAGCCGCTGCTCGGCATCGAAGCGTTGTTCCTTCGCGAGGCTGCCGTGATGCGCCGCCACCACCTCCGTCCCGAGCCGTTCTGACAATTGTCGCGTCGCGCGCTCGGCCATGCGGCGCGTGTTGACGAAGATCAGCGTCGTGCGGTGCGCCGCGATCAGCAGCGCCAGACGATCGTAGATCTCTCCCCAGACATCGCCCGACATCACGGCTTCGAGCGGCGATGACGGCAGCTCGATCGCAAGGTCGCGATCGCGGCGATGGCCGGTGTCGATGATCGTGCAGTGCGGCGCGGGCCCGCCTTCCGGTCCGGCGCCGACCAGAAAGCGGGCGACCGCTTCGATCGGCTTCTGCGTCGCCGACAGACCGATCCGCTGCAATTGGCCGCCGCAAAGGTGCTGCAGGCGCTCCAATGACAGCGCCAAATGTGCACCGCGTTTGTTCGGCGCGACCGCGTGAATTTCGTCGACGATGACGCTCTTCACGGTCTTCAGCATTGCCCGGCCGGAGTCGGAGCCGAGCAGGATGTAGAGCGACTCCGGCGTGGTGACCAAAATGTGCGGCGGCTTCTTCGCCATTCGCTGGCGCTCGCCCGGCGCGGTGTCGCCGTGGCGCACCCAGGTGCGGATTTTGACCTCCGGCAGCCCTAGCGTCTTCAGCGCCTCGCCGATGCCGGCGAGCGGCGCTTCGAGGTTGCGATTGATGTCGTTCGACAGTGCCTTCAGCGGCGAGACGTAAACGACCTGCGTCTGGTCGCTCAGTCCCTCATCGAGACCCTGCCGCACCAACCCGTCGATTGCGGCGAGAAACGCGGCAAGCGTCTTGCCCGAGCCGGTCGGCGCCGCGATCAGCACGTTGCGGCCGGCCTGGATCGCGGGCCAAGCCTCGACCTGCGCCGCGGTCGGCGCAGCAAAGCTCGCATCGAACCAGGCGGCGACCGCCGGATGGAACAGGGATGAGAGGATCATGGACGGGGGATACATGGGCACTCGACCGGATCATCGCACGGCTCTGGTCGGAACAAAACATGATCTTTTGCTCCGGCGCGGTGGACGGCACCGCGCTTTTCCCGTAAGCCTCCGGCAATCACAGAGGCAGGGCACCCCGCGTGAAATTTGGCCTGTTCATCAGCGCGCAGCAGCCGCGCTCGGAAGACCCGGTGCTCCGCTTTCGGCAATGCGTCGAGCAGACAATCGCGGCGCGCGACGCAGGGTTCGACGCGATCGCCGCCGGGCATCATTACCTGTCGCCGCCGTACCAGTCGCTGCAGAGCCTGCCGCTGTTGACCCGGCTGGCCGCCGATTCCGGCTCCATGGAATTGTGCCTGTCGGTGATCCTGCTGCCGCTATTGAACCCGGTGCAGCTCGCCGAGGAGATCGCCAGCCTCGACATCATGTCGGAAGGCCGGGTCGTCTTCGGCGTCGGGCTCGGCTATCGCGAGCAGGAATTTGAGGCGTTCGGCGTGCGAGTAGCCGATCGGGTGTCGCGCATGCTCGAGTCGCTGGAATTGATGAAGCGGCTGTGGACCGAAGAC
>DATARH010000020.1:0-8494 GCA_036264235.1 Allostellaceae bacterium
CTTTGTGCACCGGCGCCAATGACAGGGAACAATTGCCGAAGATCACGCTCGTCGCGCCGTGGTCGCAGGAGTAGGAGCACAGCGGGTCCCAGGTGACCTGCGCGTCGTAATGGCAATGGTTGTCGATAAAGCCCGGCGCCACGACCATCCCGCCGGCATCGACCGTGCGCCCGGCCGGGCCCGACAATTTGCCGATCTCGACGATCTTGCCGTCCTTCACCGCCACATCGCCGCGATAGGAGGGTCCGCCCGAGCCGTCGACAACACGGCCGTTCTTGATCAGCAAATCATAGGTCATCGTTCGCTCCCTTAAGCGCCTCTCCCGCACTGCGGGAGAAGGTGGCTATTCCGTCAGTTTACCAGCCCGTAAAATTTGGCGGCGTTCTCGCAGGTGATCTTGTGCACCGCCTCTGCCGGCAGACCGGCGAACTGCTCCTCGATGTATTTCGTCGATTCCGGCCAGACGCCGTCGGGGTGCGGATAGTCCGAGCCCCACATCAAGGTCTCGACGCCGATATCCTCGATCAGCTTGGCACCGATCCGGTCGAACTGGAATGTCGCGCGGCATTGCCGCCGCCAGTATTCGCTCGGCTTCAACTTCATCAGGTCGCGGAAGCGGTCCTCAAACTCGAAATCCATCCGGTCGAGCGCATAGGGCAGCCAGCCAATGCCGCTTTCGCCGAAGCCGACCCGCATGTTCGGGTACCGCTCCAACACACCGGCGCCGATGATCGCGGCGATGATGTTGATCAGATTCATCTGGAAGCCGGCGACGCTGGTGAACTGCGCCATCCGGCGGACCTGCCCCTGCTGCTGCATCCGTACCTTCTGCGGCACCGCCGGGAAGGTGTGGAAGTGCAGCGGGAGCTGCACATCGTTGACCGCCTTCCACAATGGCTCCCACATCGGATGCCACATCGGCTCCATGTCCCAGGAGCACGACAGTTCGAGCCCTTTGAGGCCGAGCTTGGCGACCCGGTACACCTCCTGCGCCGCCGCCTCGATGTCGCCGTACGGCAGACAGGCGAGGCCGATCTGGCGATCGGGGTAGTGGCTGCAGAACTCCTTCAGGAAATCGTTGTAGATGCGCAGGCACTCGCTGGCGGCTTCATGGTCCTCGAGCCGCGAGACGACGCCGAGGATGCCGAAGATGATCTCGGCGTCGACGCCGTCCTTTTCCATTTCCTTGATCCGCAGATGCGGGTCGCCTGGGCGGCGCTCGCCGCGTTTCCCGGCTTCGTAGAGGCCGGTCTCGGCCATCTTGTCGACGCGATAGTTCTGGCCCGGGACGAACGGCGCCCCGACCGAGCCGACCGCGCCCGGAATGCCCATAGGAACGCCCTTCTTGGTGGTCCATTTCGGACCGTCCGGCCCATCCTCGACGTAGGGCATGCGGTCCCTGAGTTCGCGCGAGGCGTTCTCGACGAACAATTCGGGCGGCAGCCATGGCAGATCGAGATGGCAATCGGCCGAAATCCGGCGGTACCGCATGGCGTCCTCCACTGCGACGTTTGCGGCAGTGTAAAGCCGATTCGCCCAAACGGCGTTCGCTTTTTTCACATGGCTGCGCGTTCGGCCACGTCACAAAAGCATCATTAAACGATCACATGCGCTTCATCGGCCAGGTGTTTAAGCGCACCGAGCCGAAGGTGGGTGCCACCGCTCCGGTTCGGCTTAAGGGAGCTCGCGTGATCGACCATTTCGACGGCGAACACATCGCCTATGCGCCGACGACCGGGGTACGGCGCGTGCACCGGGTCCGGCTCGTCGACGCGACCGAGGCGACGCTTGCCGGCTACGGGCACATTGTCGAGGACCCGCATGGTTTCCTGGTCGAGATCGTCCGGTGGCCGGCGCAGGGCTGGCGTCCGGTCGATGCAAATTCGGGCGACCAGGGCGGCGTGACCGAGGGGACTTTCGAATTCTCGTGGGAAGGCGAGACGCTCTACGCGCGCAACAACGCGGTCGGCGACAGTTATCTGTTGGCCTGGAGCACCTGGCCGGAAGAGGCGGCGACGGTTGGCCCGGCGAAGCCGCGCAAAGAGGCCCTGGTCTGGCGCGCCAATTATCACCCGGATGGCGGCCAGCTGTTTTATCCGCTGCACGCCGAACAGTTCATCGTGCCGCTCGCCTTGCCCGGCGACGATGTGAAGCCGGAGGATTTCGTCGCCTTTCGGTGCGACGGCAGCAAGGGGCTCTATATCCACCCGAATGTCTGGCACGGCGCCGTCGTGCCGCTCGCCGACCATGCCGAACTGCTCGACCGCCAGGGCCGCGTTCACGCCCGCGTGTCGGTCGATTTCGCCAAGGAATTCGGCTGCTACCTTTCGGTGCCGCTACGTTGATTTCGAGGATTCGGATGACACCCGTTGACCTGATCTTCGAGCGATTTGAACGGCACGGCGGCGACAATTATGGCGCGGAGAAGGTTCGGCAGCTCGAACACGCCCTGCAATGCGCCGAGCTGGCGGAAGCCGAGGGTCCCTCGGAAAGCCTTATCGCAGCGGCTTTGCTGCATGACATCGGGCATCTGGTCCACGATCTGGGCGAAACTCCGCCCGCCCACGGCATCGACGACCGGCACGAACTAATCGGTCGGCAGTGGCTGGCGCGCTGGTTCGATGAGGCGGTAACCGAGCCGGTTCGCCTGCACGTCAATGCCAAACGCTATCTAACTGCAACCGAACCGGGATATTTCGGTTCGCTGTCTTTCGCCTCGGTCCGCAGCCTGGAGTTGCAGGGCGGTCCCTTCACGTGCGAGATGGCCGCAGGTTTTATTTGTCTTCCCTATGCGCGGGAGGCGGTCCGCCTGCGCCGTTGGGACGAGGCCGCCAAGGTGCCGGGCAAAGCGACGCCGGATCTCGGCCATTTCAGGCGCTATCTGGAAGCAAGTCTCGCGGATCGAAGCGGCTGGGGCTCGCCGCGGGAATGTCAAAAATAGGTCACAAACCCGTAATCAACGAGTCGCGGTTCGGCTGCTACCAACCCGCCGAGAAGCCTGGCCGGAGTCTCAGTTCGCCCCAAAACGCGACGCCGGCGCCCGCCGCCGGGCTTTGCAGACCGCACACCTGAGCAAATCGGACCAGAGTTCCCCGATGCTGGAAATCGACGGCCTGTCCCGTTGCTTCGGCAATAAACCCGCCGTGGACGGCGTGTCGTTGCGGATCGAGCCGGGCAGCTTTGTCGGGATCGTCGGCCGGTCGGGTGCCGGCAAATCGACGCTGCTGCGTCTGATCAACCGTCTTGTCGAGCCCAGCGCCGGCCGCGTGCTGTTCGGCGGCGTCGACGTCACGGCGCTGCGTGGGCGCCCGCTGCGCGAGTGGCGGGCTCGCGCGGCCATGGTGTTCCAGCAATTCAATCTGATCGGCCGGCTCGACGTCATGACCAATGTCTTGATGGGGCGCCTTGCGGAGGTTCCGTCCTGGCGTTCGTTGCTGAGCCTCTGGCCGGATAAGGACAAGGCAATCGCGCTCGCCGCGCTCGAGCAGTTCGAGATCGCGGGGCTGGCGGCGCAGCGTGCCGACAGCCTCTCCGGCGGCCAGCAGCAACGGGTCGCGATCGCCCGCGCATTGGTGCAGGAACCCGAGCTGATCCTCGCCGATGAGCCGATCGCCTCGCTCGACCCGCACAACACCCGTGTGGTCATGGACACGCTGCAGCGGGTTAACCGGCATTTCGGCATCACCGTCTTGTGCAACCTGCACTCGCTGGAGATTGCGCGGGGTTATTGCGACCGGCTGGTCGGCATGGCGGCGGGCCGGATCGTCTTCGACGGCGCCGCGGCGGCGCTGACCGATGCTGCGGCCCGCGACCTTTACGGACTGGCGGAGGCTTCGGGGGAGCGAGACCCGGCGGCGCCGGAGCGCATTCCGGGCGCCGCGGTAAGCCACGCCACGGCGTGAGGGTCGCGCTCCGTCCCGTCGTCGCCGCATCCATCCGATCAACAGAAGGAGAGGGAAGATGCTGAATCGCCGTGAGCTGCTGCTCGCCCTGGGCGCCGTGCCCGTCGCCGCCGGGCCGGCCTGGGCGGCCGATTGGAAAAGTCAGTATCCCGAGCTGACCCTCGCGGTCGTCCCGGCCGAAAACGCCTCGGGCGTCAACGACCGCTATGCCCCGTTTGTCGAATACCTGTCGAAATCGCTCGGCGTGCCGGTGAAATTGCGCATCGCCAACGACTACGCCGCGGTGATCGAAGGCCAGCGCGCCGGCAACATCCAGATCGCCTTCTACGGGCCGGCTTCGTATTCGAAAGCTTATCTGACCGGGGTCAAGACCGAGCCGTTCGTCACCACCCGCAACAACGATGGTGCAATCGGCTACTACTCGGTCCTCTATGTGAAAGCCGACAGCCCGTACCGCGATATCAAGGACCTGAAGGGGAAGACGATCGGCTTTGTCGACCCGAACTCGACCTCCGGCTACAACGCACCCCGCTTCTTCCTGAATAAGGTCGGCATCGATCCCGACACCTTCTTCGGCAATTCGGTGGTCACCGGTAGCCACGAAAATGCGGTTATCGCCCTAGCGAAGGGCACTGTGGATTGCGCCGCCAATTGGTGGAACGCCGACAACGACTCGAACCTCACGCGGATGGCCGCGAAGGGGATGGCGAAGAAGGAAGATTTCCGGATCATCTTCAAATCGGGGTTGTTGCCCGGTTCCCCCTACGCGTTGCTGAGCGATCTGCCTGCGGATCTGAAGCAGGCCATCGTGACGGCCTTCACCGAGGCACCGGCCAAAGACAAGGCTGCTTTCGACCGTCTGTCGGACGGCAAGGACAAGGAATTCGTACCGGTCACGCACAAGGACTATGCGGAGACGGTCGAAATGATCGAGTACGTCGACAACATGCGAAAAAAGCGAAGCTAAGCCGGTCGAGCAGCCGAGCTTCTCGTGGCCGCCGGCGTTCCGACCCTGCCGCAGCAGCATATCGACCGTTTGCTCGCCTTCTATGAACGCGACCGAGCACGGCGTCGGCGGCAATGGCTGCTCGGCGTCACGGCGGTCCTAGGCTTGACGTGGCTGGCCGGCCGTTACGGCGAGGTCGACATCGGTAACCTGCTGCGTCACCTCTCGGGGGTCACCAGCTATTTCGGTCGCATCCTGCCGCGGCTGCGGGCCGACCACCTGACCGGCGACGTTGCCGATTGGTATTGGAACTTCGGCGGCTGGCTCCAGCTGTTGTTCGACACGGTGCTGATCGCCTGGCTCGCGACCCTGTTCGGCGCCGCGGGGGCGGCGGTGCTGGCGTTCCTCGCCGCCGGCAACCTCGCGCCCGATGCGCGGCTGCGCTGGTGCGTCAAGCGTCTCCTCGAATTCTGCCGCACGGTGCCGGATCTTGTCTTTGCGCTGATCTTTGTCGGCGCCTTCGGGTTGGGGCCACTGCCCGGCGTGCTGGCGATCGGCATCCACAGCTTCGGCACGCTCGGCAAACTGTTTACCGAAGTCATCGAGAACATCGACTTGAAACCGGTGGATGGAGTCCGCAGCAGCGGCGGCCGCTTCACCGATGTCGCGCGGTTTGCCGTCCTGCCGCAAATCCTGCCGAACCTTGTCAGCTACGCGTTGCTGCGGTTCGAGATCAACGTCCGGGCCAGTTCGATCATCGGCTTTGTCGGCGCCGGCGGGATCGGCGGGGACCTCTTCGTCGCGATCCGCAAGTTCTACTACACCGATGTCAGTGCGATCCTGCTGATGATCATCGTCGCCGTCGCGGTGCTCGACCTCGTCACCGAGCGCATCCGGCACCGCCTCGCCGCCGCGGAGCAAGGCGCGTGATCGTCTCCGCTGATCCGGCGGCGGTGCTCGGCCGCTACGAGCCGCTCCTCGGCGCCGCGCGACGCCGGCAAACGGCGGCGCTCGGCTGGCTGGCGCTGCTCACGGCGTCGGTGCTGTTCGCGCTGTGGTGGCTCGGCATCTCCTTCGGCCAGCTCGGCGCCGGTCTCGTGGAATTTGTGAAGTTCGTCCACCTGATGCTGCCGCCGACGCCCGGCGGCCATCTTGCGCTGTATCTGCGCGCAATGGGGGAGACGCTGGCGATCGCGTTTCTCGGCACCCTGACGGGCGCAGTCGCGGCGGTGCCGTTGAGCCTCATCGCCGCGGCGAACACGACGCCGCATCCGATCCTTCGCTTCGTCACGCGCCGGTTTCTCGACACGATCCGCGGTATCGACACGCTGATTTGGGCACTCGTGTTCGTCGGCGCCGTCGGGCTGGGGCCCTTCGCTGGCATCTTGGCCATCGCGGTTTCCGATACGGGTTCGCTCGGCAAATTGTTCTCCGAAGCGATCGAGGCCGCGGGGGCGCGCGAACGCGAGACCGTGGCGGCGAGCGGCGGCACCGCCTGGATGCAAATCCGCTTCGGGTTGATGCCCCAGGTGCTGCCGATCATCGCCGGCCAGGTGCTCTACTTCGTCGAGTCCAATACCCGGTCGGCAACGATCATCGGCATCGTCGGCGCGGGCGGCATCGGGCTGCAATTGTCGGAGCAGATCCGGACCTACGATTTCGACCAGGTGTCGTTCATCGTGCTGCTGATCCTCGCCGCCGTCGCGGCGATCGACTGGATTTCGGGCAGATTGCGTTTGGCGATGATCGGCGCCGACGCCGCTCGGTCATAAGGGTGACGCGCCGGCTCCGATCTTTGACCGCGGCCTGTCCGAGCGGTTATGGCAGCGTGCGGTTGATGTGACCGGGCCTGCCGCCAAGCCGCTTCGGTCTGAGTGTCAACTGCCTCTGGTTATGCCGCGCGCTGGCCGAGCTCACAGCCCTGCGCGTCCACCAGGATCATCTGGGCGCATTTCTCGCCGATCATGATTGACGGCGCGTTCGTGTTGCCGCCCGGCACCTGCGGCATAATCGAGGCGTCGGCGATGCGCAGCCCGGCAACCCCGTAGACCCGCAGCTGTGGATCTACGACGCAATCGACGCCGCGCCCCATCCGGCAGGTGCCGACCGGGTGCAAATTGGAGACGCCGCGTAACCGAATTTCCTCCCGCATCTGCTCGTCGGTCTCGCATTGCGGGCCGGGGATTACCTCCTCGACGACAAACGGCTGCAGCGCCGGCTGCGCCGCGATCTTGCGCGCCAGGCGGGCGCCGTAGATCAGCGCCTGGAAATCGTATTCGCTGGCGAGGAAATTGAACTGGATCGCCGGTGGTGCCAGCGGGTCCGGGCTTTTGATCCGCACCGTGCCGCGGCCCTCCGGCCGCAGGTGTACCGGGCTCAGGGTGAAGGCCGAGAACGGGTGCGGCTTGATGCCGGTGCGCAGCCGTTCGAGCGCGCTCCAGCCGAACATGTTGATCTGCAGATCGGGGGTTTCGAGCCGCGGGTCGCTCTTGACGAAGGCGCCGGCATAGATGCCGGCATTCGACAGATGGCCGGAGCGGGTCAGGGCGTATTGCACCCCGGCCTGTAATTTGCGCGCGGCGCTCATCGCCAGATCGTTGATCGTGACCGGCTGCGAGCAGCGCCACACCAGATAGGTGTTGAAATGGTCGTGCAGATTGCCGCCGACCGCCGGCAGATCGCGCACCACCTCGATCCCGTGCTGCCGCAACAATTCGGCCGGGCCGATTCCCGACAGCTGCAACAGCTGCGGCGAGCCGTAGACCCCGCCCGAGACAATGATCTCGCCGAGCGCCCGCGCTTCGAACACGCCCTGTGGCGTGCGGTACTCGACCTTGATGGCGCGGCCGTTTTCGATCAGGACGCGGGTCGCGTGCGCGTTGGTCGCGACCGTGAAATTCGGCCGCCGCTTCGCCTCGCCGAGATAGGCGCGGGCCGAGCTCCAGCGCCGGCGGTTATTGGTCGTCGTCTGGTAATAGCCGACGCCTTCCTGCTTGGCGCCGTTGAAATCGGGATTGGCCGGAACCCCGGCCTCGATCGCCGCCTCTACCATCGCGTCGCCCAAGGGCGAGCGCACCGGGTTCGACACTCTGAGCGGCCCACCGACGCCGTGGAACTCGTCGGCGCCGCGCTCCTGGTGCTCGGCCTTCTTGAAAAAGGGCAGCACCGAATCCCAGTCCCACCCCTCGCAGCCGCGCTGCCGCCAGCCGTCGTAATCGGCGGGCGTGCCCCGCATATAGACCATGCCGTTGATCGAGCTGGTGCCGCCCAGCACCTTGCCGCGCGGTTGGTAGAGGGTGCGGCCGTTCAGCTGCGCCTCCGGCTCGCTCTCGAACATCCAGTTGACGCGCGGGTCGGTATAGGTGCGGGTGTAGCCGAGCGGGATGTGGATCCAGGGGTTGCGGTCGGGCCCGCCGGCTTCGAGCAGCAGGACACGGTATTTACCGCTCTCGCTTAGCCGACCGGCGACGGCGCAGCCGGCCGAGCCGGCGCCGGCGACGATATAGTCGAAAGTGCCGGCGTCGATTTGGCCGCCCTTTGGCGCCGCACCATTCGCCTGCATCAGGCGATCCCCAACCCGCCGCGCAAATCTTTCAGCACCTGGTCGCGGCTGCGGGTCTGCCAGCGGCGGCGCCGGCCGATCTGG
>DATARH010000126.1:0-39350 GCA_036264235.1 Allostellaceae bacterium
CTTTGTCGCGGTCAATCCGGGGCCGGTGCGCACCGAGCGCTGGGCCGGGCTGGTCGATGCGATGGCGCGCGACATGAAGATCCCGCGCGAGGAGGCCGACACCTTGGCGCCGCGCAGCATCCCGCTGGGGCGGATCGCCGAGAGCGAGGAGGTGGCGAATTTGGTGACGTATCTCGCCTCCGACCTGGCGCATTTCGTCAACGGCACGATGATCGAGATCGACGGTGGCCAGCAGAAGCCGCTGATGGACCGGTTCCGCGACCGGTAGAGCGAAGAAGGTTGTTGGGGTCACCAGCCCACGCAACCCCTCGCACGCCATCGGCAGCACTGACTCTCTCGATCCGTTTTGCCGCCTCAGTTCAACGATCCGTTTGCCGAATAGGCACAACATGTATGCAGCCCTCCGGCGCTTCGTACCCCGCAGTATAAGTTCGCCATCCGCCGCGGGAGCTGACGCGAAAGAGAAACGATGTGCCGCCGCCATCAGGGATGAGGTCTTTCTCTACCGGCGCGCCGAACCGTCTTTGAAAGTCCTGCACACGAACGCAAGTCTCCGCGGAGTAAAAGTCACCCTGTGGGCGAAGATCCCATCGCAAGAAAGCGCGCGTTGTCCCACCTTCACGCTGCTTTGCGGCTACACCATGCAGGTCGTATATGGCGTAGTCGAACAGCGTCTTCGATCCGTTTCGCATCGGACCAAAGTAGACTCGCACGACGCCGTTCATATTGGCCGCATAGGGCTTGAACTCTGGAGTTAGGTGAAGGCCGTCCATCACCGGATCGGGTTGGCTAAGGTCGAGGGAACCCAGCCATTCAATAACATCGAGCACTTTTTCGGGTGTGAGGCGGGTGAGATCGAATGGCGGTTGTGGGATAGGAGCACAGGCAACAAGCATCGCAAAACCAGCCGTGATCCAGGTTGGCGCGCAGAACGGCCTGTATCGCGTCGAGAGTGGTGCTTGTCCGGGCATCAGGCTGCGCTTCATCCTAGCAGGTTGCGGCGCCCGTCCGTCAGCAGCCCGTGCAGGCGGTTGGGCGTGATCGGCAGCTGCCGCACCGCGTCCGGTCGCCCGAGTGCGTCGTCGACGGCGGCGGCGATTGCCGCGCCGGCAGCGTTGATGCCGGCCTCGCCGGCGCCCTTGACGCCGAGCGGGTTGAGCGGCGTCGGCGTGTCCTCGGTGACGATGACATCGATCGGCGGGATCTCGGCGATTGTCGGCATCAGGTAATCGGCAAAGGTGACAGACAGGGGCTGGCCCGTCTCGTCGTAGACAAATTCCTCTAGCAGCGCGGCGCCGATCCCTTGTGCGGCGCCGCCGGCGATCTGGCCTTCGACCAGCATCGGATTGACCGCGCGGCCGATATCGTAGCCGACGACAAAGCGCTCGACCACGACGCGGCAAGTGTCGGGTTCCACCCGCACCTGCGCCAGGTGAATGCCGTAAGGGTAGGTCATGTGCTCGGCGGTGAAGGTCGCCTCGGCGCTGAGCTTGCCGCCGCCTGCGGACGCAACCGCGACCAGATCGAGCGACGGCCCGGCCGGCGCGTCGCGCACGACGATTCTGTCACCGCTGATCGACAGCCGCTCGGGGGCAGTCTGCAGCAGCGGCGCGGCGACGGCCAGGATTTTCGCTTTCAGTTTTTCGGCGGCGAGTGTCACCGCGGCGCCGGTCATCACCGTCACCCGCGAGGCAAAGGCGCCCATGCCGCGCTCGATCCGGTCGGTTTGGCCGTGGATCACTCGGATGCGGTCGAGCCCGATGCCGAGCCCGTCGGCGCAAATCTGCGCCATCACGGTCTCGACGCCCTGGCCGATCGAGGCGGCCCCGGTCACGACCTCGATGGAGCCGTCACCGTGCAGCTCGATGCGCGCATCGTCGAATGGGCCGAGCCCGCTCTTCTCGACAAAAAAGCCGAGGCCGAGCCCGACCATTTCGCCATTTTCCCGACGCCGCGCCGCATCGGCGCGCATCTCGGCCCAGCCGATCCGGTCGAGCACCTTGTCGAGCAAGCCGGCATAGTCGCCGGTGTCGTAGGTGACGTCGGTGCCGAGCGTCGCGAAATTGCGGCGGAATGGCAGCGCCGATTTCGGGATCAAATTCACCCGTCGCTCGGTCACCGGGTCGAGCCCGAGGCGGTGCGCGATCGCATCGACGAGGCGCTCGCGCACGAAGCTGCTCTCGAACCGGCCCGGCGCACGATAGGTGCCGCACGGCGTCTTGTTGGTCAGTCGCACATGGCCGACCGACCGATAGGCCGGCACGACATAGGGGCCGGGCAGCATCGCCGCCGTCAGATCGGAGACAGTAACCCCGTGGGTGCGGATGTAGCCGCCCTGGTCGAACCAGAACTCGTCGTCGAGGCCGAGGATAAAGCCGCGCTCGTCGACCGCGGCGCGGACGCGGTGAAACTGCCCGCGCGACTGGTTCGCTGCGACCAGATGCTCCCAGCGGTCCTCGATCCACCTGACCGGCCGGCCGAGCTGCAACGCCGCGAGGCAGACCAGCACGTCCTCGGGATAGAGCTCGCCGCGGATGCCGAAGCCGCCGCCGACATGCCCCTCATGCAGGTGGATGCGGTCGAGCTCGAGCCCGAGCATCGCCGCCAGGGCGCGGCGATTGTAATGCGGCACCTTGGCGGCGCCGTACATCCGCAGAATGCGAGTGCCGTCATCGCGCACCGCGATCGCACCGCGGCTTTCGAGCGGCACGCCGGCATGCCGGCCGACCGTCAGTTCGAGCGACACCACAGCATGCGCCGCGGCGAAAGCGGCTTCGAGGTCGCCGTAGTGCTTTTCGATCACAGCCGCTTCGGTGCCGAGCCCCGGCGCGAATTCGCCCGGCGGTGCCGTCGGGTCGAGCAGCGGCGGCAATGGCTCGATCTGCGGCACAACGAGGTCCGCGATATCCTCGGCCGTGTAAGGATCGGCGGCAAAGACGACCCCGACCGGCTCGCCGACATAACGCACGTAATCCTGTGCCAGGATCGGCTGGCGATAGGGCTCCAGCCCAGGCACCGGCGTCAGACGGAAATCGATCGGCGGGATGTCCGCGACATCGGCGCCGGTCCAGATCGCCGCCGCATCGGGATGGGCGCTCGCCGCTGCGGTGTCGATGCCGCTGAGACGCCCGAACGCGACCGGCGACCGCACCACCCGCATGTGCAACATGTCGGGAAACGACACATCGGCCGCGAACCGGCCGGCGCCGGTCAGCAGCGGCCGGTCTTCGATGCGTCTTACGGACCGCCCGATCTGGGCCATTGTCGCATTTCGGCCGCGGCCGCCAGCACCGATTTCACGATGTTCTGGTAGCCGGTACAACGGCACAAATTCGAGGACAATACCTCGCGCAATTCGGTTTCGTCGATATCGGTGTTCTGTTCCAGCACGCCGACCGCCAGCATCAGAAAACCCGGCGTGCAGTAGCCGCATTGCAGCCCGTGATTGTCCCAGAACGCCTGCTGGATCGGGTGCAGCTTGTCGCCTTCGGCCAGCCCCTCGACCGTGCGCAGCTGCGCGCCCTCGGCTTGCACCGCGAACATCAGACAGGAGCGCACCGGCTGGCCGTCGAGCAAAATCGTGCAGGCGCCACAGACGCCGTGCTCGCAGCCCAGATGCGTGCCGGTCAGGCCGCAATCCTCGCGCAGCGTGTCGGCGAGGGTGCGGCGCGGCTCGACCATGACGGTCCGGCTCGCCCCATTGACGGTGAAGGTGATTTCGGTTTTGTCGGTCATGTTGTTCTGCTCCGGCTTTCGCGGAGAAGCTGAAGGATGCGTTGCGGCGTGATCGGCATTTCGAATACCTCGACGCCGAATGGCGACAGCGCATCGACGACGGCGTTCAGCACGGCGCCCGGTGCGCCGATCGCGCCGCCTTCGCCGACCCCCTTGACGCCAGTGATGCTGGCATCGGTGACGGTTTCCAGGTGATGGATTTCCAGATCGGGAATCTCCGACAGCGTCGGCACCAGGTAGTCGGCCAGCGAGCCGGTCAGAATGTTGCCGGAATCGTCGTACACGATCTGCTCGTAGAGTGCATTGGCGATGCCCTGGGCGACGCCACCATGGATCTGGCCCTCGACAATCGTCGGGTTGATCAGGATGCCGGCATCCTCGACGATGACGAACCGCTCCAGCGACACCTTTCCTGTCGCGGTATCGATCTCGACAATTGCGGCGTGGCAGGCATTCGAAAAGGTGCCGGCCGGGTCGTAGGTCGCGACCGCGGACAGCCCGGTATCGACAATCGTCGGAAAGCGGTGACTCTGGTGATAGGCCGCGCGGGCGAGCTCCGGCACCGGCACCGCCAAATCGGTGCCGCGCACCAGGGCGCGGCCGTCGGCGATGTCGATGTCGGAAGCGGCGGCTTCCAGTTCCTGCGCCGCGACCTCCTTGAGCCGGTCGCGCAGTTGGATCCCGGCGAGCTTGCAGGCACCGCCGGCCACCACCGCCGAGCGACTGGCAAAGGTGCCGAAGCCGTAAGGGGTGCGGTCGGTATCGCCGGAAACGATGCGGATGCGGTCCGGCGCGACGCCGATCTCGTCGGCGAGCAGTTGCGCCAGCGTCGTCTTCAGTCCCTGGCCGTGCGGCGAAGCGCCGATCCGCGCCTCGACAAAGCCGGAGGGGTCCATTGCCACTTCGACGCGCTCGAACCCCACGGTCACTTCCATCTTGCGCAGGGAAAAGGTCGGCGTGCCGTAGCCGGTGCGCTCGGCAAACACCGAGAAGCCGAGGCCCAGATAGCGGCCCTCGGCGCGCGCCGACTGCTGCCGCTTGCGAAAGGCAGCGATATCGAGCGTCTCCGCGGCGGTGTCCATCGCCTCGCGGTAGCTGCCGGCATCGTGCACGATGCCGGTGACGGAGGCATAGGGAAACGACGAGATCAAATTGCGGCGCCGCACCGCCAGCGGATCGAGGCCGAGGCGCGACGCGGCGGTATCCATCAGCCGCTCCATCGCGCTCGTGATCACCGGCCGCGACACGCCGCGATAGGGCGCCATCGGGCAGGTGTTGGTGGTGATCCCGCGCGAGCGCACCCGGTACGCGCCCACCGCGTACGGGCCCGGCAATTCCGACATCGCCATCAGCGGCTCGACCGCGCAGGTCACCGGCGAATTCGAATAGGCGCCGATGTTGCACTGGATATCGGCATCGAGCGCCAGCAGCTTGCCGTCGGCCGCGAAGGCGCCGCGCAATGCGATGCGTTGGTCGCGGGCATGAAACGCCGCTGTCAGATTTTCGAGGCGATCCTCGATCCAGGCAACGGCGCAGCGATAGCGCCGCGCCGCCCACACCGCGACGATGTGCTCCGGGATCAGCGGCACCTTCTGGCCGAAGCCGCCGCCGACATCGGGCGCGATCACCCGCAGCTCGTTTTCCGGCATCGCGAGCGCGTCGGCGATGCCGGTCCGAATGAGGTGCGGCGATTGCGCCGATACCGACAGGGTGATCCGCCCACTCGAGGTGTCGAACACCGCGAGGGCGGCGCGCGCTTCGAGCGGCATCGCCGATTGCCGGCGCGAGGTGAAGGTGAATTCCACGACTCGGTGCGCCGAGGCGAACGCCGTGTCGACATCGCCGGCATCGAGCCCGGTGTCGATCACGGTGTTGTTCGCCGCATCGCCATGCACCAGCGGAGCGCCGGGCGCGAGCGCCTGGTCCAAGCTGACCACCGGCGTCTCCGGCGCGATCTCGATTTCGACCTGCTCGGCGATGTCTTCGGCGGCGGCGGCGCTGTCGGCGATCACCGCCGCGATCGCCTCGCCGACATGGCGCACCCGGTCCCGCGCCAGAACCGGCTGCGCGATCGGCACGAAATCGGGCCGCAAGAGCCGCGGGCAGATCGGCTTCACTGCCGCGAGGTCGGCGGCGGTGATCACGATCGCGCCGGGCGGCGCCTTGACCGACAGGATGCGGCCGCTCGCCACCGGGCTGCGCACGAATCGCATCGCGCGGGCGCCGCGGGCGAGGTCGGCGACATAGCGCCCGTCGCCGCGCAGCAGCACCGGGTCCTCGTAGCGCGGCAGCCGCCGGCCGACCCAACTCATCGGGCGCAGGCCATCAGCCGCAGGCCTGCGCGACGGCGCGATTGACCATCGCCCGCACCAGGTCGCGGCGGTATTCGGCGTCGGCCTGCACATCGACCAGCGGTTCGATCGCCTGCGCCGCCGCGTCGCCGGCGGCGCGCTTGGCGTCGTCCCCGCCGTCGCTGCCGATCAGCAGCCGCTCGGCCGCCGCGATCCGCGCCGGCCGGTCGGCGGCGCCGCCGAGACCGATGCGCGCCTCGACGATTCGCCCCTGTTCGATGCGCAGAAAGGCGGCGCACATCGCCAGCGCGTAATCGCCGGCACGGCGGCTGAATTCGGCAAAGCCGCTGCGCCATTGGTCACCGAGCAGCGGCAGGCGGATTTCGGTCAGCAACTCGTCCGGCTCGAGCGCCGTCGTCAGCGCCCCGGTGAAGTATTCGTCCGGCCGCAGGTTGCGGGTGCCGCGCCGGCTCTCGGCGACCAGCTCGGCGTCGAGCGTCGCCGCGACCACGCACCATTCCGACGCCGGGTCGGCATGCGCGAGGCTGCCGGCGAACGTGCCGCGCACCCGGATCGGCAGATGCGCGATCTGGTGCGCCACCCGCGGCAGGAACGGGCCGAGCGCGCCGCTCGCGACCGGCCGCTCGAAACGGGCGTGCCGCGCCAGCGCGCCGATACGCAACGCCCCGGCTTCCTCGCGCAGGTAATCCAGCGCGGCAATGCGGTTGATGTCGATCAGGCTCGCCGGCCGGGCCAGGCGGAAATTCATCGCCGGCACCAGGCTTTGCCCGCCGGCGAGGATTTTCCCATCGTCGCCGTGCTCGGCGAGGAGGTCGAGCGCCTCCTCGACCGTGCGCGGCGCGAAATAGCGGAACGCGGCGGGCTTCACGCTCGCCCCCTTACACGCCGAAGGTGAAGCGGCTGCCGGTGTTCCAATCGACCAGCTGTTCCGGCATTTCGCTGCGCATCCGGGCGATGAAATTGCGGCCGGTGCAGTGCATCGGGATCACCACATCGGGCGCCATCGACTTCAGTTCGGTAATTGTGTGTTCGACATAATCGGGCGGCGCCGCGCCGAGGTGAAAGCCGCCGAGCACCGCATGCAATTTGGTCACGCCCGACACCGCCATTGCCTGCCGGATCGCATTGACCACGCCGCAATGGCTGCAGGACGAGATCACCACCAGACCGCGGCCCTGCACCACATAGCAGGTGGCATGCTCGTCGGGATGGCGGTCCGGCACCAGCTTGCCGCGCCGCTCCGCCTCGGTGAAGTGGTCCGCCGGTGTCGGCTCGACCAGCGTGTTCGGCAACACGGTCTCGAAGGATTGGCGGGCGATGTTGCCGGTGGTGAAGGGGCCGTGCAGCGCCTGCGCGGCATCGCAGCACACGGTCTCGACATGCTGCGTTTCGAGCACGTCGCGGTCGACCGACCCCCAGGAGCGTGGCTCCTCGTCGCGCGAGCCGACCCATTTCTCGCGAAAGGTTTCACTGCCGCCGGCATAGAGCTTCAGGTCGTCGCGCATGTGCCCCCGATGCTCTTTGACGAAGCCGGCGAGGCCGCCGAAATGGTCGCGATGGCCGTGGCTGAGGATCAGCCCGTTCAGCTTCTCCGCCTCGACGCCGAGGAGAGCGAAATTGCGCAGCAGGATTTCCGGCGTGTAGCCGAAATCGAGCAGGTATTGCCCGCCCCCTCGCGCAGCCTTCGAGTCCAGATGCAGCGATAGGCCCCATTCGCCGGCCAGGGTCAGGTTCAGATTGTTGCGGAAGCGGCTGACATGCTCGATCGCGCACATCGGGTGCGTCGCCTTTGGCATGAACTGGTCGAATACCGAATCGACGACGACCCGCACCGACAGCGAGTCCACCATGGGAGCGGCAAAGGGCTCTGCCGCAGGAATCACCCTCGGTTCGCTTTGCACGGTGCCCTCCGGGTCACAATGCCGGCATCCTGCGTCGAGCAGGCCGCGCCGGCAAGCTAGCGCTGCATCGCATGGTCGGCGAGCACGCGGGCGATCACCTCGGTGATCTTGCGGCCGGTCGGGATGTGCAGGAATTCGTTCGGGCCGTGCGCATTCGAATGCGGCCCGAGTACGCCGGTGACGACGAATTGCGCCTGCGGGAACCGCTCGCCGAGCATCGCCATGAACGGGATCGAGCCGCCTTCGCCCATATAGGCCGGCGGCGCCCCGAAGGCAGCTTCGGAAGCACGCGCCAGCGCCTCTCCGAGCCAGGGCGCTAGCGCCGGCGCGTTCCAGCCGGGCGAGGCCGCCTGCGGCGTGTACGCGACCCGCGCGCCATAGGGCGGCGCGGCCTCCAGCAGCCTTTTCAGCGTGCCGCCCGCTGCTTCCGCATCGACGGTCGGCGGCAGGCGCAGGCTCAGTTTCGCGGTCGTGTAGGGCAGCAGCACGTTGCCCGCGTCGCCGGGCTTCGGCAGCCCGTCGATCCCGGTCAGCGCCAGTTGCGGCCGCCAGGTGCGGTTCAGCACCAGTTCGGTCGGCTCTTCCGCCATCGGCTGGGCGCCAGGTACGAATGGGAATTTGTCGTACACCGCGTCGCCGAGCGCCGCCGCGGCGCGCTTCGCCTGCTCCAGCCGCTCGGCCGGGATCTGCGCGTAGAGCGACGATGGCTTCACCGCGCCGTTCGCCTCGTCCTCGAGCCGCGACAGCAGCTGGCGCAGGATGCGGAAGCTCGACGGCACCACCCCCGACGCGTCGCCCGAATGGACGCCCTCGTCGAGGATTTCGACCGTCAGCGTACCGGCGGCGATGCCGCGCAACGAGATCGTCATCCACAGCTGATCGTAGTTGCCGCAGCCGGAATCGAGGCAGACGACCAGGGCCGGGCTGCCGATCCGGTCGGCGAGGTGCTCAATGTAAAACGGCAGATCGTAGCTGCCGGATTCTTCGCACGCCTCGATCACCACGACGCAGCGGGCATGCGGCAGCCCCTGTTCCTGCAGCGCGGTGAGCGCGGTCAGCGCCCCGAACATCGCATAGCCGTCATCCGCGCCGCCGCGGCCGTACAGCTTGTCGCCCTCGACCCGCGGCACCCACGGGCCGAACCCCTCGGTCCAGCCGACCATCTCTGGCTGCTTGTCGAGATGACCATAGAGCAGCACGGTGTCGCTGCTGCTTGAACCCTGGGCCGGGATCTCGAAGAACATCAGCGGCGTGCGCCCGGGCAGCCGCACGATCTTCAGGGTCGCACCGGGCAGCGCAGCGATTTTCGCCCGCGCCCAGCGCTCGAACAGCGTGACCGCCACCTCCATATGGCCGTGCGCCTGCCACTCCGGGTCGAAGCTTGGCGATTTGTTCGGGATCTTGATGTATTCGACCAGGGTCGGGACGATCTCGTCACCCCAGCTCTGATCGACAAACCGCTTCAGCTTGGCGGCATCCAGCATGCGTGTCCTCCAGCCCCGTTGCGGTACCATATCGTCATTCCGACGCAAGCGGGACTCCGCGCCCGGCGCGGCGTGGCTCCGCGGAGTGGCAGCATTCAGGCAATTTGTTCATCCTAAGAATTTGAACCGCGTCTTTCGGATCCATGCAGCGGCGGCGATCGGCTTCGGAGAACGCGCGGATGATCCTGGTCTTCGGCTCGATCAACATCGATGTGCTGATGCCGGTGCCGCATCTGCCGGCTCCGGGCGAGACCGTGCTTGGCGGCGATTACGTGCTGGCGCCGGGCGGCAAGGGGGCGAACCAGGCGCTCGCCGCCCACCGCGCCGGGGCGAAAGTGATGATGGCCGGCGCGGTCGGCGGGGACGGGTTTGCCGCGGCGGCTTTGGAGCTCCTTGAGCGGCACGGCGTCGATCTGGGGCTGGTGCGTCGGGTCAGCGCTCCGACCGGCTGCGCGACGGTCCTCATCGGCGCGGATGGCGAAAACCTGATCGCGGTCGCCTCCGGCGCCAACGCGGCGGTCCGCGCCGCCGATGTGCCCGATGCCCTGCTCGGCCCCGCCACCGTCCTGGTCTGCCAGATGGAAGTGCCGCCGGCCGAGACCGCGGCGCTGATCCGCCGCGCCCGCCGTCGGCGCGCGCGGGTCATGCTGAACCTCGCGCCGGCCTTGCCGCTCGAACCCGGGCTGCTGGCCGATATCGATGTGCTCGTCGCCAACTGGGGCGAGGCGGCGACGCTCGGCCAGCAGGAGGCGGCCGCGACGAGGCTGCGCGCGGCGCTGGTCGTCACCGAAGGCGCCGCCGGCGCGACCGCCTATCTCGCCGATGGCGCCCGCATCGTGGTGCCGGCGCTGGCGATCGAGCCGGTCGATACCACCGGCGCCGGTGATGCCTTTGTCGGGGTGCTGGCCGCCGCGCTCGACCAAGGCCTCGCACTCGCTCCGGCGCTGCACCGCGCCTCGGCGGCGGCCGGCCTCGCCTGCCTCGGACGCGGCGCGCAGCCGGCGCTGCCCGACCGGACGGCGATCGACGCCGCGCTGGCGCGTTTGCCGGCGCCGCGGCGCATCCCATCTTAATCCGAGAAGCGAATTGGAGGCCGGTATGAGCCCCGACACGCGCATCGACATCCCGATCGAGACAAAGTCTGAGGATCGGCCGCTGGCGTACCTGTCCGGCTTCGGCAACGAATTGGCCAGCGAGGCCGTCACCGGCGCGCTGCCGCAGGGCCAGAACTCGCCGCAAGAGGTGCCAAAGGGTCTCTATGCAGAACAGCTGTCGGGCACGCCGTTCACCGCGCCGCGCGCCGAGAACCGCCGCTCCTGGCTCTACCGCATCCGCCCCTCGGCGATGCACGCTCCGTTCCGGCGCATCGACAATGGCTTATTGCGCACCGCGCCCTGCGGCGAGGCGGAAGCTTCGCCGAACCGCCTGCGCTGGAGCCCGTTGCCGTTTCCCGACGGCTCGGCCGATTTCGTCGACGGGCTGGTGACGCTCGGCACCAACGGCGACGCCGCGGCGCGGTTCGGGATCGGGGTTCATGTCTACCGCGCCCATCGGCCGATGACCGAACGTGTGTTCTATGACGCCGACGGCGAGTTGCTGATCGTGCCGCAGCAGGGCCGGCTGATGCTGCACACCGAATTCGGCCCGCTGCTCGCGGCAGCCGGGGAGATCGCGGTGATCCCGCGCGGAGTCCGCTTCCGCGTCGAACTGCCGGACGGCACGGCGCGGGGTTACGTCTGCGAAAACTATGGCGCGCTGTTCCGGCTTCCCGAATTGGGGCCGATCGGCGCCAACGGGCTTGCCAATGCGCGCGATTTTCAGAGCCCGTGTGCCGCATTCGAGGAGCGCGAGGCACCGGTCGAGCTGATCGCCAAATTCGAGGGGAATCTGTGGGCGACCGAGCTCGGTCACTCGCCGCTCGACGTCGTCGCCTGGCACGGCAATTACGCGCCGTACAAATACGATCTCGCCCGCTTCAACACGATCGGCAGCATCAGCTTCGACCATCCGGACCCATCGATCTTCACGGTGCTGGCCTCGCCGTCCGAGATCGCCGGCACCGCGAATTGCGACTTCGTGATCTTTCCGCCTCGCTGGCTCGTTGCCGAGCACACGTTTCGGCCGCCCTATTTCCACCGCAACGTCATGAGCGAGTTCATGGGGCTGGTGCACGGCGCCTATGACGCCAAGGCCGAGGGGTTCGTGCCGGGCGGCGCGTCCTTGCACAATTGCCTGTCGGCGCACGGCCCCGACCGCGCGACCTTCGACCGGGCGAGCGCGGCCGATCTCGAGCCGCAAAAGATCACGGATACGCTCGCCTTCATGTTCGAGACCCGGCTGGTGTTGAGGCCGACCCGTTTCGCCCTGGAAACTCCGGCTCTGCAGCAGGATTACGATGCCTGCTGGGCCGGGTTCGACAAGATGTTCGACTCCCGTTAGCCCGCCATGCGGACGCCATTAGGTCCCGCGGGGGCGCGCCGTTAGGAGGTCCTGAAAAGGAAAATCATGACAAAGACTTGCTTCGTAATCGGCCCAATAGGGGAGGTCGGCAGCCCGATTCGCACTGCAGCAGATGGCTTTATTGAATATATTGTCGGCCGTTGCCCCGCCCTCGCCGAATTCGATTACGGACCGGCGGTTCGCGCAGATAGGCTGTCGGAGCCGGGCAGAATAACGTCCCAAATAATTCGGCTGCTTCTGGATTCCGATCTGGTGGTTGCGGATTTAAGCGGAAACAATCCGAACGTTTATTACGAATTAAGTCTCCGTCACGCGATCGGCAAACCGGTAATTCACATGGCTGAGCAGGGCACTATACCGTCCTTTGACATCCGGGATAACCGGACGATCTTCTATTCTATGGACATTCGCGTTGTGGAGGCCGCGCGAGAGCAATTGGCTGATCAAATTAGGCGCGTGCATGATACTGATTACAAGCCCATGAACCCCATTTTGGAAACCATTGGTCTGATAAATCTGGAGAATCGCAAAGATCCCGGGGCTGACCTCATCGCAAGCATTGTCCGTAACATCGAAGGGGTTAATGCCAATGTGGAGCGGCTAACTTCTACGGTGAATACTCTCGTTAGGGCCGACAATTTGCGCACCTTGGCTGCGTCAATGGGCACACCGTCGGTCTTATCGGGTTTAGGTGCCCCGTACGGGTGGGGGGCAACGGCGATGGGATCAGGAAAGGGCATTTTGTCGGGCCTGCTCGCCGATGCTGCGCCGCTTAACAGCAGTAGCACCTCGTCCGGTGGTGGTGGGGATGAGCCAAATCCAGCGCCTGACGAGCATACCGCCGATCCTCCTCAAGACGGCGGTCCCAAACGTAGTCAACATTAGCGGCAGACCAAGCGGAGCCGCAGAAAGGATTTCCTTACCTTTTTGGTGAAGCCTGGGTGGAAGTCCGCCTCTCGGAGGTTGCGCCATGATTATCAGAGCGGTCGTCGCGTTCGGTGTCGGCTGGGGTGCGCTCTACGGCATGCAGACGCTATGGCTGAAAGGGGTGACGGCGCAGATCTCGAACCCGGGATATCAGCTGGCGATGCCCACCCCGGCATTTCCGACGATGGCGATCGACACGTCGAAGATGATCGGAGCGATCAATCCGCCCGTCGTCATCGACACCAAAAAATACCAGGCGATCGCGATCGAGAGCATGGTGCGCCAGATCGATCAGCAGAATCGCAATGCGCTGTCGCACGTGCCGGCGGTGCCCTATATCCCAGGCGTGCGTCACTGATCCTGGCCGCGGATAGGGCGGCCTAGAGAGAATCCCAGAGCTGACGGATTTTCCGGCGCTGCTGTGCGTCGGGCAGGCGGCCGAAGCCACCCTTGGCGTCGTCGGCCATGTGCTCGGGATTGGCGGTCGCCGGGATCACGCAGGTCACCGCCGGTTCGGCGACGATGTATTTCAGGAAGAGCTGCGCCCAACTGGCGCAGTCGAACTCGGCGGCCCATTCCGGCACCGCCTTGCCGCGCACCCGGCGGAACATGTCGGCGGTTTCGAACGGCTGGTTGACGATTGTCGCGACGCCGCGCTGGGCGGCGACCGGCAGCAATCTGGTTTCGGCGTCCCGGGTTGCCAGCGAATAGCCGAACTGCACGAAATCGATGCCCGGCTCGGTTTCGAGGATGCGCGCCAACTCCGGCAGCGAGCCTGTCGTGTAATGCGTGATGCCGATATAGCGGACCCGGTTCTCGGCCTTCATCTGCCGCAGCGTCGCGAGGTGCGTGCGCCAGTCGAGCAGGTTGTGGATCTGGATCAGGTCGAGCACGGGGCTCTTCATCAACTCGGCGGAGCGGCGCATCTGCGCGATCCCGGCTTCGCGACCGCTGGTCCACACCTTGGTCGCGAGGAAGACACGTGGCCGCAAATTCATTTCGGCGACGAGGTCGCCGGTCACCGCCTCGGCGCGGCCGTACATCGGTGAGGTGTCGATCATCCGGCCGCCGGCATCGACGAGGTTCTGCAGCACCGGGCGCAGCTTCTGTCGCGAGCCGGGGTCCGAACCGACATCGAACACCTGCCAGGTGCCGAGACCGATCACCGGCATCGCCTCGCCGGTCGACGGGGTCGGGCGGGTGATCATCGCTGGAGCGGCCATCGCAGTCCTCCCGGTGAGCGGCAGCAGGCCGGCCGCTCCCAATCCATGCAACAGATCCCGCCGCCGCATCAGCTGCCGTTCAAACCCAACATCAGTGACAAATTCTGCACCGCCGCGCCCGAGGCGCCTTTGCCGAGATTGTCGAGACGCGCGACCAGCACTGCTTGCCGGTGAGCTTCGTTCGCACAGACATGCAGCTCGAGCCGGTTGGTGTCGTTGAGCGCCTCCGGTTCGAGCTTGCCGACGCCGCGTTCGGCGACCGAGAGATAATCGCAGTCTTCATAATAGCGCGACAGTACCTGCCGCAGATCGCTGCCGCTCGGTTTTCCCGGCAGCGTGTCGAGATGCAGCGGGATCGACACCAGCATTCCCTGGCGGAAATGCCCGACCGAGGGCACGAAGATCGGCCGCCGCGTCAGCCCGGCATAAAGCTGCGTCTCCGGCACATGCTTGTGCTCGAGGCCGAGCGCGTACAGCTCGAAGGCCGGGCCGCCATCATGGTCATGCGCCGCGATCATCGACTTGCCGCCGCCGGAATAGCCGCTGACCGCGTTGATCGTGATCGGATAATCGGGCGGGATCAGCCCGCCATCGACCAGCGGCCGCAACAAGCCGATCGCCCCGGTCGGATAGCAGCCGGGATTGGCGACTTTCGGCGCGGCCGCGATCCGCTCGTCCTGACCCGGAATCATCTCGGGAAAACCGTAGGTCCAGTGCGGATCGACCCGGTGCGCCGTGCTGGCGTCGAGCAGCTTCGGCGCATCGGCGCCGAGCTCGTCGGCGAGCGCCGCCGACTCGCGCGCGGCGGCGTCGGGCAGGCACAGCACGACCAGATCGACCTCGGCCATCAGGTCGCGCCGCGCCGCCGGCTCCTTCCGATGCTCCGGCGCGATGCTCTTCAGCGCGATCTCGGGCATCGCTTCCAGGCGGGCGCGAATACCGAGCCCGGTTGTCCCGGCTTCGCCGTCGATAAAAACCTTGGGCTGGTTGCTTGCCATCGCGCTCTCCTCTCAACAAAAAACCCCACCGGGCGTCTTCGCCGGCGGGGTTCCGCTTGTACCGAACGGTCTGTGGTCAGGGTCGGATCGCTGTCTCGCTCCGCTTCCCGCCAGCCCGCCCGGCAATACGCGTCCGGACCCCGCTGTAGCAGCGACGTCGGCGCCGGATGAGGATTGCGGAAGTTGGCGACATGGGCGCAAAGCTAGGTTGATCGCGGATCACCGTCAACTAGCCCTGTCCGCCGAACTCGAACAGCAGCGCGTCGCGCACCGTATCGAGGTCGAGACCGTGTGCGGCGACGAGGTCGGCGCTGTCGGCGATGATGTCGTCGACCTCGCGGATCTGCTTCAGCCGCTTGTAAAGGTCCTCGCTGTCGAGCCCCAGGCCCTCACCGATCAGTTCCATGAAATTGACGACCTCGAAGCTGCGGCCGTCGCCGGCGTCGCAGATTTCGCGATGGCAGGCGTGATAGATCGTCGCCAGCGTCGTGACCCCGGCATCGGCAACCGCGGCCAACTCGCGCTGCACCAGATTGCGCTTGAACTCGGGCAATTGCGCCAGGCTGTTGGCTTGCGTCCCGACCCGCGGCACGTCGATCTCGACGAGCTCGGCGCCGGGGATAATCGACAGCAGCTTCTTGACGGCGTCCACCACCCCGGGGAAGACCGGCCGCTCGTGCAAAGCAATGCGCTTCTCGACCCGCCGGGTCATCAGAGCGGCCAGCTGATCGGCGCGGTCGGCAAGGAAGATCAGGAACGGGTTCAGATCGAACGGCTTTGCGCCAAACTGCGCCTGGTAGTTCGGCAGCGACACCTCGCCGATCGAGATCTGGCAGCTCGGGCACCAGGAGAGGACTGTCTGGGCACCGGCCGAGGCCAGCCCGTCGATTGTCGCGTAGGCGACCTTGCTGTTGGTCTCGAAATCGCCGGCTCGATACTGGTAGACGCCGCAGCACTGGCCGACCCCGCCCATGACCTCGTATTCGATCCCGAGCAGGTCGAAAATATCGAGGCACAGCAGCGCGATATGCGGCGTCTTCAAGACGTTGCATCCGGTATAAAAAACGACATCGGGCGGCTTCGGCCGCGCCTCGTGCGGCGGGGCGAACCGCGCCAGCGTCTCCGGCGGCAGCTGCAGCCGCGACAGCACCCGCACGCCGCGGCTCATTGTCTGGAACGGCTTGCGCCAGCGCGTCTGGAGCGGCGGCCCCTCGGCATGGCGCCGGGCAAACCCGCGCGCCAGCTGCACCATGAAACGCGGATTGATCCCCTCCTTGCAGGCCGGGATGCAGTTTCCGCTGCCGCTGCACACCTCGCCCCAGCGCACGGCATCGGCGTTCGCCTCGCCGCCGGTGATCAGATCGACAATCGCTGCGGCCGTCGCGCTAGGGTCAGCCTCGGCGAGCCCGGCCGGCTCGGTCATCGGGCAGGCCCGGAAGCAGTCGCCGCACCGGGTGCAGGCATCGGCAATCGCCGCGCCACGGTCCCGGAACACATCGAGGAATTCGGTGGTCGCGGTCATTTCCGCCTTCATTCGTGCCTGGTTCTGCCATCTTAACGCAAGCGAGATACATACGCTCTAGGTTGATACATCGGCGCGCGTCACAATTACTCGGTAACCGGCCGTAACGCCCGCGGCTTATTCCAAATTTTTGTTGTCGCGCTGGAACCCTTTTGCTTATGCGGAATCCTAGGCAATCTGCGGAGTTGCCGCGCAGTTATGCAAAAACGCATAATAGCCATGCATCATCGCATGGGATGAATCCATGTTACAAACTGTTTGAGAGTTGTCATAAGTGAGACATCCGATGCAGCCCAGCCGGGACGGACTGGCTCCAATTGTGACGAAGGTCGTGACAGCAAAACAGATGAGAAGGCCCGCCATGTCCCTCGCTCTCGCCTTTCAAACAGTTCAGTCTCCGGTCCTTCTTCCGTCCGAAGATGCGCGGATACGTGCCTTTCTAGCCGGCGAGACCGATGGCGAAGACGTGCTGCACGAGATCTACGATGACGTCCTCGACGAGCCGATCCCGGAATCGATGCGCGCTCTGCTGAAGCGCTGATTCGCGGCTATTTCGTGACGGCGAGGCCCGGCCTTTGGTCGGGCCTTTTTGCTGCTCGCCTGGAAAAACGGCAAAAGTAACGGGCGCGTTTCGTTTTTTCCCTTGTTGCGATAGCTTCGGCCAATTGCGCGCTGGCGGAATCGGCGCGCTTATTGGGGGGAGAACGACCAGATGGCGACAATCGCTCGGGCGGCGCCAACTGCAGCCGCGCCGCTGAATTTGCCATTCATCATCGGCGCCTCGTCGGTGGGGACGCTGATCGAGTGGTACGACTTCTATCTCTATGGCGTGCTGGCGGTGGTTTTCAGCAAGCACTTCTTCTCGCCGCAGCTCGACGCCAACATCGCTTTCATCGCGAGCCTCTTCGTGTTCTGGACCGGCTTCCTTGTCCGCCCGTTCGGCGCGATCGTGTTCGGCCATCTGGGCGACCTGATCGGCCGCAAATTCACCTTTATGCTGACCCTGCTGCTGATGGGGGCGGCGACCTTCGTCGTCGGCCTGTTGCCTGGCTATGATTCGATCGGGGCGCTGGCGCCGATCCTGCTGGTGGCAATGCGCGTGCTGCAGGGCCTGGCGCTTGGCGGCGAATACGGCGGAGCCGCGACCTACATTGCCGAGCATTCGCCGGACGGACGGCGCGGCTATTATACCTCCTGGATTCAGACCACCGCGACGATGGGTATCGTTCTGGCGCTGCTGGTAATCCTGGTCTGCCGCATCGGTTTCGGCGAGCAGGCGTTCGGCGATTGGGCCTGGCGGGTGCCTTTCCTGATCTCGGCTGTACTCGTCCTCCTGTCGCTCTACATCCGACTAAAGCTGGAAGAATCGCCGCTTTATGCGCGGCTGAAGGAGCAGGGCAAGGCGTCGGCCAATCCGGCGCTCGAGAGCTTCGGCAGCGGCAAGAACTGGGGTTTGATCCTGCTCGCGCTGTTCGGCGCCACCGCGCCGGAAGGCGTCGTCTGGTACACGGGCCAGTTCTATGCGCTGTTCTACATGCAGGGGGTGCTGAAGATTAACTACGTCACGGTCTATGTCCTCATGATGATCGTTCTGACCCTGGCGGCGCCGTTCTTCGTCGTGTTCGGCGCACTCTCCGACCGAATCGGCCGGCGCGGCATCATGACGCTCGGCTTTGCCCTGGCGGTGATCAGCTACTGGCCGGTCTTCACCTGGATGGGCACCTACAAGGACAACCCGCTCGTCCTCGGCATCCTCGTGTTCTACATGGTCATCCTGGTGACGATGGTGTACGGGCCGATCGCCGCGTTTCTGGTCGAGTTGTTCCCGGCCCGCATCCGCTACACCTCGATGTCGCTGCCCTATCACGTCGGCAACGGCGTTTTCGGCGGTCTGGTGCCCGCCGCCGGTGCCTCGATCGCGGCTTACACCGGCGTAGCACTCAGCGGCCTCTTTTACCCGATGGCGATCGCCGCGGTTGGGGTCGTGGTCAGCCTGGCATTCTTGCGCGAGCCGACGCACCGGGTGCGGATTTGGGAGGAGGTCGGCGGCGCGCCGCCGCTGGTGCCGGACCAACCCTGATCCACCACATCCGAAGGCACGGGCCGGGCGCCGTCCCGGCCCGTTTGCTTTTCGGCAAAGCGTCGGGGTGATAGGGTCTCCGCATGGCCGCGCCGTCGGAACTGACAGCTCCCGTCTCGGGATATCGGCCCGGTCTCGTCGATCTGGCGGCGGGGCGGATCAGCCGCGAAATCTTCGTCAACGAAGCGATCTACCGCGAGGAGCAGGAGCGGGTGTTTTCCCGCGCCTGGCTCTTCGTCGGTCACGAAAGCCAGATCGCGAAGCCCGGAGATTTCTTCGGTTCCGGGATGGGTGAGGAGGCGGTGATCCTCACCCGCGACCGTGCCGGGGCGGTGCATGTATTCCTCAATTCCTGCCGGCATCGCGGGATGAAGGTATGCCGCTATGACGAAGGCAACGCCGCCGTCTTCACCTGCCCGTATCATGGCTGGAGCTATGCGACCGACGGCAAGCTCGTCGGTGTGCCGTATTTTCGCGAGGCCTATCGCGAGCGGCTCGACAAGGCGCGGTGGGGTCTCGTCGAGGCGGCGCAAATCTGCACCTACAAGGAAACCGTGTGGGCGACCTGGGACCCGGCGGCGCCGCCCTTTCTCGAATATCTCGGCGATTTCCGGCTGTTCCTCGATCTGACGCTCGACGGCTGGGACGGCAGCGAGGGCGGCACCGAGGTGCTCGGCGGCGTGCAGAAGTGGCTGATCCCGTGCAATTGGAAATTCCCGGCCGAGAATTTCAGCGGCGACAGCTATCACAACATCAGTCACCGCTCGGTCGATCTGGCCGGCATCGGCCCATCCGGCAGCGGCCGCCGCGACATGCGCGAGCGGCAGATGGCGCGGCGCCTCCATGTCGCCTTCCCCGAACGCGGGCACCAGACCGGTGTCTATCTGCTGCCGAAGGGACCGGCAGCGCCGCCGGCCTATCAGCATTCCTCACTGGTGTCGGAATACTTCGCCGATTGCGAGGCCGAACGGCGCCGCCGCCGCGGTGAATGGGGGCGCGTTGTGGGCAGCCCCGGCGAGATTTTCCCGAACACGGCGCTGCATCCGCGCCAGCCCCGCACGATCGCGGTGTGGCACCCGCGCGGACCGCATCAGACCGAGGTCTGGCGCTGGTACCTCGTCGATCGGTCGGCACCGCCCGAGGTGAAGAACTTTCTGCGCGACTACTACATCCGCTATTCGGGCCCGGCCGGCTTGACCGAGCAGGACGACATGGAGAATTGGAACTACGCGCATGCGGCCAGCCGCGGCACAATCGCGCGCCGCCACCCGTACAGTTACGAGCAGGGGCTCGGCACCGAGCTTGAGAATTACGAGTGGGATGGGCTGCACATTCCGGGCTCTGTCGTCGATCTGACCGATGCGCGATCGAGCGAGCACACGCTGCGCAATTTCTATCGCGGCTGGGCCGCTTTTATGGGGGCCGATGATTGGGACACCCTCGCCTCGTGGCGTCACCGTCCGCCGGCAGATTGAGTTTCAACGCGGCCGGCGCAACATTGGCCCGAGATCGCGGCCTCCGAACAAGTGGAGGTGAAAATGCGGCACCTCCTGATGCGCCTCCGCGCCGTGATTGGCCAGAATGCGATAG
Source organism: Allostellaceae bacterium (assembly GCA_036264235.1). Lineage (GTDB taxonomy): Bacteria > Pseudomonadota > Alphaproteobacteria > ATCC43930 > CGMCC-115725 > DATARH01. Next base: position 20,233 of record DATARH010000126.1, read on the forward strand.
CCGCCTTCGGTGACGTCCTCCGCCTTTGCGATTTTTGAGATCGCGCGGAGGAACGCGGCGAGCTCTGCCTCGGACGCCCGCTCGGAGAAATCGTCGACGGACACGTATTCGCCCTTCGGGATCAGGACCACATGCTTCGGCGCCTGCGGATTGATGTCGCGAAACGCCAGCACGTGCTCGTCCTCGTAGACTTTGCTGCAGGGCAGCTCGCCGCGCAGGATCAGAGCGAAAACATTGCTGCGATCGTAGGCCATAACCGATTCCTCGATGTCTCGGCGGCAGTCATCTCAGGCGAAGCGGCAACATCGACAGGGCCCGCGATATCGGCAGAAGCCGCGGCGGCGACAGACGTGCTGGCGGTAGCCGGAGCCGCAGCACCAACCGGAGCGGCGGTAGCTACAGCCGTGGCCGCGCCAACAACGGGCGCAACCTTGCTCGTTGCCAGCTGAAACCCACCGTATTCGTCGCGAGCTTCGTTGGCGTCGTGATTGATCGACAGGCTGGAAAACCGCCCGCCCTGCTTGATATTCCAGTCGTTGTAGGCGAGCGAGCCGGCCCAGGCGCTCGAATTCGACAGCCAGCTGTACTGCGCCAGACCCGCTCGTCTGATCGCTGAACAGACCGCGCCGGAACCGTAAACGCCGACCCTATATTCCGGCCGCCCTCCGCCCTCTTTGGCAAAACCCGCTGCGACACCGCGGAAGTATTGCTGGATCGGACCGGCGATGTCGGCTCCCGGCGCGTTGTAGTCCACCGCGAAATAGATCGCGCTGCCGGCCGGCTGCCCGACGGTCTTCGCCTGCCGGTAGGCGCTCGCTGCATCGTCATAGCCGGCGGCATAGGTGAAATAGGCCGGATCGTGGGAATGCGATTCCCAGACGCTGACGATCTTGAGGCCGAGCGCGGACAGTCGCTGCGCCTCGGCGGCAGAGAGTGTCGGCCAGCGCGATGTCGGGCTTCGGTAATAGCGCGCGACAAAATCGATCTTGCTGTCCTTGATCTCGTTCAGCGCGTCGCTGGCGTCGGTCGGCATATCGATGCCCTGGGCCGGTCCCACGCTGTGCGCTTGCGCCACCACTGGTGGTGGTGCGCTGTGACAGGCCGCCAGCAGCAGGATCGGAGCGAACAGTGCAAGTTTGATCGTGCTCAACTGGTATGCTCCCCCATAACATTCCCCGGACCGCAGCACTGACGCGCCGTCCTACCCCATCTCGGCGCGCAGTTGCTGACGGAAGTGATCGATAGACACGAGATTGCCGTTGCGCTCGACATGCCAGAAGGCCCATCCGTTGCAGGCCAGCGCGCCCTGCATACGGGCGGCGACCGCATGGATCGAGCCGCGGTGCTCCGCCGAGATCAGGCTGCCATCGGCGCGCACCCGCGCGGCATAGCGGCGGCTGCCGTCGAACAGCACCTCGCCCGGACGCAGCAGGCCGCGCTCGACCAGATTGCCGAACGGGATGCGCGGCGCATCGCGTCGCGAGTCGAGGGCGATAACCTCACTCGCAGCCGGTTTGATGGCGGCGATCCGGCGGCGCGCCAGGGTCGCATAATCCGCTTGCCGTTCGATGCCGATGAAACGGCGGCCGAGCCGTTTGGCGACGGCGCCGGTTGTGCCGGTGCCGAAGAACGGGTCGAGCACCACCTCGCCCGGCCGGGTCGAGGCCAGCAGGATGCGGTGCAACAGCGCCTCCGGCTTCTGCGTCGGATGCGCCTTTTTGCCGTCGCCGCCGCGCAGCCGCTCGGGGCCGCCGCAAAGCGGGATCAGCCAGTCGCTGCGCATTTGCAATTCCTCGTTCAGCGCCTTCATCGCCTCGTAATTGAAGGTGTAGCGGCTGTCGCGCGAGTGCGCGCACCACAACAGCGTCTCGTGTGCGTTGGTGAAGCGGCGGCCGCGGAAGTTCGGCATCGGATTGGCCTTGCGCCAGATCACGTCGTTCAGCACACAGTAGCCGAGATCCTGCAGGATCGCGCCGATGCGGAAGATGTTGTGGTATGTGCCGATCACCCAGAGTGCGGCGGTCGGCTTCAACAGCCGGCGGCATTCGGACAGCCAGGCGCGGGTGAAGTCGTCGTAGTCAGCAAAGCTGCCGACCTTGTCCCACTCTTCCTCGACGCCGTCGACCCGGCTGTTATCGGGCCGGTGCAATTGGCCGTTGAGCTGCAGGTTATAGGGCGGGTCGGCGAAGACGAGATCGATCGACCCGGCTGGCAACCGCGCCATTTCGACGAGGCAATCGCCTTCGATGATTACGCTTTCCGACTCTGTATTGCTGCCCGTCATCGCCAATACTGTGCGCGATACGGTCGAATCCGTCAATCGTATCAACTTCCTGGCAACAATTACGACGCCGGCCGGGTATGGTCGATCGACTACTGCGAGAGTCGCGAATTACTGCCGAGCCGCCTGCGGGCGAGCCGGCATCGGTGGAGGAGGGCTAGGCGCTACTGCGCCGCCTCGGCGACGATCAGACGGCCCTCGTCATCGACCGAAAGGCCGGTCTTGCGCGCCGCCTCGATGACGCTTGGATGCCAATCGACCTTGCCCGGATCGGGGCCGCCGACGATCGCGATCAGTGTCGCTTCGGGATCGTCGCTGCCGCTGCGGAACCCGCGATAGATGCCGATCGGCACATTGACGATGTCGCCCGGTTGCAGGGTGATCTTGCGTTCGCTCTCGCCCTCCAGCCAGAACACCTCCCACGGACCTTTGACTGCGATGAACACTTCCTCGGTCGGGTGGCGGTGCAGCGCCGCACCGGACCCTTTCGGGGTGTTGCGGACGTAGGTCACGGCAAAGCCGTGCGCGGGCGCGCTGATCTTCGGCGCAAGATTCGGGTCGCCGAGGTTTTCGACGACGCCCATGCCGATCACATTGATGATCTCGCGCTCGCCGCCCGGCATGCGCTGGTCCAGAAAGGCCAGTTGCGAGCCCTTCATGGCGCCGAGCCGGGCGACATTGTTGCGCTCCATCTCGGCGCCGGAAACGACGGGGGCGGGTTTGCCGCGCAAGCGGGCGTCGACATAGGCCATCGCGCTGTCCTCATGCGGGTGATCGGGCGCGACAACCTGTCACGCGACCGCTCCAGCGGCAAGCGCCGGATCATCCGCGGGCTAGGCGGTGGTGCTGTCTGCCGGTTGCCTAGGCGATCATGCAGGCACGCACGAGGTTGCGGTCCTGCATCTCGCGGTCTGGCCTGCGCGTCAGGATCGCGGCGCGGCGCTGGCATTCTTCCTGCGACCCGACATAGCGGACCACATTGTCGACGCCGACCGCGAAACGGTGCTCGTCGAGCCGCCAGATGGCGACGTTGTCTTTGCGTGTCTTCATCGCCTCTTAAACACTGGTTGTTTGTAAACGGTTCGCTCCGGAGCAGCGGAAAAATTGCCGCAACCTGCGGTATGCAAAAAAAGGGCCCGCCGAAGCGGGCCCTCACTTTTTGACCGTCCTGCTCTAGGGAAGGACGATCTCGACCCGGCGGTTCTGCGGCTCGCGGACCCCGTCCGCGGTCGGGACGCGCTGGTCGTTCTTGCCGCGGCCGCTGACGATCATCTCGCTGCGCGGAACGCCCGTCCTGGCGAGCGCATTGGCGACATTGTTGGCCCGCCGTTCCGACAGCCGCTGATTGTAGCCGACCGATCCGGAGGCATCGGTATAGCCGGTCACCTGAATCTGCACCGGGGCGCCGGACCTGAACGCAGCGGCAGCCTGCTGGATCACCTGCATGCCGTCGGGGGTGATCGTGTCGCGGTCCCAATCGAAGAAGACGAGGAACACGCGGCGGGTGACTGGCGGAGGCGGGGCCAGCGGAAGTGGCGCCGCGGCGACCACCGGCGGCGGGCCGAAGCGATAGACCAGGCTCGCCATCAGATTGTGGGTTTCATAACCGGTGCGGTAGCGGATCCGCGGCGACGTCGCCGTGTGGAACGTCGGATCGGTCGTCGCCAGGTAGCGGTAATCGAGATCGAGCGCCAGATTGGGCGAGACTGGCCAGCGGACGCCGCCGATGGCCTGATAGCCAAACTGCCAGTCGTCGTCGCGCGTCCTGCCGATACCGGGGACATTGGCGCGCTCCTTGACATCGACGGCACCGACACCGCCGCCGATATGCGGGATCACCGGCCAGCCGATATTGAAGTCGTAGAGAGCGTTGGTCATGATCGCATGCGACTGCCGGCTACCCGACGACGTCACGTTGACACCACCGACGCTGGCGCGGTTCAGATCGTTGCTGCGATAGGTGTATTCTTCTTCGAACCGCCACGGGCCCCATTCGACGCCGACTCGGGCGCCTGCCGCGAAGCCGTCGTCGAACCGTTTGCGCACGGATGGCACATTGGCGGCCCGATCGGTTTGATCGCTCAACACGCTCCAGCCGCCTTCGCCGCCGATGTAGTACGTCATTTGCGCGTGCGCGGTAGGGACGAGGCTCACCGCTGCCGCAAGCGCCAGACACGCGCCTGCCACACTGATCCGCATCCGCATCGTTATTCCCCTATTGATGCTACCAAAGCTGGGCGAGTGCCCGCGTTGATATACGTCGCGCCCGCGAAAACGATCCCGCGGAGATTGTTTTTTGGCTGTCCGACTGACGCAATACGCAGCGACGGTGAAATAGCAACCGCGTGTATTCGCCTAATACGATTACGGTGCTAACCTACGTTGTAGTCACAGAGCACCGGTGGCGAACGCTAGATGTCGAGGAATACCGTCTCGTTCTCGCCTTGCAGGACAATGTCGAATCGATAAGTACCGGTGCCCCGAATCGGGTCGCTCGGGTGAGCCAGAAGCGTTGCGCGAGCACTCTCGTCCTCGATCGACGACAGCAACGGATCATGTGCATTGGCCGGTTCATCGGCAAAATAGATCCGGGTGTAGAGGTGTCGCAGCAAGCCGCGGGCAAAAATAGCCAGTGTCAGGTGCGGCGCCTGTAACGTATTGCCGCGGCCGGGCACCGGGCCAGGCTTGATCGTCGTAATCCGGAACCGCCCTTCGCCGTCAGTCGCGGCGCGACCAAAGCCGCGGAATTGCGGGTCTACCGGCTCATCGGCCCGGCGATCATCAGGATGGTTGTACCGACCGGCCGCATTGGCCTGCCATACCTCGATCATCGCGTCCGGCACCGGTGACCCGTCGCCATCGAGGACCCGGCCCTCGATGACAATGCGCTCACCGCTCGGATTCTGTCGTGTCAGATCGGCCCATTCCGGCCGGTCGAGGCCAAGGTGAAAGAACGGACCGACCGTTTGCGAGGCCGTCGGGATCAGTTTCTCCGCCATATACCGTACCTCAGCCGGGATCCTGTGGGGTGGCCTCGCGACCGCGCAGCACGATATCCCAGCGGTAGCCGAGCGCCCATTCGGCCTGGCTCAACTCAGGATCGTAATGCGACACCAGCCGCTCTCGCGCGACCGCGTCGGCGGTGCTCTGATAGATTGGGTCGTACTGCATCAGCGGATCGCCCGGGAAATACATCTGGGTGATGATCCGGGTGGCGAAAGCCGGACCGAACACGCTCAAATGGATGTGTGCCGCGCGCCATGCGTTGTGCGTGTTACGCCACGGATAGGCACCCGGTTTGATCGTGATGAAGCGGTAATTGCCGTCGCCATCGGTCACCACCTGCCCGGCGCCGGTGAAGTTAGGATCGATCGGCGCGTCGTGCTGATCGACCGGGTGGTGGTAACGCCCTGCCGCGTTGCACTGCCACAACTCCACGAGCGTGCCCGGCACGGGGCGGCCATCCTCGTCGAGGACGCGGCCGGCGAGAATGATGCGTTCGCCAAGTGGCTCGCCCTTGTGCTGTCGGGTCAAATCCGCGGCTTCCGGTCCGGCCCAGCCATCGTCGAAAGTCGGCCCGGTGACCTCGGACAGCGTCGGCTCGAAGCGCAGCGGCGTCCGCTTGGGCGCGCGTTTCACGGTGCTGGCGTAATCCGGGTACAGATAAGGCGGCTGGGTCCCTTCGCGCGGATGGGCAAAACCGTGAATTTTGTCGTCCATGCTGTTGGCTCATGCGGCTGCGGTCGGCGCGGCCAACGTGGCCGGATTTGGCGCGTCGGGTCAAGAATCCTTGCTTGGCTTTTGTCCGGCCGCCGTTCGGCGTATAACCCGGCCGCGCCTAAAGCGCCGGCGTCGGCGATGATCGTAATGGAAGGCAAATCGCCGAAGACTAAAGCCGGGCGCCGCAACCGCTGGATTTGTTTTAATGAGATCTCGCGAACGACAGAACCGGGCTGTCTGCCAGGTCACTGCAGGAGCAGTGGCAATTGTCTGCTTCGGACCTGGTCTGCTCTTCACCCTTTTGCCCGATAGTCACGGCGACCTCGTTGCCGGCGATGCGATTTGGCTGTCCGGTTGGGGGCCAGTCTATGGGTTGATTTTCGGGGTGATGTTCGCGGCGGGGGTGCTCTGCTTGTTCCATGGGCTGCGTGCGATCACGCGGCCGCCGTCTTTTCTCTACCGCCTGACCCATCCGCGGCTGCCACGATGGGCTCGCCGCCGCCCCGTCTGGCCGCTCTCCTGAATACCCGCCGAGCCCTCATCCGTAACCAATTAGATGCTGCTCACTCGGCGGCAGCCACGGTTCGCGCCCGCGTATCCTGATCTTCCTGTCCCTGACCCTGGCGCCACAGGCGTTCGGCCTGGCGGCAGATCGCGACCCAACAATCGAGCGACAGATCGTGTGCGTGCTCGCCGGGCGCAAAACGGTCGATATAGCCCTTGAGCAGGTCGGGCGCTGCCCACCCCACAGACCCCGGCGGGTGTTCAGCATCAGCCAATTCGACCCACAGGAGCATGTTCGGGCCATACTGGTGGACCGCAGCGAGCAGCCGCTCGACCTGCTCTTGCTCGAGCGGCTGGTCCATCCCGCGGATCACCAGAAGCTTGCGAGCCGCCGTTAAATCCTCGACCAGTTTCCGGATCAACAGTGGCAGGCGCCGCACCTCTCGTTCGCGGATTTCCTCCGGCCGCATCTCGTCGGCCATCACCCAGGCGTGATAGAGAAAGCCATACTGATCGTCGCGCACCATGTATTCGCGACCATTCGAGGACAACTCGACACCAAGTTTTTCCGGCGCACCGAACCCCTCGAACCGCCCTTCCACGGCCGCCAGCAACTTGGGCAACGGCGCACTGGCGAAACGGAACAGGCCGAGCGGCTCGGCACCGCAACGCCGCTGCACGAGCCCGAATTCGCAGTTTTCCCCAAGGCTTTCGAACCTCATCATCAGCTCGTGCCGCTTGAGCTCGGGCTCCGGCTCGGCTGGAGCTTCCCCGGCCTGCGCCGGTTCAGCCTCCTGGGCCGGCCGGGCGGCAGCCGCCTCCGGCTGAGCCGCTGCCCTCATGGGTTCCACTGGCATGGGTTCCGCTGGCGGCGCAGTTTGGGAGGGCGTGGGAGCCGACCCGACTTTCGCTTCCGCGACGGCGAGTGGCTCCACTGGCGCAGGATCCGGCGGTGACGCTTCCTCCCGCCCCTCTGGCGCTACGATTGCATCCATTTCGACATCGAATGCGTAGCGACCAGATTTCGAGACCATCGCCAGCAGATCCAGACCGCGGACCGACGGCGAGCCGCGCTCAGCCAAGGCCCAGGTAATCAGATCAAAGATTTTCTGATCCTCGGCAGTGAGCTCACGTACCTGATCAGCGTGTTGGGCGATATCCTCGCGCGATAGAAACTTCATCGAGGTATTCACGCGCGTCTCCGATTCGATCCCCCATGCCTGATGCAGCCAAGCGTTATAATGATTGGTGTCGGTTACCTCTACGTCGTGCAAGACGATGTTGCGGATCGCATCGCGGTGGCCCCGCCTACCTCCGGCCAAGTGCTGACAGATGAGGTTCGGCCTGGTAATCCGCCGGTCGAAAAAGGCACGAATCGCAAGGCTATTCAACAGCTCGTGGCTCGGATTCTCGGGTAGGCGGTCGAGCCCGAGCAGCTCCAGGTTGCGACGGCTGTCGGGACGGGTACCCTCCGGATCCCGGACCAGAAGCGTCACCGCGTAATTCGCTTGCGAAATCGCGATCTCCACGGGGTCGCGGATTATAGTGAAGATCCGGTCGCCAAAGCGAACCGGAACCGCACTCAGGTATCTTTCTAGTTCTATATGTCCATGCACGAAGAGCGCCGATGCGTCCTCAACTCCAAGCACGAGCTGTCGCAGCGTTTCGAACAGCTCAGTTCTTGCGACCCATGCATCGCTGGTCAAGCGGTGCGGGAGCGTAAGAAATCTCGATGCCAGATGGTGGCTTAGGTCCGAACCCGCGCATTTCGGAACATGCACAAACAGCAGTCGCCGTTTTTCCGGAAAGGCATTCAAGAAATGCCAAATTACGCGCGCCTGGAATTCAGCGGACGTGATCGCGGCCACAAAATGCTTTTCGGCCGAATACCCGGGCTGCACCATAATCGCACGGAGCCGTTCTGGCGCGCGACCGTGAACGCAGTAATAAACCTGGCGCGGATTTACGGTGCCAAAATCGATCCGGCTGATCAGGCTCGCCAAGCCTTGTGCCGCATCGTATTTCGAGAACAGTCGGAACAGCTCGCGGAGGTTCTCGGGTGCGGGCAATTTCACCGCATTCGGGTCGGCTGTCATCTCGAATTCATTAATAGCCGGAGGCGTTGGCTCTGCCTCGGCCGGTCTGCCTCCGCTTTGCATTTGCCGATACCTTGCATTCATCAGTCGCGACCGGCGGGTGACGCCAATAAGCCTTTGGCACCCGGCAGCGATGCTAGACATCCACAAAAGACAACACGTCGTGCCAGTGGCACCCGCGTGTCCCTTGGCCCATCTACTATATACGATGGTATGAGTCGAGCAAACGATTGAGGACGAAACGAAACGGCTACGCGACTAGCACTTTTGAAGGAATCAGTGCGCCGTCTGAGCCGATAAGCCAAGTTGGTCGGCCATGCGCACCAACTCGACGATGCGCGAGGCCTGCATCTTTCGCATCATGTGACGACGGTGAATCTTGACGGTCATCTCACTGACGCCGAGTTCTCCGGCGATCTGTTTGTTGAGACGACCTGCAATGACCAGATGCAGCACTTCGCGCTCGCGGGGGGTCAACGTGTCGAGGCGCTCCCGCAATTCATCGATGCGCTTTTCGCCGGTGCGCCGCGCGCGGTCCTTGTCCAGCGCAACGGCAACGGCGTCGAGCAGGTCTTGGTCACGGAATGGCTTGGTTAAGAATTCGACGGCACCCGCCTTCATCGCCCTGACGGTCATCGGGATATCGCCGTGTCCGGTCATGAAGATGATCGGCAGCGGCCGGCCCGCCTCGGCCAAATCGCGCTGCAGATCGAGCCCGCTGCGCCCCGGAAATCGCACGTCGAGCACGATGCAGGCCGGTCCCTCGGGTTCCGGACTGTGCAGAAACTCCTGCGGCGAGGCAAAGACTTCGGCCGACATTCCGACCGAGCGGAGTAGATTGCTGAGCGCGTTGCGGACCGATGCGTCGTCGTCGATCACGTAGACTACAGGCACTGCTTCCATCAGACCTCCGGCGCGGCCGCTACCGGTAGCGCCACATGAAAAACCGCACCATGCACGCGGCCCGGTGTGGCCCACAAGCGGCCGCCATGCGCAGTGATGATCGACTGGCTGATCGACAACCCCATCCCCAGCCCTTCCGGCTTCGTCGTGTAGAAGCTGTCGAACATGCGGTCGGGATCAACCGCAGCGAGTCCGATCCCGGTGTCCTCCACTTCCGCCAGAACCGACCCTGACCGGGTCAGGCGCGAGCGCACCGTCAAGACCCGGCGGCGATCGGAGATTTCCCGCATCGCCTCGATTGCGTTGGTGACGAGGTTCAAGAGCACCTGTTGGAGATAAACCGGGTCGCCCGCCGCCGGCGGCAGCGATCGGCTCAGGGACGTGCGGATCACGACGCCGTCCCTGTCGGCGGCGCTTTGGACGAGTGCTAGCACCTCGCGGACGATCGCATTGAGGTCTACCGGGGCGATCGACGGTTTGCGATTGCGGAGCAGCGCGCCAATCCGCGAGATCACGGCGCTCGCGCGCTTGCCGTCGTTCGCTATGCCCACAACGGCGTCGCGTGCGAGATCTAGAGCGGGGGGAACCCGTTCGAGCGAGCGCAGACAAGCGCCGGCATTGGCGAGGATCGCAGTCAGTGGCTGATTGACTTCATGTGCCACCGCGGCGCATTCGGCGATTGTCGCCATGCGCAGCACCCGCGCGAGTTGCGCCTGCGTGTCGGCGAGAACCGTCTCGCTCTCTTCTCGCGCCCGGTCGGCGCGCTCGCGCTCGGCGATCTCGATCGTCAGCGCGGCGGTGCGCTGCGCCACCGTCGTCTCTAGCGTCTGCCGAGCTTCCATCAGCCAATGCTCGGCCCGGCGAAGCCGGGTGCTGACAGTGACGCTGATTGCGGCACAAGCGATGAAGGTCAGAAAGTCGGGAAGCTCGTGCGGGGCGACCGCGAGATTGAAAAACGGCGCGGTGAAGAAATACTCGATCCCGAGCGTCGACAGGACCACCGCCATGCAGCCCGGACCCGCGCCGCCGACCCAGGCGGCCGCCGCGATTGCGGCGTAAAACTGAAAGCGGTTATGCTCGACATGAAAATACTGCAAGACCAGCGTCAGAGCGATTGCCGCCCCGACAAACGCTAGGGCGAGGGCGTAACGAGCGGCCGCCAGGCGGCCTCCGACGAATGTGGAGCTGAGGCGCTCGCCCAACGGCGCACGCAACAGCGAAATCGCATCAAACTGGGCCATTCGGCGCCGTTACGACCGTAATCGCGAGCAGGCGCGGACCTTATCACCCGTTGGCGTTACCCCCAAGGGGCTAGCGGTCTGTCGCAGCGCCGCTGGCGGTCGGCGGCTCTGCCGGTAATGAGCTTGGAAAATCAGCATTCGCGAGGGATTGTAAGCTTCTTGCACGGAACCGCAAGCCCGCGCCGAGGGCTGATCCCGGCTGAACGGTGGCCATATGCTGCGGGTCGTGCCGCGATCCGGTCTATTTCGGAAGCTTGGTTTCGATCGCGGCAACCAGCGAGCCGACATTGGCCAAGCCCTCGATCTCCGCGGTTGTCATCTTGACACCGAAGCGGGTTTCCACCGCGACAATGACGCTGATATGGGTGAACGAATCCCATCCATCGATGTCATCGGCGGTGCTCTGCGGTGTGAGCACGATCGAATCGTCCGCGAACAGCTCGCGAAACAGCTCGGTCAGCTTTTCGTAAATTTCGTTCGTCTGCATGAGCTTGAACTCGACCCCAGGTTGTGTCCGGTCACGACTCCGCCGCGTGCCGTTCGGGCGTGCCGCGCCCGTCAGCTGTGATTGCTCCGAGACGATGCAGATGCGCCTGGAGGCGCGTGTTGGCCGGGTCGAGGCTTACCGCCTCGGCGGCGGCAGCGCGTGCCTCATCTAACCGCTGCAGACGGACGAGCACGCGACTGAGCTGATCGCGCATATGGGCGCTAGCCGGCTCGGCGGCCACCGCCGCTCGCATCGCCGCCTCCGCCCCCTCCAAATCGCCTTTGCGCAGCAAGAGGTCGCCGAGATGTGCCTGGGATCGCCCATTGCTCGGTTCGGCCAAGGCGGCGTGACGAGCCGCCGTAACCGCTTCCTCGATACGGCCCGCGCGGAATAGCGCGTGACTTAGATCGAGATGAAATCCCGCAATCTGCGGAGCCCGGGCAATCGCTTCCCGAATCATCTCCTCAGCAGCGGCGAAGTCGCCGGCCGCCATCAATGCGGTGCCGAGTTGGGCATAGCGGTATGGGTTGTCCGGCTCCAATTCGAGCGCTTCCCGGCGCAGCGCAATGGCGTCGGCATGACGGCCGCCGGCGCTGAGCACATCTCCGAGCTGCCCCAGATGATGGGCGCTGCGGGGGTCTACGGCGAGGGCCGCGCGCAAAGCCGCCTCGGCCGCCGTCAAATCCCCGATCCGAATGAGGATTTCGCATAGATGCGAATGGTACCGCAGATGGTCGGGGGCAAGGCGGACTGCCTCGCGGGCGGCGGCGATCGCCTCGGCGATACGGCCGGCACGGCTCCGTAGATGGCTGAGAACCAGCCGAAATTCGGCATTGTCTGGAGCCAGCTCGATCGCGGCGGCGACATGGTCCTCGGCGGCCGCGAGATCGCCCAACTCGAGGAAGGCAACGCCCAACTCGACCCGGCGGAAGGCATTTGCCGGATCGATCTCGACTACTTTGCGGCGGGTTTCGATCGCCTCGGTTTGCCGCTTCTGCGCCGCCAGCATATCCCCGAGAAAAGCATAGAGATGAGGGTTCTGCGGGTCGGCCGCGATGGCCTGCCGCCAGGCGGCCTCAGCGCCGACCGGATCGCCGGCGCGCAGGCACAACTCGCCGAGATGTGAATGAAACTCGGGCCGCTGCGGTTCGAGGCGGATCGCCTCGCGCGCCGCCGCAACCGCTTCGGCCGGTTTGCCGGCGCGGCCCAGAACATGGCTCAGGTCGAAGTGAAATATTCCGGTTTCCGGCGCCAATTCGATGGCTCTCTGGATCGAGGCTTCGGCGCTGGCGAAATCGCCTGCATTCATCTGCCCGTGGCCCAGCTGGGCATAGCGATGTGCATTGTGCGGTTCCAGATCGACCGCCCGCTGTCGCATCGCGATCGCCTCGGCATGCCGCCCCATCGCTCCCAATACGTGAGCGAGTTGTGCAAACGGATGCGCGAGCTGCGGATCGAGCTCGGTCGCACGGCGCAGGCTCGCCTCCGCCGCCTCGAGATTACCGACTCCCAGCGCCAGATCGCCGAGCCGGGCATGCGCATCGGCTCGCTCCGGATCGAGCCGTGCCGCCTCGGCAATTGCCGCTGCGGCCTCATCGAAGCGGCCGAGTCGGCCGAGAGCCTCGCCGTGATCGAGACGCAGGTCGGGATCGTTCGGGAACTGCACGATCGCGGCCGCTGCGGACGCGGCGGCCATTTCCGATTTGTCGAGGCGCAGCAGCAGCTGAATGAATTGGCGGTATCCGTGTGGCTCAGCCGGCGCCAATTCGAGGGCTCGGCGCCAGGCCGTTTCGGCTTCGGCGCTGCGTCCCTGCACTCCCAGCAAATGCGCAACTCGGCCCTGTAAATACGCATTCGCCGCATCGCGATGCAGCGCCTCCGCAAACGCGATGATGGCCTCGTCAATCTGGCCGCGGCGCTCCAGGAGCTCGGCCAGGCCGGCGACCGGGCCGACAGTTTTGCTATCTAGTTCGGCCGCGCGGCGAAAGGTGGCTATGGCGGCCTCCTCGTCGCCGAAATCCGCGCAAAGAAAACCCAATTCGAAATGCAGGTTGGCAGCACGGGGGTTGTCGTCGAGCCCCGCGCGGACCACCGCGATCCCTTCGGCAATCCGATCCTGCTGGCGCAGCAGATTGGCCAGCATGGCGGCGAAATGCGGATCGGACGGGTCGAGCTCGAACGCCCGCTGGAACGCCTTCTTGGCACCGGCAAGGTTGCCCTCCAGCCGCAGCAGTCCGCCGAGCTGCGCATGGAATGCGGCGTGTTCGGGATCGAGCGAAATCGCCCGTTCAACCGCCGCGATGGCCTGCTCGCGTTGACCCGACCGCGTAAAGATATGGCCCATCGCGCCATGCCCGAGGGCCGATTGGGGCGACAGCGCCAATCCGGTTGTAAGGGGCTCACGCGCGGCGGAAAAGTCACCGGCATGGACATGGGCTAGCCCTTCCGCCAAAGGCTCGTTCCACTCGCATCGCATGTAGCGCAGCGCGAATTCCCGGAAAGTGAAGCCGCCTTCGTTCATGAACCGCCAGCGGCGATCGTCAGCGCCGTAAGAGAGTCGAAAATGGCGGACGACGCTGGGATGAATCGGCAATTCGTCTGCTGGAAAGGGCGTGATCCGGATGGCCCGGCGCATGCGCTCGATATCATCCGCGGCGACGCCGAGCCGCTCGAAAAGCTGCGACGCGAGAGCCACCGCAATCCGCGCATTGGGGTGATGCGGGGTACGGAAAACCGCCTCATCGCGAAAATGTCCGGCGATGATGTCGGCGATCCGAAATCCGCTCATCTCGTCGCGCTGGCGCTGCTTCTCGATGCCGATTTCGTAAAGCCGATCGAGATTCATCGTGGCATTGATGTCGAGCAGCAGATAGCGATCGATCGCGGGTTCCGGGTCGGTGCCGTTCTTAATTATCCGGTTGAGCCAGGCATCGCTCAACTCGGCCCCATAGGGACCGGTTTCGAGGTACCAGCGCTGCGGGTTTTCTGGGTGCGGCTGCCCGGCAAACGGCCACAAAAAACTGCAGCTGACGACCGGCACCATGATGCGCTCGGCCAAGGTCTCGATGCCGGCAATATCGGCCTTCGGCCGAAAATCCTGCACCTGTTCGACGACGATGTCGGCCGATTGAATCGCGTCGCGGTCCGCATCGGTCAGATCCTCGTAGGATTCGATAAAGGTGAGGCGCTGCCGCGCTGCCGCTTTGGCGAAACGGAGATACAGACTATAGAGGGCCCTGATTTGACAATTGCCGATCAGGACAATCGATTGCATCAGCGCACCTCCGTCCGCGCGCGATCGTTCGGCGGAAAGCACAGCCAAGATGGGCCCAGGCTTATGCCCGATCGATCAAGCTGGAGAGGGGCGGGGCCGCTATGGCCGCCGTCCTTGCGCATCGAGAGCACCGAATGTTGTACTCCAGGGATAACCGATCGCCTGATAACGGGCAAGCGCGCCCTTACGCGCCATTAATAGTTGGAGTGTATTAAGCCCGCCTTTGGACATCGTTGTCATTGCCAGTCCGCACTGTTGCGTGTAGTTATCGGCCCCCCGGGCGAGGATGCCCGTTACTCAGTCATCACTATTAAAATTGAACATTGGCTCGGTTGCGGAGATTATTGGATGACGAGTTTGTATTGGTTGCCGGAGCTTGCCGACTGGCGCGACCGGCTGCGCGCCTTCGGGAAAAACGGCGCGGGCACCTGGGACGAGGCGGTAGCACTGGCCAGTACACGGCTTGACTTCATCCGCACCAACGCGCTCGACCAGACCGTTGCCGCCGCCTTCGGTGGCAAGCCGCCCAAGGAATTGGCGACAAAGCCGATCCGGCTCGCGCTGTTGGGCTCCAGCACGATGGCGCATCTGCACGCCGCGATCCGGGTCGCGGGAATGCGGCGCGGGTTGTGGATCGAGATCTATGAGAATGACTACGGTCAGTACTGGCAGGAATTGACCGACCAGTCCTCCGCTTTGCATGAATTTCAACCGACGACAGTATTGCTGGCGCTCGATGCGCATCATCTGTCGGCCGGGCTGGGCGCCGGTCTCGCGGCGGCCGATGCCGACCATCTGTTCGGTGAGGCGAGTGGGCGTATCCGCGAGTGCTGGCGGCTTGCCCGCGAGGCGTTTCGCTGCCCGGTTATCCAGCAGACGCCATTGCCGGTGCACCCGACGTTTCTCGGCAATAACGAGCACCGTCTGCCCGGCTCGCGCCAGGGCTTCATCACCCGGCTCAATCACGAGCTGCGTTCCGTCGCTGACCAGGAGGGCGTCGATGTGCTCGCACTCGATGCCCGCGCCGCGGCCGACGGACTAAAGGCCTGGCACGATCCGGCGCTGTGGCACCGTGCCAAGCAGGAAATCTCGCCGGCGGTCGCCCCCATCTACGGCGAACTGATCGCACGGCTGTTGGCCGCGAAACAGGGTCGCTCGTCGAAGTGCTTGGTGCTGGACTTGGACAATACGTTGTGGGGCGGCGTCATCGGCGACGACGGCTTGGCTGGGCTAGTGCTCGGGCAAGGCAGCGCGCTCGGCGAGGCCTTTGTCGATTTCCAGGATTATGCGCGCGAGTTGTCGCGGCGCGGTGTGATCCTCGCGGTCTGTTCCAAGAACGATGAGCCGAACGCGCTGGAGCCGTTCGAGCAGCATCCGGAAATGGTGTTGAAGCGTACCGACATTGCCAGCTTTGTCGCCAATTGGAACGACAAGGCGTCGAACATAAGGGCGATCGCGGAGGAGCTGAACATCGGGCTCGATTCGCTGGTGTTCGTCGATGACAACCCGTTCGAGCGCAGTCTGGTGCGCCGCGAATTGCCGATGGTCGCGGTGCCCGAAGTTTCGGACGACCCCGCCACCTTCGCTCAAACTCTTGCCGATGCCGGTTATTTCGAGGCGGTGGCGGTCACCGAAGAAGACCGGGCCCGCTCCGAGCAGTATCAGGGAAACCGGCAGCGCGAACAGCTGAAGGCATCGGCGACCGATCTCGACGCTTATCTGCGCAGCCTTGAGATGCGGTTGATCTGGCGCCGCTTCGACCGAGTCGGGTTGCAGCGCACGGTTCAGCTGATCAACAAGACCAACCAGTTCAACCTGACGACGCGCCGCTACAGCGAGGAAGACGTCGTCGCGGTAATGGACGATCCGCGCGCCTTCGGTTTGCAACTGCGCCTGATCGACCGCTTCGGCGACAATGGCATCATCGCGATCGTGATCGGGAAGATGCAGGGCGATAACGATCTTTTGATCGACACTTGGCTTATGAGTTGCCGGGTGCTTGGCCGGCAGGTCGAGCCCACGACTCTCAATCTGGTTGCCGAGGCCGCGAAGCGCTTGGGCGCACGCCGTATTGTCGGCGAGTACCTGCCAACCAAAAAGAACGGCATGGTCAGGGATCATTACCAGAAGCTAGGATTTACCGTGCTTGAACGAGCGGAGGATGGGAGTAGCCGCAGTGCTCTCGACCTTGCGATCTTTGTTCCAGCGAGCACATTCATCGAGGTGAGGGAAGCATAAGCACGATGACGGAAGCCGATATCTACGCGGCACTTACCGAGATTTTTCACGACGTGTTCCTGCGCGACGACCTCGAATTGCAGCCGGAATTGAGCGCCAAGGATGTGCCGGGCTGGGACTCGTTCAAGCAGATCGACATCATCCTGGCGGTCGAAGAAAAATACCAAATCAAGCTCAACACCAGGGAGCTCGACAGCCTTCATAATGTCGGGGACCTCGTGCGCGTAATCGCCGACAAGACTGCGCCGGGCTGACCCGGCGGGACGGCATGGACGAGCACGAGTTCGTAATCGAGTTTGGCCGCGGCGGCAGTAGCGATGCCTATCGCCGTGCCGGCTGGTCGGAGCCCGAACCGCGCCATACCTGGACGATCGGCGCGGAAAGCGCGCTCGAGTTCCCGCGGCCGACAACGCCCGGCACCTACACGCTTGTCCTGGAACTTGGTCCCTTTGTATGGAAAGAGCGTCTGCCGGTGCAGCACCTCTCTGTGTTGGTCAATGGCAGCGAAGTCAGTGAATTCGAGGTCAGCGAGGCGTCGGCACTCGAATGCGCCGTGCCGTGGTCGCTGATCGAAGGTCGCGAGTGGGTGTCGCTGATTTTTCGGCACCCTGATGCGGCGCGCCCGGTCGACATCAACGGCGTGCCAGATCATCGCGAGTTGGCACTGGCCTTTGAGACGCTCAGTTTGTTTCGCCAACTCGATGGCACCAACGCGCCGGAGTTTCGCCCTGAGCTCGTCGATAGCGGCGCGTTCGACATCAATGACCTGCCGCTCGAACAGCTGATGATGCGGTTCGAAAGCCTGGGTGAAAACTGCGAGTTCGGGCTGGCGCAACGCCGCTGCGGCGCCGAGCCGCTCGGTCTTTTGCGCTTCGCCAGCGCGCCTTTGCCGGTGCTGTTGGCCGCGTTAAAAGCGCGGTTCGAGGGGGTCGGTGATTCCGACCAGATCGAGATCCGGGTCTCCGGAAACCATCAGGAATACCTCGTCATCGACCGGCGCTACGGCTTCCTCTACCACCCCTGGGTCCTGGTCGGAGAGGCCGACCCCGAGGACATTCGTCGCCGAGAGGAAAAGCGGTTGCCGTTCCTGAAACGAAAGCTGATCGAGGATCTGACCGAGGCGCGCAAGATTTTCGTCTACCGCGGCATGCGTCGGCTGCCGCAGCCATTGGTGCTGCGACTCGTCACGGCGCTGCGCGAATACGGTCCGGCGACGCTGCTATGGGTGGAATTGCAAGACGATAAGCACCCGGCGGGGACGGTCGAACCGCTGACCGCCGGGCTTTTGAAGGGCTACATCGACCGCTTCGCGCCCGGCGAGAACGCCCACGCGCTGTCGCTGGATTGCTGGATCGCGTTGTGCCGCAACGCGTGCCGCCTCGCCGGTGCCCTCGAGAATTCGGCCGGGTCGCCGCCTTAGAGGTCACGCGGACCCGTCAGCTCTGTGACGCGCCGGCGCAATTCGGGCAAAAGCTCGGCCGCGAACCAAGGGTTGGCGCGCTGCCAAATTTCCACCCGCCAGCTCGGGTGCGGCAACACAAAGCAGCCGGGTAGAAACTCCCTCCAGCGGCGCAGGGTCGCCGTCATGGTCGTCCCGCGAGCCTGCGGCAGATAATGGCGGATCGCGTAGGAGCCGACGAACAGCGTCAGCTCAACCGCTCCAAAATGCGGCTGCAGCCGTCGATGCCACAGCGGCGCGCAACGGCGCGATGGCGGCCGATCTCCCCCGCGCGCCGCGCGTCCGGGATAGCAGAACCCCATCGGCATCGCGGCGACCCGGATCTCGTCGTAGAACATTTCGCGGCCGATGCCGAGCCACTCGCGCAAGCGGTCGCCGCTGCGGTCGTCGAACGATAGCCCGCTCGCATGCGCCCGGGTTCCCGGCGCTTGGCTGATGATCAGGAGCCGCGCCGTTGCAGCCCGCGGAAGACGGGATGTGGGTCGAGCGGCAGCTCGGCGGCACAGAGCCGGCAATCGCGGATCTCGGCAACAAGCTGCGCGAAGGCTTCGCTCGACATGCCAGGATGTTAGCGCCGGCCGGGGATTGCGGCAGCGAATAACCGGGCCAAGAATTGACTTGAGCGGGGCCCGTCTCTAGAACAATCCCGGCATACGCCGTGACGACCCCACTCATCGGTGGAGGGGTGGCCGAGTGGCTGAAGGCGGCGGTTTGCTAAACCGTTATACGGTTAACCCCGTATCGTGGGTTCGAATCCCATCCCCTCCGCCATTTCCTGTTCTCGCTCGTTCATTACTGTCACCGCAGCGGGGGCTGTCGGAGCTGTCCAAGATTAAAACGCTAGTGCGGAAGAAAGGGCGTGGCCGGCCGACCACCCATAAGCCGCTGGTGCTGTTGCTAAATGGGCAGGGCGGG
>DATARH010000130.1:0-4492 GCA_036264235.1 Allostellaceae bacterium
ACCGACCAGGTCCTCTTCCGGCCGCGCGAGGACGTGACCCACGGCATCTGGCGGAGACAGCAGGCTCGGCTTGTCGGGATAGGCGAAAAAGGCCACCGGCATTTTGGACCCGACCAGGATGATGTGCTTGAGCCCAGCCAGGACCTTGACCGCCTGGTCGACGACGTAGGGGACGCGTTCGACGAACACCCGGCCGCGTCCGCGCTGGGTGCGGGCATTGGAACCCTGCGCCATCAGCCTGGCCCCGGTCTTGGCGGCGATGCGGCCGGCAAGCTCGAGCCCCTCCTCGCGCAGGGCGCGGCCCGTCACGAGTAACAGGCACGGCTCGCCCGAGCGCAATGCCCGCGCCGCCTCGGCGACCGCCTCGGGGGACGCCAGCGTCGGCTGAGCCCCCGGCGGCACCGCGACGGGGCCAGAGCCCTCGTTCCAGGCGGTGTCTGCCGGCAGGATGAGCATCGCGATCTGCCCAGGCGGCATACGTGCGGCGGCGATCGCCGCTGCGCCGTCGGCTGCGACCGAGGCGGCATCGGGCGAGGTCTTTACCCAGCGCGAGAATGGCCGCGCCGCGGTCTCGATGTCGGTGGTCAGCGGCGCATCGTAGCGGCGATGGTAGGTCGCGTGATCGCCGACGATGTTCACCATCGGGGTCGAGGCCTTGTTCGCGTTGTGGATGTTGGCGAGCCCGTTGGCCATGCCGGGGCCCAGATGCAACAGGGTCGCCGCCGGGTTTCCGGTCATCCGGGCGTACCCGTCGGCGGCGCCGGTGACGACGCCTTCGAAGAGGCCGAGCACGCAGCGCATTCCCTCGACCCGGTCGAGCGCTGCGACAAAGTGCATCTCCGAGGTGCCGGGATTGGCGAAACAGACGTTCACGCCGCCACCGACCAAGGTGCGCACCAAACTCTCCGCGCCGTTCATGATCTTCTCCCATCCGTGTCGCCCGCTCGGTGCGAGCTTTAACATCTAAACCGGAAGACATCGAGCGGGTCGAACCCGTCGCGGTCGGTGGCGCTCTCATGCGCCTCGAGATGAACAATTTTGCACCTTTTTGTTGACGTGGCTGTTAACCGCCGATAACAACCTGCATTAAATTTCCTATGATCAGCTTCGATACCGAACCCCAACGCTATCGCCACTGGCGCCTTTCCTGCGCCGGTGTGGTCGCCGCACTGACCTTGGATGTCGCGGAGGAAGCCGGATCTTCCACAGGCTACCGGCTGAAGCTCAACTCTTACGATCTCGGGGTTGATATCGAGCTTCACGACGCCCTCAACCGCATCCGATTCGAGCATCCCGAGGTCCGCACCGTGGTTTTGACGAGCGGCAAAGAGAGGGTGTTCTGCTCCGGCGCCAACATTTACATGCTCGGTCAGGCTAGCCACGCCGAAAAGGTGAATTTCTGCAAATTCACCAACGAGACGCGCAACGGCATCGAGGATTCGAGCGCGCATTCCGGCCTGAAATTCGTTGCTGCCGTCAACGGTACTTGTGCCGGCGGCGGTTATGAGCTGGCCCTCGCCTGTGATGAGATCATCATGGTCGATGACCGGTCCAGCACGGTCAGCCTGCCCGAAGTGCCGCTCCTGGCGGTGCTGCCCGGCACCGGCGGCCTCACGCGGCTGGTCGACAAGCGCAGGGTGCGGCG
Organism: Allostellaceae bacterium; assembly: GCA_036264235.1. Taxonomy (GTDB): domain Bacteria; phylum Pseudomonadota; class Alphaproteobacteria; order ATCC43930; family CGMCC-115725; genus DATARH01. Next base: position 1,646 of record DATARH010000130.1, read on the forward strand.
CGATCTCGCCGACGTCTTTTGCACCACCGCCGAAGGGGTGCGCGCCGACCGCGCGCAGGCGTGGGGGCTGGTCGATCGGATCGCTGCGCCGGCGCGCTTCCGGCAACTCGTCGACGAACGCGCCCGCGCCTGGGCGGAAGAAAGCGATCGCCCGTCCGAGGCCGCAGGCGTTGTCTTGATGCCGCTCGAACGGGAGGTCGGCGAGCTCGGTTACCATTATCGCTGGGTCGAGGTCGACATCGCGGCGGATGAGCGGGTCGCGACACTGACCCTCACGGGACCGCGCAACGAAGACGTTCCCGGCGATCTCGGGAAAATCCTAAGCGCCGGCGCCCGCTGGTGGCCGCTCGCGATGGCGCGCGAACTGGACGACGCGCTTTTGATGCTGCGCGCAAATCACCGCGATCTCGGAACCCTCGTGCTGAAGACCCGTGGCGCGATCGACGCCATGCTGGCCAGCGACCAGGCGATGATCGCCAACCAGAGCCACTGGTTCGTCCGAGAGACGATCGGGCTCTTGCGCCGCACCCTGCAGCGGCTCGACGTCTCCTCGCGCAGCCTCTTTGCAGTGATCGACCGCGGCTCGTGCTTTGCCGGCAGTTTGTTGGAGCTGACCCTCGCCGCCGATCGCAGCTATATGCTGGCGGCGGAGGGACCGCAGATCACGCTGACCGGGCTCAATTTCGCCGGTCTCGAAATGGTGAATGGCCGCACCCGGCTGGCAACCCGCTTCAATGACGACACCCGAGCCGCGGGCCTCGAGCAGTTTCTTGCCGAACCGTTCGCTGCCGCTGCAGCGCTCGATCATGGTCTCGTGACCTTCGCGCCGGACGAGCTCGACTGGCAGGACGAAATCCGCGTGGCCATCGAAGAACGTGCCAGCTTTTCGCCGGACGCGCTGACAGGGATGGAGGCGAATTTGCGCTTCGCCGGCCCCGAGACGGTCGCAACAAAGGTATTCGGCCGGCTTTCGGCTTGGCAGAACTGGATTTTCACACGTCCGAACGCGACAGGCGAGCAGGGTGCGCTGAAGCGCTACGGCAGCGGCGCGCAGGCGCGATTCGACTGGGAGCGGGTATAGCTTAGGGGGAAGGAATGGCGATCGACTATTACGAGCGGATCCCGAACAATGTCGGCCTCGCCGACAACCGCGCGCTGCAGCGCGCTCTCGAACAATGGCAGCCGCGATTTCTCGACTGGTGGCGGGAAATGGGACCCACTGAGTTCCGCGGCGACGTCTATCTGCGCACGGCCACGGCAGCCGACGAGAACGGCTGGGCGAGCTATGGTCATGTGGCCATGCCGGAATACCGTTGGGGCATTTTTCTCGCCGATCCGGCGCCCGATAGGCGCATCGGTTTTGGCGACGCGATTGGCGAGCCGGTGTGGCAGCAGGTGCCGGGCGAGCATCGGGCGAGCCTGCGCCGGCTGATCGTGACCCAAGGCGATACCGAGCCGGCCTCCGTCGAGCAGCAGCGTCGGCTCGGCCGCACCTGTCCTTCACTTTACGATTTGCGCAACCTCTTCCAGGTCAATGTCGAGGAGGGGCGGCATCTCTGGGCGATGGTCTACCTGCTGCACGCCTATTTTGGCCGCGACGGCCGCGAGGAAGCCGAAGAGCTGCTGACGCGCCATTCGGGAGACGACGACAAGCCGCGGATACTCGGAACCTTCAACGAGCCGATCACCGATTGGCTCAGCTTTTTCATGTTCACCTACTTCACCGACCGCGACGGCCGGTTTCAGCTGAAGAGCCTGGCCGAGAGCGCGTTCGACCCGCTGTCGCGCAGCTGCCGGTTCATGCTGGCCGAGGAGGCTTTCCACATGTTCGTCGGCGGCAGCGGCATAACGCGGATCATCAAGCGGACGCTTCAGGTGATGAAGGAGCTTGCGACAGACGATCCCGCGGCGATGCGCAACGCGGGCGCGATCGATCTGCCGACCCTGCAGCGTTACGTCAATTTCTGGTTCAGCTCGTCGGTCGACCTGTTCGGCGCCGAAATCTCCTCCAATGCGGCGAGCTATTTTGCGACCGGGATCAAAGGGCGGCCGGACGAGGCGCGCTTCGCCGATCACCTCGGCGCGGGCCGCCTGCAGATAGATTTGCCCGACGGAAAGGGTGGCGTAATCCCCGAAGAAGTGCCGATGCGCAGCGCGATGAACGAGGTGTCGCGCGCGGTCTACGGTAAAGATTGCCAAATCGGCGTCCAACGCTGGAACCGGCTGATCCAGGAAACCGGCTACGATTTCAGATTCGCTCTGCCGAGCCTGCGCTTCCGTCGGTCGGTCGGCGCTTGGGCTGGCATCCATACCGATCCTCAGGGAAAGCCCATTACCGCCCAAGAATGGCGGGCCCGGCAGCACGATTGGCTGCCTTCCGAGCAGGATCGGGCCTTCGTCGGAAGCCTGATGCAGCGTGTGACCGAACCCGGCAAGTTCGCTCGCTGGATCGCGCCGCCCGACGGCGGTATCGACAATCAGGGGCTCGCCTATGAATACGTTCGTCTGAACTAGCTGTAGGCGTGGCTTGGACACCGACAGAAAGGAGCCGAATAAAACGTGAAATACGACTTCGGTCTTAATACACACCGCATCAAGTGGGAGAAAAAACGTGACCGATAGAGCAAGCTTCGCAAAACTTTGCGCCTTCACCATCGCGCTCGCTGCGTCGACAGCGGTCTTCGCCGCGCCGGCGGCGGCCGACAACTGCACCAATCTTTCCAACCTCGTCTTGCCAGAGGTGATCTCAATCGCGGCCACCTCTGTCGCGGCAGATAGCTTCACGCCGCCTGGTTTGACAACACCCGTGCCGGTTGCGTTCTGCCGCGTCCAGATCACCGTCGCGCC
>DATARH010000200.1:0-6813 GCA_036264235.1 Allostellaceae bacterium
AGGCGATGCTCATGTCGATCAATATGTTCAGGAACACGAACACGACCGAGAACAGGAACACGAGGTTCTGCATCACAAACACGTCGCGCTCGCGCACCGCGTTGTACATTGCGTAGCCGAGCCCCGGCGTGCCGAAGGCGCGCTCGACCGGGATCGACCCGGCGAGCACGAAACCGAGCAGGATGCCCGACAGCGTGATTACCGGCAGCAGTGCATTGGGCAGCGCATGAAAGGCAATCACCAGCCGGCCATTCAGCCCCTTGGCGCGCGCGGTCCGCACATAATCCTCGCGGACCACCTCCAGCAGGCTCGAGCGCGCCATTCGGGCGATATAGGCGCCCTGACCCAGCCCCAGCACGATCCCGGGCCAGATCACGATCTGCAGATTGGTCCACGGGTCTTCGAGCAGCGAGGCGCCGGCCATCGGCACGCGATAGCCGAACCAGAACAGCGAGGCGAGGACGATCAGCATGCCGAGCCAGAAGCCCGGTACCGCGAGAAACAGGATGCTGAGGAAGCGGGAGACATTGTCGCCGAGGCTATTCGGCCGCAACGCGCTTACGATCGCCACCGGAATGCCGACGATCCACGACAACAGAACCGCAATCAGCCCGATCTCGGCGGTCAGCGGCCCGCGCCGCGCAATCATTTCGGCGACGCTCTCGGAGCGGAAAAACGAGCGGCCGAGATTGCCGCGGGCGATGTCACCGATCCAGTGCAGATACTGCATTACCAAGGGGTCGCTCAGCCCGAGATCGGCCATGTATTTGGCGCGCTCGGCCTCGCTAAGCTTGGTGAATCCTTCCGGGCCGAAGATCGCGACCAGCGGATCACCCGGCAGGATGCGCAGCACCAGGAAAACGATGATCGAGACGCCGAGGATGGTCAGCAACCCGAACGAGAGGCGGCGCACGAGGTAGCTGTACATGACCCGGCAATTGGGGCGAATGGGCGCGCGGATAGACTGGGGGGCAAGTGCTGGCGAGGTCAAGGGCCGGCATCGGCCCAAAACGCTATTGAGTTTGCGCTTCCAATCGCAGCCGATATGCGACGGGAACACAACAACCAAAGCCAGCGATCAGCGCTGCGTATGCTGCGATGCAGCCGCGCTTTCGCGTTCGCCTACTGAGGCTTTCGTCCGCGATTCTTGGAACTTTAGGTTTCTCCAATCTACTTCAATGCTATCTTCGGTCGTTGCCCCCAATGGTGAGAACGCCGTGAGCGAACCCAACTTCCACGTAAACGATTGCGTTGATTATCGCTTTTCGACGAGCGGACCTTTCGCCGGCGCGGCGAGGGTGAACGAATTGTTGAGCGGCGGCCGGTATCGGCTGGCGCGTCTCGACCGCACGCCATTCCGGCTCGAAAGCAGCATCTTCGTGGAGGCGCAACTTCGGCTGACGACAAGCGAGGCCAGAGCGGCTTAGAGCTGCCAATCGGGGCTCAACGAAATCGGTTGACGACCCTTGCTACTTGAATTTCGATTCAGAGATAAAGAAAGAGATTTAATTAATTCTCCCTGCAGGGGTGAACTCTAATAAACATGCCAACTATTAAGCCGGCGATTTCAAAATCTCGGCTAATGTTCGTTGCACCAAAGGGGCGCACTGACCATATACTGGAGATCACCGGGCCGGCATTTGGCGACCGGTGGCTGAGAGATACCTGCGCTCCCGCCGAATGGCAGAGAGTGTGGTATCCGATGTATCCGATTGATATCAGGGTTAGTGCTGTTGATCTCGCCGGAATCCTCGGCGCGATGCGCCAGTGGCTTGATCACAACCATCTCACACCGTCGCTGTTCCACACCGCGAGGGATGGCCCGGACCACGCGATTGTTCACACGCGATTTGCCGTCCAGGACCACGCCGAACTGTTCCGAACTCGATTCAGTCCACTATGACAGCGGCGGTTTTGGGCGCGGTGTGGTCGCTCGACGAATTGGTTGAAAGGACAAGCAACATGAGCATTACTCAGAAACATAGAGACACCTTTTTTGCGGTGAGCGCCGCCGGTCACAGCGAATGGGAATGGATATGTTATCCGCCCCACCTGATCGGGCAACAAATGACCGGAAAGGTTATTGGCACCGAGCAGGAAGCGGAGGCCGCTTGCAAAAAGGCGATCGACGCAGCCTTCGACGGGCCGCCCTCAAATTAGGATACTACCGTTCGTTGTCGCTTCGGCCTTGCGCCGTAAGCGCGCCGCTTCAGCCCGACAGGCTACGGGGTCGTAATCTCATAAGCCCTTGACTAAGTTGGCGTCCCCTACCGGATTCGAACCGGTGTTGCCGCCGTGAGAGGGCGGTGTCCTGGGCCTCTAGACGAAGGGGACCCGATCGATGTCAGGCCAGCGCCGGGTCTCGTAGATAGCCGCTGCCACCGCCGCGATCAAGCCGCCGCCGCGCCCGACCCACACCCCGCGCTATTACCCGGGGCTATTCGCGGAAGTTCACGTATTGCAGCGGCTGCTCGATCTTTAGGCCGCGGATCAGCGAAATTGCCGCTTGCAGATCGTCGCGCTTCTTGCCGACGACGCGCACTTCGCTGCCCTGGATCGAGACCTGCACCTTCAACTTGCTGTCCTTGACCTCGCGCACCAGCTGCTTGGCGAGGTTGGCGTCGACCCCCTGCCGCAACAGGATCGACTGCCGCATCGTGTTGCCCGAGGCTTTCTCGGGCGGCTTGAAATCGAGTGCACCGGCTTCGACCTTGCGCCGGGTCAGGTGCACCTTCAACAGCTCGTGCATTTGCTTCAGCTTAAGATCGTCGTCGGCGACGAGCTGGATCTCGCCTTCCTTGCGCTCGATGGTGCATTTGCTGCCCTTGAAGTCGAAACGGGTCGCGATCTCGCGGCCGATCCCGGCGATCGCATTATCAACCTCGGCGATCTCGACCCGCGAGACGATATCGAAACTGGGCACGTTGCGGCTCCGGGTAACGAATGGACGTGCCCAATATAATCGGCAGCGTTGGCCGATTGCAGATTGTTCCGGTCAGCCCGCCGCGGGGCGTCGTGCAACGAAAACCGGCGGCGCGCTGATCTCTTCGAGATACGCGCGCACGCGCTCGTACATCGCGTCGCGCGGCAGACGCTGCGGCGGTGCCGTGCTGGCTTCGCCGATTTGGGTATGTGCAGCCCAGCGCCCGACAGCGGCGCACAGCTCCGGATCGGCAAGGATGAACTCGACCGCCTGGTTCTGCGTCCCGAGGGTCGGCGCGCCGTTCTCGACATTGAGCTCATGGTAGAGCTCGATCACATAGGCGAGCGCTTCGGCCGCCAGCTCGGTGTCCTTGGTCAGCACTACCATCGCGGGTCCTCCCAGAAGGCGAACGGGCGGGCTGCCTTCAAGGTTCGCTTCAGCGCCCCGATCGGCTCTCGGCGACAAAGGCGCGGGCGGTGCGGGCCAGCCCCTCGGCCGTCGGTACCGGCGGGGTCCAGCCGAAGGCGGCGCGGGTGGCGCCGTCATCGGCCTGCAGCGAGCGGGTCAGAGCGGCGATGCGCGGACCGATGCGGGGCGCCGATTGCAGCAGCGGCCACAGCGCCTCCGGGACCGGAAACAGCCGCCCCGGGCGGCCGAGCCCGGCCGAGAGCGCACAGATCAACTCCGGGGTCGACAGGTCGGGGTCGTCGCGCACCAGCCAGATGCCGCCCGGCGCCGCCGGATGGCTTGCCGCGACCGCGACGATATCGACCAGATTGTCGAGGAAGATAAAACTGCGGCGGTTGTCGATTGCGGCAAAGGGCAGCGGCACGCCGCTGGCGACGAGCCGCATCAGCGCGTGGAAATTGGCCCGCACCCCGGGTCCGTGGACGGGCGGCAGACGCAGGATCGCCAGTTCGATCCCGGCTTCCGGTGCCGCCGCGGTCAGCGCCTCCTCGGTCGCGAGCTTGGCACGACCGTAAGCGCCTGCGGGATGCGGCGCATCGGTGCTGCGGAACGGCCGCCCGGGCGCGGTTTCATCGCCAAGCGCCAGGATCGAGCTGACATAGACAAAGCGCTTTGCGCCGGCCCGCGCCGCGGCGCCGGCAAGCGCGGCCGCCGCCGCCGGCTCAGGTGCCAGCGCTGCCGGGTCCGCGGCACGGTGCGCGCGTTGCGCCAGATGGATCACGATCTCGATGCCGGTGCCGCGCAGCGCGCGGCTCCAGTCCCGACCGGGTGCAATGTCGCCGAGCAGCAAGCCCTCGGCGGCGTCCGATGGCGCCGCCGGGCGTCGCAGGCCGGCGATCGGCGTGTGGCCCCGCGCGGCGAGGCCGCGGCACAGCGCGCTGCCGATAAACCCCGCCGCTCCGGTCACCAGGATGCGTGCCACGTCCTTACCGCCAGTCTCTACCGCATGTCCGCCGACGGTGCCCGCCGATGCATAAATCAGGGCGATGCATTAATGATGGCGGCATTGCGGGGCAATCCCGCGCCGCTCGGATCTGCCGCGCCTTGTCCTCGACCCTGCTCGCCCGCCGTCCTGAAACAAACACCGCCACCGCCGAACGTCGGCCGGGGACAAAGCTGCTCTTCCTGGTGACCGAGGATTGGTATTTCTGCTCGCACCGGTTGCCGGTAGCGCGCGCGGCACGCGACGCCGGGTTCGCGGTGATCGTCGCGACGCGGGTGCGCGATCATGGCGACGCGATCCGGCGGGAGGGTTTTTCACTGAGACCGCTCGCCTGGCGACGCCGCGGCGACGGGATAGCGGGCACGGTCCGCGCGGTCGGCGAGATCGTCCGGCTATATCGTGCCGAGCGCCCGGACATTGTTCATCATGTCGCGCTGAAGCCGGTGTTGCTCGGCGGCATCGCGGCGCGCCTCGCCTTCCCGTTCGGCGCCGGGCGGCCGGCGCTGCTTGCGGCGGTGATGGGGCTCGGCTCGCGTTTCGGGGGCGGCTGGACGGCGCGCGCCCTGGGCCGGGCCGTGCGCCTCGCCGCCGGCGGCGGCCGTGTGATCGTGCAGAACCCGGACGACGGTGTTGCACTCGCCAGCTTTGGCCTCGCCCGCGAGCGGATTGCGCTGATCCGCGGCTCCGGCGTTGATACCGCGCATTTCGCGCCGCTGCCCGAGCCCGCCGGGTCAAGTCTGGTGGTTGCTCTGGTCGCCCGCATGCTGCGCAGCAAGGGCGTGCTTGACGCGATCTCGGCCGTGCGGCGGTTGCGTGCCGACGGCGTCGCGGTCGAACTCCTGCTCGCCGGGCCCACCGATCCGGACAACCCCGATTCGCTCGACGCCGCCGCACTCCGCGCGCTGGCCGCCGAGCCGGGCGTAACCTGGCTCGGCCACGTCGCCGATGTGCGCGGGGTCTGGGCCCGCGCCCAGGTTGCGGTGTTCCCGTCGACCTATGGCGAGGGCGTGCCGAAAGCGCTGCTCGAAGCCGCCGCCTGCGGCCGGCCGATCGTCGCCGCCGACATGCCGGGCAGCCGAGAGGTCGTCCGCCACGGCCAGACCGGGCTTCTGGTGCCGCCCGGCGATATCATCGCGCTTGCCGATGCGATCACGGCGCTGGCAGGCGATCCGGCGGCCCGGGCGGCAATGGGTGCGGCCGGCCGGGCGCTGACCGAGACGGAGTTCGCCGAGGCGATCGTCGCGGCGCAGACGCTCGCTCTCTATCGCGCGATGCTGGCGGAACGGCCGGTGCCGGCATGATCCGCATCTGGCTCCTCGTCGCCGGGCTCGGCGGCCTCGCATCGGTATTGGCCGGCGCCGTTGCGGCGCATGTCGCGGGCGATCCGCATATGGCCGAGTTGCTGCGCACCGGCGCGCTTTACGGGATGGTGCACGCGGCCGCCCTGATCGCGGTGATCGCGCTGGCGCAGGGCCGCGAGCCGCGGCGCGGCGCTGCCGCGGTCGCCGGGACTAGCTTTGCCCTCGGGATCGTGCTGTTCAGCGGCGGGCTCTTCGCGCTGGCACTTGGGGCGCCGCGCTGGACCGGCTGGGTGGCACCTTTCGGCGGCGCGTCGCTGATGCTCGGATGGGCGGCGCTGGCGGTCCTCGGCTTCCGCCGTCGCTGAGGCTTGTCATTCAGCGCCGCGGCGCCATGTGCGATTTTGGACCTCGCGACCCGATGAGCTTGCGATGACGACGCATCTCTACACCCATCCGGCCTGCCTCGAACACGACCCGGGCCGTGGCCATCCGGAATCCCCGGACCGGCTGCGCGCCGTGCTGGCGGCGCTCGACGGACCCGATTTCGCCCGGCTGGAGCGGTGCGAGGCGCCCGCGGCGGCGTTCGACGACATCTTTCGGGTGCATCCCCGTGCCCTGGTCGAGCGGCTGCTCGCGGCAGTGCCGCAGGAGGGGCATGTCGCGATCGACGCCGACACGGTGATGTCGCCGGGCTCGGGCGAGGCCGCGCTGCGCGCCGCCGGTGCGGTCGTGGCCGCGGTCGATGCGGTGGTCGCGGGCGAGGCGGGCAATGCGTTCTGCGCGGTGCGTCCCCCCGGCCACCACGCCGAGCCGAGCCGGCCGATGGGCTTCTGCCTGTTCAACAACGCCGCGATCGGCGCGCTGCGGGCGCGTGAGGCGCACGGGCTCGCCCGGGTCGCGGTCGTCGATTTCGACGTCCATCACGGCAACGGTACGCAGGCCTGCTTCTGGGACGATGGCGATCTTTTCTATGGCTCGACCCATCAATCGCCGCTCTATCCCGGCACTGGCTCCACGGGCGAGACCGGCGCCGCAGGCAACATCGTCAACGTGCCGCTGCCGCCGCTGGCTGGCTCCGTTCATTTCCGTAACGGCATGACCCGCGTGCTGCTGCCGGCGCTCGATCAGTTTCGCCCAGAGATGGTGCTGATCTCGGCCGGATTCGACGCGCATCGGAG
>DATARH010000266.1:0-22723 GCA_036264235.1 Allostellaceae bacterium
GGGGTGCAGAAGCCGCATTGCAGCGCCGCGTGCTCGAGGAATTTCTGCTGCACCGGGTGCAGCTTGTCGCCCTCGGCGATGCCCTCGATCGTGGTGACGGTCCGGCCCTCGGCCTCGACGCCGAGCGTCAGGCACGAGCACACCAGCTTGCCGTCGAGGATGACGCTGCAGGCGCCGCAGTCACCGGAGCCGCAGCCTTCCTTGCTGCCGGTCAGGTGGAGTTCGTCGCGCAGGCAATCGAGCAGGGTCTGCTGCGCCTCGCAGAGAAACTCGGTCGGCTCGCCGTTGATCGTGGTCGTAACGTGGTGCTTGCTCATGGGGCATATCTCCCGAAATTCTGTGTACCAGGCGCGCCTGTTAGGCGCGCGATTGGGCGCGGTCGAAGGCGATGGCCGCGGTGCGGCGGGCCAGGACGCCGGCGACCTTGGTGCGGTATTCGATCGTGCCGCGCTTGTCGTCGATCGGCTTGCAGGCCTTCTGCGCCGCGGCATCGAGCGCCTGCAGCGTGGCATCGTCGAGCTTGTGGCCGATCAGCGCCTTGGCGGCATCGTCGACGATGACCTGGGTCGGCGCGACGGCGCCGAGGCAGACCCGCGCGTCGGTGCAGGTGCCGCTTGCGTCGAGCGTCACGTTGACGGCGCAGCCGACCACCGCGATGTCCATTTCGGTGCGGGGAATGAAGCGCAGATAGGCGTCCGACTGGCGCGCCTTCGGCTTCGGCAGTTTGAACTCGACGATGAACTCGCCCTTCTGCAGCGAGGTGCGGCCCGGCCCGGTGACGATGCTCTCGACCGGCGCCTCGCGCTTGCCGTTAGGCCCGGCGATGACGGCAATGCCGCGGGCGGTAATCACCGGCGGCACGCTGTCGGCGGCCGGCGACGCGTTGCACAGATTGCCGGCGATCGAGCAGCGGCCTTGGATCTGCATCGAGCCGATCAGATCGACGCCCTCGACGACGCCGGGATAGGCGTGCTCCAGCTTCTTGTTGGCGCTGATCACGACGCCCGGGGTCGCGGCGCCGATCACGAAATAGTCGCCCTCTTCGCGGATCCCGATCAGGCCCGGGATATGCTTGGTGTCGACGATCATCTCCGGCCGGGCCCGGCCACTCCTCAACTGCACGAGCAGATCGGTGCCGCCCGACAAAACCTTGGCCTCGCCGCCAGTCGCGGCGAGGATTTTTACGGCTTCATCGACGGTAGACGGCGCCGCGTAATTGACCCTCGGCATGTTCGCTCCTGAAATCGCGCACAGGCGCCCTGGCCGGGGGACGGCCGGGCTGCACCCGCTTGGCTTACACTACCAGCCCCGGCGGCGTGAAGTGCTAATCTCGCGGGGCTGCGGGGCGCCGCGACAGCGAGGAAGAGTGGCCGATGATCGAGGTCACGGCCGAGATCGGCCTCGACGAAGCCGACCTGTTGGAGAGCTTTATCCGCGCCTCCGGACCGGGCGGCCAGAACGTCAACAAGGTCGCCAGCGCGGTGCAGTTGCGCTACCTGCTGGACGGGGTGCGGCCGCTGCCGGAGCCGGTGCGGGCGCGACTGGCGAAGCTCGCCGGCAGCCGCCTCACCGAGGAGGGCGCGGTCGTGATCACCGCCCAGCGTTTTCGCTCGCAACTCCGCAACCGCGAGGATGCGCTCGACCGGCTGCTCGCGCTGATCCGCCGCGCCGCGATCCCGCCGACGCCGCGGCGGCGGACCCGGCCCAGCGCCGCTTCGCGCGAGCGCCGCCTCGCCGACAAGGCGCGGCGGGCTCGCCTTAAGCGCGAGCGGGCGGGGCCGTTGGAATAAGAACTCCGGCCAGTTTCTCACGCGGTCATTCCGGGGCGACCGAAGGGCGAACCCGGAACCGATGAACACCGGCACCTCGCTTGGTCGCACGGCTTGCGGCGCGCTTGGCGAATTCCGTGTTCATGGGTTCCGGGCTGCCTCCCCGGAACAACCCCGGGTCGGCCCCCGGAATGACCTAGATTGATGCGACCGCGAGGTGATGCACCGCGAAGCCATGCCGGGCAGAGAGGATTTCGGCGACGCGGCGGCGGTGACAGCCGCGCCAATCGGCCTCGTAGCACAGCAGGCAGCTGGGCGCGTCGCGGGCGATGTCGGCCGCCTCGGCCAGCGCCAGTTCGGCCTCGGGGCGGGTCAGCTTCTCCTCGACGATGTGCCAGAAGCGGTCCCAATCGCGGCGCCGACCGGCCTCGCGGCCCTCGGGCGGGGTGCCGAGGGCCCGCAGCCCGACATAGCGGATGCCGGCCTCCTCCAGCGTCGCCGCCAATTGCCGTTTCGAGAAGCCGGGCCGCCGGGAGATCGGCCGGTCGCGGACATCGATCAGCGTCGTAACCCCGGCCTCATGCAAGGCCGCAACGACATCCGGCAGCCGAGTCTTCTCGTAGCCGATCGTATAGAGCGCCGGCTTTGCCACTTCCGTCAGTCCGTGCGGTAGCGGTCGAGTGCGGCGCGGTCGAGCTCGATGCCGAGGCCGGGCCGCTCCGGCAGCTTGACGGTGCCATCGGGTTCGAGGCGTAGCGGCTCCTTCAGCAACTCCTCGCGGATCGCATTCGGGTTCTGGTCCCATTCGAGATCGAGCCCGTTGGGGATCGATGCGGCAAAATGCAGCGAGGCGACCAGCAGCACCGCGCCGGCGAAGGCGTGCGGCGCGACCATCTTGCTGTGCGCCTGGGCATAGGCGGCGATGCGCCGCCCCTCGGAGAAGCCGCCGGACCAGGCGAGGTCGAGCTGCACGATATCGACCGCGCCGCGGTCGATCAGCTGGCGGAAGCCGTAGAGGCCGACTTCGGTCTCGTAGCCGGCGATCGCGGTGGCCAGCGCGGCGGCGACGGCGGCGCTGCCGTCGATGTCGTCGGTCGCGACCGGCTCCTCGATCCAGAACAGATTGTAGGGCTCCATCGCCCGGCCCATCTCGATCGCCATCGCCGGGCTCCAGGCGCAGTTGGCATCGACCATCAGCTTGGTCCGGGGGCCGAGCGCCTGGCGCACCGCCGCGACGCGGGCGATGTCCTCCGATGGATCGACCTCGCACAGTTCGCGGTTGCCGATCAGCTCGCGCATAGGCGTGCCGGTCACTGGGTTGCGGCCGACCTTCATCTTCATCCCCTTGAAGCCGCGGGCGCGGTAGCCCTCGGCCTCGGCGGCGAGATCGGCGGCCGATTTGTCCTCCTGGTAGAAACCACCCGACGCGTAGGCCTCGACCCGATCGCGGCAGGCGCCGAGCAGCTTGTAGACCGGCAGCTTCGCGACCTTGCCGGCGATGTCCCAAAGCGCGATGTCGATGCCGCTGATCGCGTGCATGACGAGGCCGCGCCGGCCGTATTGCCGGGTGCGCGCCCACATCTTCTGCCACAGCCCCTCGATCAGCAGCGGGTCCTGGCCGAGCAGCAGCGGCTTCAAATGCTGGTCGATCATCGGGCGGGTGATGCCGCCTCCGGCCCCGGCCTCGCCGATGCCGATCGTGCCGTCATCGGTCTCGATCTCGACCAGGAGCGCGCCGCGGCGCGACTGCATGCCGGCGGCGCTGGCATAGGGCGGATCGACGGCGCAGGAGATCGGGATCGTGCGGATGTCGGCGATTTTCATGGCAGGCTCCCTCCTACTCCTCGCCGATCACGGCGAGGAGGTCGCATTGGATCTGCATCGGCGGCGCCAGATCGGGCTGGGCGATCGTGTGCCGCGCCGGCCGCGAATGCGGGTCCGGGAACATCTCGACCCAATGGCGGTTCATCGTCTCGCGCAAATTGCGGTCGGAAATCCATACAGTCATCTTGACGATATCGTCGGGCGACCCGCCGGCCGCGACCATGATGCGGCGGACATTGCCGAACATGTTGCGGCATTGCGCGTCGAGATCGGCCGGCACCTTGCCGCTGTCGGGATCGGCGCCAGAGATCGCGCCGGAGACGACGAACGGCCCCTTGCGGCTGGCGCTCGGGATCGGGTTCTGGTGCTTGACGCCGCCGACTTCGATGCTGCGCCGCTGGTCCATCGCTCCGCTCCTCCGCTATTCGCGGCCGATGATAGGGAGCGCGACAAGCACCGGCAACTCGCCGGAGCGCGGCGGCTACTCGACGGTGATGTCGCCGGTCATCCCGGCCCAATCGTGGTCGGGGCAGACCAGCTTGTACCTGCCGGGCTTCTTCGGCAGCAGCAGCAGATCCTTCTGGCCGCCCGGCTGAACCACGACTTCCGTATGGTCGGCATTGAGGGCACTCATGTCGCCGATCTCGGAGTTCGACGCTCGGAACAATTTCGCCGCGTTGAATTCGTGCGTCTCGTTGCCCTTGTTCTCGATATGCAGACGGTACGCGGTGCCGCTCTTCAGCTTCAGATGCTTCGGCACGAACTTGTAGTTCTTGGTGACGACCGTCAGCGGTTGCGCCTTCGACCAATCGACATCGGCGGCGATTGACACCGATCCCGACAGCAGCGTCAGTGTTGCAACCGCGCAGCCATAGCCGATCACCAACCTCATGCGGCCGGCCGCATCACCGCTTCGCTCGCCGGCGCGTCGATCCACATCCGGAACCACAGTTCGAGCATCAGCATGGCCCAGAGCCTGGTGTGGTGATCGCGAACCATGCCGCAATGCTCGTCGAGAAGGTTGCGGACGTAATCCGGCCGGAATAGGCCGCGCTGCCGCGCGCTCTGCGACAGCAGCGTATCGTAAGCCATGTCCTTCAGCTCGTTGCGAAACCAATGATCGACCGGGCAGCCGAACCCCATCTTGGGCCGATACAGCAGTTCCGACGGCAAATACGGCTCCATCGCCGATTTGAACAATGCCTTGGTCTCGCCGCCCCTGATCTTCACATTTTCGGGAATGCCGGCGGCCCATTCCATCAACACGTGGTCGAGCAACGGCGAGCGCGATTCCAACCCGTGCGCCATGCTGGCGACATCGACCTTCACCATCAGATCGTCCGGCAGATAGGTATGGATGTCGGCCCAGTTGGCGCCACTGACGAGGCTCGGCGCCTCGGCGAAATATGGCTCCAGCAGGTCGAGGACAGAGCCGCCCAGAGCATCGGTCATCGCCTCGTCGTATCCGGCTGCCTTCTCGAGGTCGGTGAAATAGACGATCGTGAAGGCGTAGCGCCGCGCCGGCTGGTGTTCTGGTGCACGCAGGAGGCCGCGAATTTGCGGTATTTTGAGCCGTCGCTGGATTGCGCCTGGCGCCAGTCCCAGCATCCGTTCGAGGCCGAGCCGCCCCCAACGCGGCATGTTGTCGAGCCGCGACAGATGCCGCATCGCCCGGTAGCGGTTGTAGCCGAGAAAACATTCGTCGCCGCCGTCGCCATTCAGCGCAACCGTCACCTTGCGGCGCGCCATCTCGGAGACGTAATAGGTCGGGATCGCCGAGGGGTCGGCGAACGGTTCGCCGTAATGCCAGACCAGCTTCGGCAGCACCGCGACCGCGTCGGGTTCGACAACCAGCTCCTCATGCTCGGTGCCGTAGCGCTCGGCGACCATCCGAGCATAACGGGTCTCGTCGTATTCCTTTTCGGCAAAGCCGATCGAGAAAGTCTTGACCCGGCCGCCGCCGACCCGCGCCATCGTCGCGACGATCGCCGAGGAATCGACACCGCCGGACAGGAACGCGCCAAGCGGCACGTCGGAAATCAGCCGCAGCCGCACCGCCTCGTCGAGTTGGGTGACCAACTCCGCCCGCAGCTCGGCCTCCGGCCGCGGCCGCACCGCCCGCGGCTCCGGCAGCCACCAGTAACGGTGCAGTTCGGGTTCGGCGAAGCCGCCCTCGGGCCGCAGCCCGAGCACGAGGTAATGCGCCGCCGGCAGCTTCTCGATGCCGGCGAAACTGGTCTGCCCCGCCGGCACATAGCCGAGGGTCAGATAGCGGTCGATCGCGGTCAAATCCGGCGTGCGCGGTGCATCGGGCCAGGCCAGCAGCGACTTGATCTCGGAGCCGAACAAAAAGCCGCTGTTGGTGCGGCCGTAATAGAGCGGCTTCTTGCCGATCCGGTCGCGCGCCAGGATCAGCTTCTGCGTGCGCCGGTCCCACAGCGCCAGCGCGAACATGCCGCGCAGGCGCGCGAAGATGCCGGGCCCCCAGGCGTGCCAGCCATTGACGATCACCTCGGTGTCGCTGCGGCTGCGGAACGGATAGCCGAGCGCTTCGAGTTCGGGGCGGATCTCGGCGAAATTATAGATTTCGCCGTTGTAGGTGATCCACACGCTGTCGTCGGCACTGGCCATCGGCTGGTGGCCGGCGGGCGACAGGTCGATGATCGACAGGCGTGCGTGCGCCAAGCCGGCGCGGCCGTCGGTCCAGACGCCCTCATCGTCGGGGCCGCGGTGGCGCAGCGTCCCGATCATCGCCCACAGCCGCGCCTCGGCGGCGCCGCGCGGCAGCGTCGCATGCGACAGGAGGAAGCCGGCAATACCGCACATGGTTTGCCTTCCTAGCAGAATTCGCAGCGGATTTCGCCGGTGCGAGAACCGTTCTGGGCGCGGCGCCGGTTCAAATCATCAGGCGTCGGAAGATGGTGCCCAGGGGCGGAGTTGAACCACCGACACACGGATTTTCAGTCCGTTGCTCTACCAACTGAGCTACCTGGGCATGTCCCGCGGGCGGGCGCCCGCTTATAAGAAACGATACCGCCGCTGTCCAGCGCGTCAGCCGACCGGTCGCGCCTCGGTTTGAGAGCATCGTACCGATGAGGAGGCCATAATGAAGTTGCAGGGAAAGCGAATCGTGGTGCTGGGCGGCAGTTCCGGGATCGGGCTGGCGATTGCCCAAGGGGTGGCGCAGGAGGGCGCCGCTGCGGTCATCGCTTCGAGTCGGCGGGCACGCGTCGATGAGGCGCTGGCGACGCTGCCGGAAAACGCCGAGGGCCACGCGCTCGATCTGGCCGATGAGGCGGCGGTGCGGGCATTTTTCGCGCGGCTGGGCAGCTTTGACCACCTCGTTTTTACGGCCGGCGAGAGCTTGCAGCTCGATCCTTTGGCGAGCATCGAGATCGAGGCAGCCCGGCGCTTTTTCAATTTGCGCTACTGGGGAGCCTATCTCGCAGCCAAATACGGCAGCAGCAGCATCCGCGAAGGCGGCTCGATTGTCTTTACCTCGGGTGTGGCCGGACAGCGGCCTCGCCCTGGCTGGTCTGTCGCGGCCAGTATCTGCGCGGCGATGGAAGGACTGACCCGCGCCCTCGCGGTCGAGCTGGCGCCGATCCGCGTCAACATCGTCTCGCCCGGCGTCGTCAAGACACCGCTCTGGGCCGGCATGGCAGAGGCGGATCGCGCGGCGCTGTACCGGCAGACGGCGGAAGGATTGCCGGTCGGCCATGTCGGCGAACCCGCCGAGATCGCGGAGGCCTACCTTTACCTGATGGGCCAGAGCTATGCGACCGGGCAGGTGCTGGTCGTGGATGGCGGCGCCGTTTTGGTTTGAGTGCCGTCGCGCGAATTATCTAAAGGAGGACAGCCGTGGCGATGAACAGGCGCAGGTTCTCGGCCGCCATGCTGGCCGGCGCTGCTGCTTCGCTGATTTCCACCCGCGGCATGGCCGCAAGCCCCGCCCCGACGAAGGCGCGCAACGTCGTGCTCGTGCACGGACTGTTCGCCGATGGCTCATGCTGGTCCGAGGTGATCGCGCGATTGCAGGCAGCGGGGCTCAATGCCACGGCCGTGCAAAACCCTCTGACAACGCTCGCCGATGCGGTGGCGTCGGCCCAGCGCGTGCTGGCGCGGCAGGATGGTCCGACAGTTCTGGTTGGACATTCCTTTGCCGGGATGATCGTCACCGAAGCCGGCATGAACCCGAACGTCTCGGCCCTGGTCTATGTGGCGGCGCGGGCGCCGGATGCCGGCGAGGATTACACGGCGTTGGCGAAAAAATATCCGACGCCACCCGCATCCGCCGGAATCGTGTTCGACGGCAATGAAGGACGTCTCAGCGAAGCAGCGTTCCTACGCGACTTCGCGGGTGACCTGCCGGAAGCGAAGGCAAAGGTCCTCTATGCGGTCCAGGAGCCGTTTCAAAAGGTTCTGCTGACGGGCAAGACCGCGCAAGCGGCCTGGCGGTCGAAGCCGAGCTTCTATGCCGTTTCCACCGAAGACCGGACGATCAACCCCGACCTCGAACGCTTCATGGCAAAGCGAATGGGCGCCAAGGCCATCGAACTGAAGGCAAGCCATCTCTCGCTAATCTCGCACCCCGACGAGATTGCCCAGCTGATTTTAGAAGCCGCGGGACAGCGCAGCTAGCAAGGTCCCAACTTGCGGCGGCGGCTGCAGCTGTTATCCAGCGCGTCAGCCGACCAGACCGTCGGCGCCGCGCCGCAAAACCGTGCCGGGGGTGGCGCCGGTATGCGCCGCATTTTCGACCACGACCGTGCCGTTGACGAGCAGCGAGGTGCGGGCTCCGGTCGGGTAGCGGTGCGGCTCGGCGTAGGTCGCCTGGTCCTTGAAATCGGCCGGATCGAAGACGGTCAGATCGGCGCGGAACCCCTCCTTGACAAGCCCGCGGTCACGCAGCTTCAGCGCCCGGGCGCTGCGGCCGGTCATCTTGGCGATGGCGGCTTCGAGCGGCAGCGCGCCCTCGTCATGCACGTAATGGCCGAGGACGCGCGGGAAGGTGCCGTAAAAGCGCGGGTGCGGCATGCCTTGGCCGACGATGCCGTAATCGGCGACGCAATTGCCGTCGGAACCGACCAGGGCCTCCGGCGCGCGCAGGATCGTGCGGATATCGTCCTCGGCGATCGAGGTGATCAGCACCCGGGTCGCCCCGTTATCGACGATCAGATGGTCGCAGACCTGGTCGATCGGGCCGATGCCGCGCTCGGCGGCGAGCGCCGCAACGGTGCGCCCGGCGGTCTCCGGCCGCTGCGGCGAGATCGACACCTGCACCGCCTCCCAGGACGGGATGCGGCCCCAATTGTTGAGCCCATTATCGGCGAGCTCGGCCTCGATCCTGGCGCGGGTCTCGGGCTCGGCGAGGCGCGCCAGCATCGCTTCGTTGCCGCCGATCTGCACCCAGGGCGGCAGCAGGTTCTTCAGCGGGTTGGCGCCGGCGGCATAGGGATAGGCGTCGCAATCGATGTCGCAGCCCTCGGCGCGCGCCGCGGCGATGCGGTCGAGCACGGTCGCCGCCTTGCCCCAATTGTCGATGCCCGAGCACTTCATGTGGACGATCTCGACATGGATGCGGAAGGCGCGCGCCATCGCGATCGCCTCGTCGACCGCCTCCAGCACCCGGTTCGACTCGTCGCGGATATGGGTGAAATAGGCCGCCTTGTGCCGCTCCAGGACGGCGCAGAGCGCATGCAGCTCGGGCGGCTCGGCGAAACTGCCGGGTGGGGTGAACAGCCCCGAGGACATGCCGAGCGCGCCGGCAGCGAGGCCCTCTTCGAGGAGGGCGATCATCTGCTGCAGTTCGGCCGAGGTTGGAGGCCGGTCTTCGAGGCCAATCACCATCAGCCGCAGCGTGTTGTGGCCGACCAGCATGCCGGCATTGACCGCGACCGCCGGGAAAGTGTCGAGGTATTCGGGGAAGGTGAGCTGGCGAAACGGTAGCCATGGCGCGCCGCCGCTCAGGTAATCGGCCAGCGCCTGCACCTTGCCCGGCAGGCACGGCGCGACCGAGAAGCCGCAATGGCCGATGATCTCGGTGGTGACGCCCTGGCGCACCTTGCTCTCGGCCTTCGGGTTGATCGGCAGCGTGAAGTCGGAATGCGTCTTGATGTCGATAAAGCCGGGGGTGAGGGCCAGGCCGCCGGCGTCGACGATCTTGCCGGCATCGCGCGGCAGATCCGGGCCGATGCGGGCAATCCGCCCGGCCGCGACCGCGACATCGGCGCGCTCACCGGGCTTGCCGCTGCCGTCGATCACCGTGCCGCCGCGGATCAGGATGTCCCAGGCCATTCACCCTCCAGAACAAGACCCGACGAGATTGCGTCGCTTCGCTCGCAATGACAATTTTGGGCTGAGGCGCGCGTTGCGCGACGAAGCAATGTCGGGGGTCGGAATGAAGCTGTTCTATGCGGCGGGGTCGCCCTATGCGCGGATCGCCCGCATCGCGGTGCGCGAGCTGGGGCTGCAGGGCGAAATCCCGGAGGAAGAGGTTACCCTTCGCGACCCGAATTCGGCGCTCCTGCCGTACAACGCCGGCGGCAAGGTGCCGACCTTGCAGCTCGACAACGGTACGGTCCTCAACGAAAGCCTGCTGCTGCTCGCCTATCTCGATACGCGGCATGGCGGCCGCAAATTGCTCCCGATGGACGGCTCCGACGGGTGGAAAACAATGTCGGGTCTCGGCCGCGCCTATGCGTTTCTCGACGCAATCACGGCGTGGAACCGCGAGCTGCGCTTCGGCCTCAAGGCGCCGGGCGTGATCGCGCTGGAGAGCGAGCGCGCCGACCGCGCCGCCGATGCGTTCGAGCGGGCGCTGCAACAGGGCGACTATTCGGGGCCGTTCGACGCCGCCCAGCTGGTGCTCGGCGCCGCCCTCGACAACGGTTCGCGCCGGCACAAGGTGTGGCAATGGCGGCCCGGCCGGCCGCGTCTCGCCGCGTTCTCGGATTCGATGAACCAGCGACCGTCCTTCGCGACGACCTTGCAGCCGGAGCTGGAGCTTTAACGTAATGACCAGGCGTTTTCGGCTGAGCCGATGGCCACTGAGGTATCAAAAGCGGGGGCTGCACTTTAACCGTCGCCTTAACATGGCAGACCACTGGGGTCTGCCACTGCGAGACTGGCGGGAATTCATTTTCGGCAAGAAGAAGCGCCGCAGTCGCTTTGTCAAAACCTCGTGGCAGCTTCCGCTATTTGACCGGTATGGAAGACCGCCCAAGCATCCGCTCTTCGAAAAGCCGAAAATCCAAAACTGACCGACTAGAAGCGTTAGGCCGCGGCCGGGGTGCCGGCCGGCTCGGAGCGGGCGCGGTCGGCGCCGATGAACAGCACCATCAGCGCCGCCAACACGCAGAGCAGCCCGGACAGCATGAAGGCTTCGATATAGGTGCCGAACGAGATCCGGAGCACGCCGCCGAGATAGGCGGCACCGGCGCCGCCCAATTGGTGGATCACGGTGATCCAGGCGACCATGATGCCGGTTCGCTCGGAGCCGACAACCCGGCTCAGGAGACGCACGGTCGGCGGCACGCTGGCGATCCAGTCGAGACCGTAGAAGACGCTGAACACGGTCAGACCGAAAAACGACATGTCGAGCGCGAACGGCAGATACATCAGCGCCAGGCCACGCAGCCCGTAATACCAGAACAACAGATAGCGGTTGTCCCAGCGGTCGCTGAGCCAGCCCGACAGAAAGCCGCCGAGAAAGCTGAAGGTGCCGGCGGCGGCGAGCAGCCCCGCCCCCGCCACCTCGCCGAAACCGTGATCGACGCAGGCCGGGATCAGATGCGTGCGATCAGCCCGTTGGTCGAGGCGCCGCAGACAAAATAGCCGCCGGCGATCAGCCAGAAATCGCGGGTGCGCCCGCCCTCGACCAGCGCCCGGAGCGCGACCGCAACCGGGTTGCCGGCCGGCGGCGCGGGCTTTGCCGCGATCGTGCCGCCATAGGGAGCGAGACCGATATCGCTCGGACGCTCGCGCATCAGCACGATCAGGACCGGAACAAAGACGATGACGACGGCGGCGAGGCTCAGCGACATCGCCCGCCAGCCGGTCTGCTCGACGAGATAGGCCATGCTTGGCAAAAAGACGAGCTGGCCGGCGGCATTGGCGGCGGTCAAGACGCCGACCACCATTCCCTGCCGGGTATGGAACCAGCGCGCCGCGATATAGGCCGAGATGTACGCGCCGACAAATCCGGTGCCGATCCCGACCAGCACGCCCCACAACAGCACCAGCTGCCAAGCCTCGAGCATCAGCGGGCTACAGGCGACGCCGATCGCGGTCGCGACCAGCGCCAGCGAAATCGTCCGGCGCACGCCGAACCGGTCCATCACCGCCGCCGCGAACGGGCCGATCAGCCCATAGAGGAAGATGTTGATGCCGATCGCGAACGAGATCGTCGCCCGCGACCAGTGGAACTCCTGTTCCAGCGGTACGATCAGGACGCCCGGCGCGGCCCGCACGCCGGCCGTCACCAGTGAGACGACGAAGGTCACGCCGACGATGATCCAGGCGTAGTGCAGCCGCCCGGCGGCTGTTCGCGACTGCGCCACCGTCGTCGTCAGCAATCGGTGGCCGGACGCGGGCGGGCTTCCTTGATCGTCAGCCGAACGGCGCTGCCTTCTTCGAGCGGCTCGGTGGAGGCGATCTCGATGCCGAAGCCGGCGAGCCCGACATAAGTCCGCGAGCGGGTCGCGTACAGCCGGATCGACGAGATGCGCAGGTCACGCAGGATCTGGGCGCCGAGGCCGATATCCTTCCACTGGCGGCTGCGTTCGAGCTCGGAGGAGGTGGCGTCTTCGGCGATCGCGGTGGTCGGCACCCCCGAGGTGCCCTCGCGCAGATAGACGAGGACGCCGCGCCCGGTCGCCTTGAACCGGGCCAGCGCCGCATGGATCGCCTGGGCGCCGCCGAACACGTCCTCGATCACATTGGCGCGGTGCAGCCGGGTCGGCACCTTCCTGCCGTTGCCGATCTCGCCGTAGACAAAGGCGTAGTGATGCACCTTGTCGAACGGCGTCACATAGGCGTAGCCGGCGAACTCGCCTTCCTCGGTCTCGATCGCAAACTCGGCGACGCGGGTGACGAGCTTCTCGCGCGACTGGCGGTAGGCGATCAGGTCGGCGACCGAAATCCGCTTCAACGCGTGTGTCTTGGCGAAGGCGGTAATCTGCGGCCCGCGCATTACGGTGCCGTCATCGTTGACCAACTCACAAATCGCGGCGACCGGCTCTGCCCCGGAGAGCCGGCAGAGATCGACCGCCGCCTCGGTATGGCCGGACCGCATCAGCACGCCGCCATCCTTGGCGATCAGCGGGAAAATGTGGCCGGGCCGGACGAAATCGGCGCGGCCCGTATTGTTGTTGGCGAGCGCCCTGACCGTGGCGGTGCGCTCCTCGGCCGAGATTCCGGTCGTCGTGCCGTGCCGGTAATCGACCGAGACGGTAAAGGCGGTGCCGTGGATCGCGTCATTGTCGGCGACCATCGGCGCCAGCTGCAGCCGGCCGGCGATCTCGCGGGTCAGCGGCGCGCAGACGATGCCGCAGGTGTTGCGGATGATGAACGCCATCTTCTCCGGCGTCGTATGCGCGGCGGCGATGATCAGGTCGCCTTCGTTCTCGCGGTCGTCATCGTCGGTGACGACGACGATCTCGCCGCGGCCGAAGGCCTCGATAGCTTCCCGGACGCTCTCTTGCGACACGTGCTCTGCTCTCAGTCAGTTCCGTTGGCGAACCCGTTGGCGGCGAGGAATTGCGGGTTCGCCTCGCGCAATTTCGCCAGCACCAGCCGCCATAGTATCGCGCGCGCCGCCCTTTCCCGCGACGGGGTTGTTTCGAAGGCTCCGTTGCGCAGATCGGCGGCCAAACGAGCCAGCAGGCTCGTGTTCGGACCGCGGGCCTCTGGCCCCCTCTTTTGCGGGCGGGACGCCCGCGTTCCATAGAAGCCGGCCAGCTCCTGTTCGATCTCCTGTTGCCATCCCTCGCCCGCCGCGGCTTCGCGGGCGGCGATTGTCCGCGCGGTAGCGGCCAGATGCGCGTGCCGCTCCCGCTCGGGCGGCGACAAGTCCTCGGCCGAGACGCGGTGGGCAAGGTCGAGCAGATCGCTGGTCGGCGGCAGGTCACGCATCGAGCAGCATCAGGAGTTCGAGCTCGCTTTCGGTGGCGCGGCGGCCGATGAACGCGAGGCTGAGGCGCTCCTCGCCGCCGATCCTGTAGCGGTCGCTCTGCTGCAAGGCGATGATCGCCCAGCGGATATTGGCCAGCAGCTCCCAAAACCGCACCCGCTCGGGATCGAGGCGGCGGCCCGATGCCGCCTCGTAGCCGCGGTAGAAATCAGTGCGGCCGGCGATGCCGCCGGCCTCGCGGTCGAGCCGGGCAAACCGCCAGCCTTTGCAGCAGAACCAGCCGATGTCCTCGTCCGGGTCGCCCCAGCCGGCGAATTCCCAATCGAGGATGCCGGTCAGGTTCGGACCATCGAGCATGTAATTGCCGGTGCGGAAATCGCGGTGGCACAGCACCGGCGGCAGCGGCTCCGGCTGGTGGGTTTCGAGCCAGCGGATGCCCCATTCGAGCACCGGCCGCGGCTGCGGATGCCGGTCGAGATAGGCGCGGAACGCGGCGATGTGCTGCGCCGCCTCGACAAGCGGCAGGAAGCCGAGATCGGGCCGCGGCGGGCGGATCGTCTGGATGCGCGCCAGTTCGCCGCCGAGCCGCTCCGCGACCCGCGGCAGCTCGGGTTCCAGCGTCGGGTCGGTAGTGATCTGCCGGCCCTGGGCGGTGCCGGCGAGCCGCCGCATCACGAAAAACGGTCCGCCGCAGACTTCCGGATCGGTTCCGGCGAACAGCGGCTCGGGGGTTGTGACCCCTGCCCCAAACGCCGCCCGCAGCGCCGCGAACTCCTCGATCAGCCCGAGGCTCGAAGGGATGCCGGTCGGACCCTGGCTGCGCAACACCAGCGGCTGCCGGCCGGCCAGGGTGCCGCCGCGGAATTCGGCGTCGAAGCCCCAATTCTGTCGGATCGCGCCGCCGGCCAGCAGCTCCTGCGGGCCGACCTCGACTCCGTCCGCCCCTCTCCGCTCGGCAAGGAAGCGAGCGAGCCCCTGCCTAGATGGCGGCGACTGCGTGGCCGCCATCTACCGCGATCACCGTGCCGGTGACATAGGCGCTGGCCGGCGAGCACAGAAACAATAGCGCCCCGTCGAGATCGTTGGTCTGGCCGAGGCGCTTCAGCGGGATGCGGGAGATCAGCGCCTTGCCGGCGTCGCTCTGGAAGAAGGCGCGGTTGAAGTCGGTCTCGACATAGCCCGGCGCCAGCGCGTTGACGAGGATGCCGTAGCGCGCCAGCTCCATCGCCAATACATGGGTCAGATGCGTCAGTCCCGCCTTGGCGGTGCAATAGGCCGGCACCCGGCCGATCGTGCGCGACGCCAGCACCGACGAGATGTTGACGATGCGGCCGGGCCGCTTCTGCACAACCAGGTAATGCGCGAACTCGCGGGCCGCCAGCCAGGCGCCCTTGAGGTTGGTGTCCATCACATGGTCCCAATCGGCTTCGGTGTGCTCGAATAATGGCTTGGTGACGACGACGCCGGCATTGTTCACCAGCACCGAGAGTGGCCCGAGCTGCTCCTCGGCGGCGCCGATCGCGGCGGCAATGTCGGCCTGTTTGGTGACATCGCAGGCGATCGGCAGACAGACACCGCCCGCCGTCTCGATCCGGCGCGCCAATGCATCGAGCCGATCGATGCGGCGCGCCGCCAATGCGACCTTGGCCCCGGCCAGCGCCAGCACCTCGGCGAAATGCTCGCCGATGCCGGACGACGCGCCGGTCACCAGCACGACCTGCCCCGTGATGTCGAAACTCGGCGGCGCGGCGGCGGCTTCGGCCATCACGGCAGCGCCCGGGCGCGGTCGCGCAGCGCGTATTTCTGGACCTTGCCGGTCGAAGTCTTCGGCAACGGCCCGAACACGACCGATTTGGGCGCCTTGTAATGCGCCAGGCTGTCGCGGCACCAAGCGATGATCTCGGCCTCCGTCACCGCGCCGGCATCGGGCTTCAAGGTGATGAACGCGCAGGGCGTCTCGCCCCATTTCTCATCCGGCCGCGCAACGACCGCCGCCTCCATCACCTGCGGGTGACGGTAGAGCGCCTCCTCGACCTCTATCGAAGAAATGTTCTCGCCGCCCGAGATGATGATGTCCTTCGAGCGATCTTTGATCTCGGCGTACCCGTCCGGGTGCAGTACCGCGAGATCACCGGTGCGGAACCAGCCGTCGGCAAATGCCTCGTCGGTGGCAGTGGGGTTTTTCAGATAGCCCTTCATCATCGTGTTGCTGCGCAGCACCAGCTCGCCGATCGTGACGCCGTCCTCCGGCACATCCTGCATCGTTTGCGGATCGACAACCCGCTGGCCATCGAGCGTCAGGTACGGCACGCCCTGCCGCGCCATCTTTGCCGCTTTCTCCGGCGGCGGCAGCTCGGCCCACTCCTCCTGCCAGGCGCAGACGGTCGAGGGCCCGTAGCATTCGGTCAGTCCGTAGAGATGCGTCACGCGGAACCCCATCCGCTGCATCGCCTCGATCACGGCCGAGGGCGGCGCCGCGCCGCCGGTCGCCGCCTCGACGGTCTGGCTGAACTGCCGACGCGTCTCCGCCGGCGCGTGTACCAGCATATTGAGCACGATCGGTGCGCCGCACAGATGCGTGACGCCGTGTTCGGCAATCGCGGCGAAGATCGGCGCCGGCTCGACTCGGCGCAGACAGACATGCGTGCCGGCTACCGCGGTGACGCCCCAGGTGTAGGTCCAGCCGTTGCAGTGAAACATCGGCAAAGTCCAGAGATAGATCGAGTGCCGGTCGAGACCGAAGGTGATCGCGTTGCCGATCGCGTTGAGGAACGCGCCGCGATGGTGATAGACGACGCCTTTCGGGTTGCCGGTGGTGCCAGAGGTGTAATTGAGCGCGATGGCCTGCCACTCGTCGTCGGGCGGCGACCAGGGCGCGGCGGGATCGCCCTCGCGCAGGAAGTGCTCGTATTCGACGCCGTCGAGCCCGCCGTTACCGATCTCGACGACCGGCAGCGCTCGCCCGAGAAGTTTTAGCGCCTCGCCGGCGAGCCCCGCGAATTCGGCGTCGGCGAGCAGCAGCTTCGCCTCGCCGTGATCCAGGATGAAGGCGATCGCCCGCGCGTCGAGCCGGTAGTTGAGCGCGTTGAGCACGGCGCCGGTCATCGGCACCCCATAATGCGCCTCGAGCAGCGCCGGCACGTTCGGCGCCAGCACCCCGACCGTGTCGCCCTTGCCGATGCCGCGGCGCCGCAGCGCATCGGCGAAGCGGCGGCAGCGCTCGCCGAACTCGCGATAGGTGAAGCGCCGCTCGCCGTCGATCACGGCGAGCTTGTCGGGATAGATCGCGGCCGAGCGCGTCAGGAAATTGAGCGGGGTCAGCGCCGCGAAATTCGCCGGGTTGCGCTGCAGATAGGGCGCGTCATAGGGCCGCTCGTCCATTCCGGCATCCTTATGGGAGCGGCGGCGACCGTCAAGCGGCCGGGTCAGGCTCCCATCAGCCGGGCGAGGCGCTCGCGGTGCCAGGTGGCGTCGCCGAAGGCGACCTCACAGGCCTTGCCGCGTTTCAGATAAAGCTGCAGGTCGTGCTCCCAGGTCATGCCGATGCCGCCATGCAGTTGGATGCCGGCGGCGCAGACCTTGCGGCTCGCGTCGGAGGCATAGGCCTTGGCCATCGATACCGCCTGCACCGCCTCTTCGGGAGCTTCGTCGAGCGCCCAGGCGGCGTAATAGGTCAGCGACTTGGCGTTCTCGATCTCGACCAGCATGTCGGCGCATTTGTGCTTGACGCCCTGATAGGTGCCGATCGGCTTGCCGAAGGTCTCGCGCAGCTTCGCGTATTCGACTGTGATGTCGAGCACCTTCTGGGCGCCGCCGCACATCTCGGCGGCGAGCGCCACCGCCGCCTTGTCGATGACCCGCGACAGCGCCGCCCAGTCCCGGTGCAATTCGCCGAGCAGCGCCGATGCCGGCAGCGGCACATTGTCGAATGTCACCTCGCACAATTTGCGGGTCTCGTCGATCGACGGCAGCTGCCGCACGCCGAGCCCGGCGGTGCTCTTCGGCACCAGGAACAGGCTGACGCCGTCCTCCATCGTGCTGCCGTCGCGGCTGCGCGCGGCGACGACGATCACATCCGCGAGATGCGCGTCGGGCACGAACATCTTGCTGCCAGAGAGCACGAAACCGCCCCGCTCCTCACGCGCCGAGAGCGTGATCCCCGCCGCGTCCCAGCGCGCATTCGCCTCGGTCACCGCCAGCGTTGCCTTGAGGCTGCCATCCGCGATCCGCGGCAGGTATTCGCGGCGCTGCGCCGGCGAGCCGGCCTCGGCAATCGCTGCGCCGCCAAGCAGCACCGTCGCCGAATACGGCCCCGGCATCACCGCGCGGCCGATCTCTTCCATCAGCACCACCAGATCGACAACGCCGAGACCGCTGCCGCCATCGGCTTCCGGATAGGCGATGCCGAGCCAGCCATTGTCGGCGAGCTGCTGCCAGAACCCATCGGTCACCGCGGTGTCGGTCGCCATCATGTCGCGGACGAATTTCGTCGTGCATTCGCCCTCGAGGAATTTGCGCGCCGTCTCGCGCAGCAATTCCTGTTCCTCGGTGAAGCCGATATCCATGACCCCTCGCCCTGAACTTAAAACGGCACCGTGCCCTTGACGACGCTGCGGTACATCACGCGGCGGTATTTGCCGCTGTACTCGTCGAGCACGGCGCGATGCAGGAGGCAGCGGTTGTCCCACATCAGCAGATCGCCGACCCGCCAGCGGTGACGATAGACAAAGCGCGGCTGCGTCGCGTGATCGAGCAATTCAGTCAGCAACGCCGCACTTTCGCCCTCCGGCAGGCCGACGATGTGGGTCGAATGGTTGCCGAGATAGAGCGCTTTCTGGCCGGTCTCGGGATGGGTGCGCACCAGCGGATGCACCGCGCCCGGCCGGCTGTCGTCGAAAGCCGGGCGAAACGCGATGCGCAGCCCGGCGATCCGGCACTTCATCGCCTCGGGCAGCGAATCATAGGCGAGCGCGGTGTTGGCGAATTCGGTATCGCCGCCCTGCGCCGGCACCTCTACCGCGTACAGCATCGTCAGCATCGGCGGCGCGGTGTAGTACGGCTTGTCGGTATGCCAATGGTAATTCGCCGCCCTCGAGAAGCGGACGCTCGGGTTGCCGGCATTGTCGAGGTTCGACAGCACATGCGCGATCCCTTGCCGTTTGCCGGGGCGGCGCTGCGCATCGGGTTCTTCTATGTCACCGAACGCGGCGGCGAAGGCGAATTGCCGTTCACGGCTCAGTGACTGATCCGGAAACAGCACGAAGTGATGCAGCAGCAGCGCTTCGTAGATCGTGTCTTTCACCTCTGGTGACAGCGGTTGCGACAGGTCGATACCCCTGAGTTCGACACCACCGGCTGGGGATAGCTGCCGCTTACGAAAGAAAAGATCGTCATGACCGGGCTTGGCCCGGTCATCCGCGGAGGTGCCTCGATCCAAGGCGTGGATGGCCGGATCAAGTCCGGCCATGACGGGTTTGGGAGGTGGTGAATGCAACACTTTCATCCCTTCGGCAGGCCGAGCACCCGTTCGCCGATGATGTTGCGCTGGATTTCGCTGGTGCCGCCGGCGATCGTGTATTGCCGCGCGCCGAGCACGCGGTGCGCCCAGCGCGGCGCGTCGGGGACGCTCTCGGTCGACGTCTCCAGGGTCGCGTAGGGGCCGAGCAAAGTCGCCGAGAAATCGGCGATGCGGGTCGCCAGTTCGGAACCGAACAGCTTCAGGATCGAACCCTCGGGTCCCGGCGGCTCGCCGCGCAGCCGCCGCGTCAGACCGCGCAGCCGCGTCACCTGCAAAGCCTTGGTTTCGATCGCCAATTGCGCCAATTGCTGGCGGATATGGCTCTGTTCCCAGGCCGGCTCCTGCCGGTTCGGAAACTGCTTTGCCAATTCGAGCAGCCGCGCGATCTGCGCCGCGTGGTCGCGGCCGCCTGCCCCGCCGCGCTCGAACATCAACGTGGTCGTCGTGACCTTCCAGCCCTCGTTCTGCTTGCCGAGGAGGTTCTCTTTCGGCACGACGACGTCTTCGAAGAACACTTCGTTGAAATGCCGGTGACCGTTGAGCAGCACCAGCGGCCGCACCGTCACGCCCGGGGTCTTCATGTCGACCAGCAGATACGAGATGCCGTGGTGCTTCGGCGCATCGGGATCGGTGCGCACGAGCAGAAAGCACCAATCGGCGAAATGCGCCCCCGAGGTCCACACCTTCTGGCCGTTGACGACGTAGTGGTCGCCCTTATCGACGGCGCGCGTGCGGAGGCTTGCGAGGTCCGAGCCGGCGCCCGGCTCGGAATAGCCCTGGCACCAGATTTCGTCACAGCTGAGGATCTTCGGCAAATACCGCTTCTTCTGCTCCTCGGTGCCCCAATGGATCATGGTCGGTCCGAGCAGGCTCATGCCGACCGTGCCGGGCAGGATCGGCGCGCCGGCGCGGAAATACTCCTCGTCCCAGATCACCTGCTGCATGAAATTGGCGCCGCGGCCGCCATACTCCTTCGGCCAGGACAAGCCGACCCAGCCGGCCGCGTGCATCTTCTTCTGCCATGCACGGCGTTTTTCGAGCGTCTCGCGATCGGGCGAGACCCGCTGGTCCTGCGCATCCTCGACCTTGAGGTCTTCCGGGAGGTTCGCATCGAGCCAGTCGCGAAACTCGCGGCGGAACGCGGCATGCTCGGGGCTGTCGGCGAAATCCATGCGTACGATCCTCCCATGGCGAGGATATAGGGCCGGGCTAGGCTACTCAATTGCGCGGGGAGCTTGCACGAGATTGCTTCGCTCCGCTCGCAATGACAGCAATCTTCCAAAAAGGATTGTCATTGCGAGAAGCGCAGCGACGAAGCAATCTCGGTGAAATCGGGTTCAAAAAAAGCTGGGCAGCGCATTGAGCAACACCCTCACCGAGGCGCAGATCGCGCGGTACCGGCATGACGGCTACCTGTTTCCGTTCCCGGCGCTGTCGACGGCCGAACTCGACGAGTGCCGTGCCGGCCTCGCCCGCTTCGAGGACTGGCTCGGCCAGCCGGTCAACCAGGCCGACAAGCGCTGGCGCTCCGCGCCGTACATTTTCATGCCGTGGGCCGACGCGCTGGTGCGGCACAAGCGCATCCTCGATATCGTCGAGGACCTGATCGGCTCCGACATCCTCGTCTACACCACCACGTTTTTCATCAAGGAGGCCGGCAGCCCGACTTTCGCCGCCTGGCACCAGGATGCGACCTATTTCGGGCTCGACCCGCACGGGCATGTCACCGCCTGGGTGGCGCTCAGCGACGCTGGCGCCGAGGCCGGCTGCATGGAGGTGGTGTCGTCGCGCGGCGTGCCGCGGCAATTGCGCCATGCCGCGCTCGGCCTGGCGCACAGCATCAATGGCGGCGGCCAGGCGATCGTCGAGGATTTCGACGACAGCCGCACCACGATGATGGAATTGCCGGCCGGCAGCTTTTCGCTGCACCACACGCTGTGCCCGCACCGCTCGGCGCCGAACCGCGCCGGCCATCGCCGGGTCGGGCTCGGCATCAGCTACATCCCGGCGCGGGTGCACACGGTCGGATCGCACCGGCTCTGCGCCCGGCTGGTGCGCGGCCGCGACAGCTTCGGTCATTTCGACCTGCTGCCGCCGCCGGAAGGCGAGTTCCACCCGGCCGCGGTGGCGCGGCACGAAGAGACGTACCGCCGCTATCGCGCCAATTACGCCGAGCAGATCGCAGCGCACGAAACCGCGTTCGCCGTGCCGGCCTGACGCCCTCTTGACTGGAGGGCGTCACCGCTCAGACGGTCAGTTCAGGCCGTAGAAGCCCATCGCACCGCCGGCCATCACTTGGTGCTTGGTCTCGGGTGACAGGCCTTCGAGTTGCTTCCGCACCATGTCGGGCGCGCCGGGGAAGAACCCGTCGGGGTGCGGATAGTCGGTCGCCCACATGATCTTGTGCGGCCCGACATAATCGGCCAGCACCTTGAGGCTGCCCTCGACCGGCTCGAACGAAATCCAGCAATTGCGCTGGAACAGCTCGGAGGGCCGCGTCGTCAGGCCGCTGTCGTTGAACCCCTGGTCGTCGAAGTGCCGGTCCATGCGGTCGAGCCACGGCGCGATCCAGCCGCCGCCCGATTCCAGGAAGCCGATGCGGATCTTCGGGTGCTTCTCGCACACGCCGCCCCAGATTACCGCGAGGCAGGCCAGCATCATCTCCATCGTATGGGTGATAATGTGGCGGGCGCCGCGGCCCTCGAAGCGGTCGATGCCGACCTGCGGCATGCCGGCCGACGCGCCCTCATGGAAGCCGATCGAGAAATCGAGGTCCTCGGCCGCGGCCCAGAACGGCTCGTAATCGGGGTGGTTGATCATCTTGTTGTTGTAGGGGTTCGGCCGGATAAAGCCGCCGCGGAAGCCGAGTTCCTTCTTGGCGAAGCGCATCTCGGCGATCGTCAGATCGACATCCTGCATCGGCAGCATCGCCACGCCGAACAGCCGGTCGGGATAGGGCTTGCAGTAATCGGCGAGCCAGCGGTTGTAGGCTCGGCACACCGCGGCGGCGAGCTGCGGGTCGTGGATCGCGCCGGAGAACAGGCCGAGGCTCGGATAGAGGAAGGCGGCGTCGATGCCGTCGGCATCCATGTCGGGGATGCGGGCATGCGGGTCGAAGCCGCCGGGCTTGCCGTCTTTGTAGGCCATCGTGTCGGCCTCGACGACGCCCTGCCGCGCGCCGACCGCGCCGATCCGACCGATGCCGAGCCGGCCGTCGCCGACCGTGTGCTCCTCGATGACCAGCCGCTCCTTGCCGTTGTTGCCCGGCACGATGCGGGGCGCCCGATCGCGGAAGGCCGGATCGATGTAATTGTTCCACAGGTCGAGCGGTTCGAGGATATGCCCGTCGGCGTCGACGACATTGTAGGCGCGGCCCATCTGTTTCTCCTCGGGAGGTCAGCAATCGTTGCGGCATCGTAGCGCACGCGGCCAAGTGGCGCGAGCGGCTCGCCAGTCACCATACGCCGTTTCTGAACGCTG
>DATARH010000270.1:0-5918 GCA_036264235.1 Allostellaceae bacterium
GAGTTGAGCGGGGTGCGCGTCGGGCTCGGCGCGATGATCGAGAACGCGCGCGAGGTGTCGCGCACCGATGTCGTCATCGCCGGCATGATCGTGATCGGTCTCGCCGGCTTCCTATCCGACCAGGCGGTGCGCGCGGTCGGCGGTCGCTTGCTGCGCTGGAACCCGCAATATGCTTGACCTCGCCCTCGAGCAGCCTTTTGAGGTTCCGTCGCCGGCGCGGCAACCGATTCTGCGGATCGAGGCTGTCGACAAGCGGTTTGCCACGAATGCCGGAGAGATCGAGGCATTGCATGCCGTCGCTCTCGAAATCGGCCGCGGCGAGTTCATCTGCCTGATCGGCCCGTCCGGCTGTGGCAAATCCACCTTGCTGCGCATGGTCGGCGGCTTCGAAACGCCGAGCGCGGGCCGGATATTGATGAACGATGCGCCGGTCACCGGCCCGGGTCCGGAGCGCGGCATGGTCTTCCAGGATTACGGCCTGTTTCCGTGGCTGACTGTGCGGCGCAACATCGGTTTCGGCCCCGCGGCGCGGGGATTACCCCGGACCGATGTCGCCGCAATCGTCAATCGTTTCACCGCAATGATCGGGCTCGATCGTTTTGCCGACGCCTATCCGCACCAGCTCTCGGGCGGCATGAAGCAGCGCGTTGCGATCGCCCGAGTGCTGGCGAACGACGCCGCGGTAATCCTAATGGACGAGCCGTTCGGCGCCCTCGACGCAATGACGCGCGAGCGGCTGCAGACCGAATTGCTGACCCTGTGGCAGGCGACCGGACTGACCGTCTTGTTCGTGACGCATGCCATCGAAGAGGCAATTTTGCTCGCCGATCGGGTCGTCGTGATGTCGCCGGGACCCGGCCGCATCTCCGCCGATGTGGCAATCGAATTGCCGCGCCCGCGCGACGTCGCCTCGGTGCCATTCAACGAATTGCGGCGGCAGCTATCGGGGCTCTTGCAACACCTCGTCGGTAGTGATGAGTGAGCACCGGTTCGCTCTCTGCCCAAATCTCGGGCAGAGTTGCCGCCGATAAGCACGCTCGTCGGTAGGCTAGAGTGAATTTCGATTTTGCGACATTGCGCGCCGCCTATCGCGACCGAACGGCTACGCCAGGTTCGGTAGCGGAGGAGGTGCTCGCCCGCATTACCGCGCGCGGCGACGACGGGGTGTGGATCACGCGGGTGTCGGATGACGCGCTACACGCCGAGGCTATGACGCTGGAACGGCGCGCCGAAGCGCACGGCAGCGATTCGATGCCGCTATATGGGCTGCCGTTTGCGGTCAAGGACAACATCGACGTCTCCGGCCTGCCGACGACCTGCGCCTGCCCCGGTTTCGCGCATGTCCCAGCGCAATCGGCGCCCGCCGTCGAGCAGCTGCTGAAGGCCGGTGCGTTGCTGGTCGGCAAGACCAATCTCGACCAGTTCGCCACCGGTCTTGTCGGGATCCGCTCGCCCTACGGCATTCCGCGCAACCCGTTCGATCCGACCTTTATCCCAGGCGGATCGAGCTCGGGTTCGGCCGTGGCTGTCGCCGCGGGGCTCGTCACCTTTGCGCTTGGCACCGACACGGCGGGTTCCGGCAGGGTGCCGGCTGCCTTCAACAACATCCTCGGCCTGAAGCCGAGCCGTGGCCTGATCTCGACCAGCGGTGTCGTGCCGGCCTGCCGCTCGCTCGACTGCGTTTCCGTATTCGCGTTGAGCGCGGCGGATGCATTCGAGGTTCTCGAAACCGCCCGCGGCTTCGACGAAACCGACCCGTACTCGCGGGCGGCGCCTGCCGATTTCGCTCAGCCAAACCGTGTTCCGGAACGCTTCACCCTCGGGGTCGTCGCGCCGAGCCAGCTGGAGTTCTTCGGCGACGCGGACGGGCCGCCGCTCTATGCGACGGCGATCGAGCGGCTGTCCCGGATCGGCGGCAGCCCGATCGAAATCGATTACGAACCGTTCTTCGAGGCGACCCAGCTGGTTTACCGCGGGCCCTGGCTCGCGGAACGCTACGGCGCGGTCGAGCAGGTGACCGGCGGCCGCTTCGATCTGCTGCACCCGACGGTGCGCGAGATCCTGATGGCCGCGCACAGGATCACCGCACCCGATGTCTTCGCCGGCTTCGAACGGCTCGCCTTGCTGCGTCAGCAGACCGACAAGGTTTGGCGGCAGATCGATCTGCTGCTGCTGCCGACCGCCGGAACGACCTACCGTATTGCCGACATCGAGGCAGACCCGATCGCGCTGAACGAGACGCTCGGCCGCTACACCAATTTCGCCAATCTGCTCGACCTTTCGGCGCTCGCGGGTCCCGCCGGCTTCCGCCGCGACGGATTACCGTTCGGGGTGACGCTGTTCGCGCCGGCCTTCCACGACCGCTTTCTCGCTGCAATCGGCGGCATGCTGCACGCCTGAACACGTCTGTGGCTGAATATTGAATGGTGACGAACGGCTACGGATTGGTATCCGCTTTTCAACGGCATCTGCCGTTGATCAGACATCCGCCTGCATTCATTCTCAGTGCGGTTTGGGGCAGAAGCGGCCGAGCACGCCGCACCACCGCAATGGCAGCTTCGGGTCGAACGCAGCCTGTAAATCACGCTGCGCGGGAGGTCCGCTAACGGCGCTGAACGGAAGCCATTTTTAAAGTAGACTGCTTCCGGTTCTGCCCCAAAGCGGCCGGTTGCCGGACTGAACCGTAATCAAGCTACATCGCCGGTCCCGCCGAGATAGGCGACCTGAACCGCCGGGTCGTCGAGGACGCGGCGAGCCGACCCTTCCAGCACCTTGCGGCCGAGTTCGAGCACGATTGCCGTGTCGGAGACGCGCAATGCCGCGGCTGCGTTCTGCTCGACCATCAATACAGTGACACCCCCGGCACGAATGTCCCGGATCGTGCGCAGGACCTGGCGCTGGTTGCCGGGAGAGAGGCCGAGCGACGGCTCGTCGAGCAGCAATAGCCGCGGGCCGGCGGCCAGCACCATCGCCGTTTCCAGGATCTGCTGCTCGCCGCCGCTCAGATCGCCGGCGCGTACCCCCCAGCGCGTCCGCAGCAGAGGAAAGAGGTCGAGCATCCGCTCGACCGCGGCGGCGGCGCCGGCGCGCGGCAGCGTGTAGGTGCCGAGATCGAGGTTCTCTCGCACGCTCATCAGCGGGAAATTGCAGCGGCCTTGCGGCACTAGGCCGATGCCGCGCTTGAGGCGCTCCGGCGGCGCGAGTCCCTGGATCTCGGCGCCGTCGAAGCGGACCCGGCCGGCGAAGTGGCGCGCAAGACCGTAGAGGCCTCCGAGCAGCGTGGATTTGCCGGCGCCGTTGGGGCCGATGATCGTCGTGATGCTGCCGGCGGGGATCACGGTCGAGAAGTTGCGCACGACCGGCTCGTCGGTGTAGCCGAGGCTGAGCCCGTCGATTTCGAGCAGCGGCACCGCCTCAGCCATCGGCGGCCGGTTCCGCTTCGGCGCCGAGATAGGCGGCGAGGACGCGTCTGTCCTCGCGGATCAGTCCCGGCGGGCCCTCGGCGATCTTGCGGCCCTGTTCGAGCACGATGACGCTGCCGCAAAGATTCATGATGAAGCCGACATTGTGCTCGACGATCAGCAGCGCCGCACCGTCGGCGTTGAGCCGACGGATCGCGGCCTCGATGCGGCGGATCATCGTCGGGTTGACCCCCGCGACCGGCTCGTCGAGCACCACGAGACGCGGCCGCGTCATCATCGCCGCGGCGATCGCCAGCAATTTGCGCTGGCCGTAGGAGAGGATCGCGGCCGGTGCCTCGGCGTATTCGGCGAGGCCGACGATCTCCAGCAGCTCGCCGGCCCGCTCGGCGGTCGCGCGCTCGGCGCGGCGCAGCGCTGGACTGGCGCGCAGCGCGGCCCACCAGCCGACGCCGTCATGCGCCTGCGCCGCGACGGCGAGGTTGTCGGCGAGGCTCAGCCGGTCATAGGCGCGCACGGTCTGGAACGTGCGCACCAGGCCGGCCGCGGCGTGGGTGTGCGGTTTGCGGCCGGTCAATTCGGCGCCGGCGAGAAACCAGCGCCCGCTGTCGGCCGGCTGAAACCCGCTGACACAATCGATCGTCGTGCTCTTGCCGGAGCCGTTCGGCCCGATCAGTCCGACGATTTCGCCCTCCGGCACGGCAAAACTCAGCTCGGCGACCGCGGTGACGCCAAAATAATGCTTGCCGAGCCCGCGCACCTCGAACAGCGGACCGGTCATGCCGGTTTCGCGGCGGCACGCCGGCGCGACGCGGCCAAGCCGCCGAACCCGCCCGGCAACACCAGCATCGCGACGATCAGCACCGCGCCGTACAACACCATCCGCAGATCGGTCGTGAAGCGCAGCAGATCGGGGATCGCCGAGAAGGCGAGGCTCGCCGCGACGACGCCCCAGAAGCTGCCGGGGCCGCCGACGATGACCATGATCAGCATCGTCTCGGTGTAGTAGAAATCGAAGATCGATGGGTCGACGATCGTCAGGTGAAAGACGTAGAGGCCGCCGGCGACGCCGCTGGTGAAGGCCGAGACGGCGATCGCCAGCAGCCGGTAGCGCAGCGGGTCGATCCCCTGGCTCTCGGCGAGCGGCTGGTTCAGCTTGATCGCAACAAAGGCGCGGCCGAGGCGCGAGCGCACCAGCCGATGCACCAGCGCGAGCACGACCAGCGCATAAACCAGCATCAGCTCATAGAACTCCGGCGGCCGGTCGAAGCGCAGCTTGCCAAGACCCGGCAGCGTCAGGACCGGCGCGAGCAGGCCGTGGACGCCCATCGGTCCGCGGGTCAGCGACACCCAATCGCGCGACAGGATCAGGCAGAGCAGCGCAAAGCTCAGCGACACGATCGCGAAGGCGTGGCGCGACAGCCGCAGCGAGGTGTAGCCGATGACGAGGCCGAGCAATATCGCCAGCCCGCCGCCGGCCAAAGCGCCGGCGAAGACCGACAAGCCCTCGTTCACGGCGAGCAGCGCCGCGGTGTAGCCGCCGATCCCGAAGAACGCGACCTGGGCGAACGACAACAAGCCGGTGTAGCCGTAGACAAGGTTGAGACCGGTGCTGAGCACGGTGAAGACCGCCGCAGTGATGCCGAGTTCGAAGAGGTAGGGGCTTGAGCTCCACAGCGGCAGGCTCGCGAGCGCAGCGACTGCAATCGTCACCGCTGCTGCGGAGAATACCCGCGCACTCACACCCGCACGCCCCGGCCGAACAGCCCTTCCGGGCGGAACAGCAGAATGAGGATCATCGCGACGAAGGCGATGGCATCGACGAAGGCCGGCGGCACGAAACCGCCGGCGACGCTTTCGAGGAGGCCGAGCGCCACGGCCGCGATTGCCGCGCCCGAGATGTTGCCGAGGCCACCGATGATGATGATCGCGAACGCCTTGAACACGAAGGCAAACCCCATCGCCGGATAGACCGAATAAACCGGCGCCAGCGCGGCGCCGGCGAGGCCCGACAGGCCGACCCCGATCGCCACCGCGAGGCGCGCCGCGGCGCGCGGATCGATCCCGACCATCAGCGCGGCGGCGCGGTTCTGGGCGACACCGCGCATCGCCGTGCCGATCCTGGTGTGATGAAGCACCAGATACAGCGCGGTAAAGGCGGCCAGCGCGAGGCCGAGTGCGAACAGCCGCAGCACTGGCACGCGCACCTCGCCGAAGATCAGGTTCTGGTAGCTGTACGGCGTCACCTCGAGACGCGGCGTCGAGGTCAGCAGGAACACCGCGCCGTTCTGCAGCACCATCGACACGCCGAGGGTCAAGAGGATGCTGCGCTCGAAATCGCGGCCGGCGACCGGCGCCAGCAACGCCTCGTAGAACACAATGCCGAGGCAGAACGCGCCGGCGGTGACGATTGCGATGCTGGGCCAATAGCCGATGCCGATCTCCATCGTCGCGAAATATGCCGCCGTCGCGGAGAGCATGTACAATTCGCCATGCGCG
>DATARH010000307.1:0-17175 GCA_036264235.1 Allostellaceae bacterium
GGCACCTTCATCCTCGGCCTGCCCGGCGAGACCAAGGAGACGATCGAGGAGACGATCCGCTTCGCCGCCGACATCAATCCGCATACGATCCAAGTGTCGCTGGCCGCCCCGTACCCCGGCACCGAACTGCACCGGCAGGCGCTGGAGGAAGGCTGGCTCGATCTCGAACACGCCGAACTGACCGACGAGCGCGGTGTGCAGATCGCGCCGCTGCACTACCCGCATCTGACGCATACCGAGATTTTCCAGTCGCTGGAGACCTTCTATAAGCGCTTCTACTTCCGCCGCGCCAAGATCGCCTCGCTGGTGGCCGAGATGCTCAAGAGCCCGCAAATGATGCGGCGCCGACTGCGCGAAGGCGTCGAATTCTTCCAATTCCTGCGCCAGCGGGAGATGGCGAGCTAAGCAGCTGGCTTGGTAAAGCGCCTCATCGTCTGCGCTGACGATTTCGGTCGCGACGTCGCCATCAACAGGGCGGTCGAGGACGCGAGTGGCCACGGTATCCTGACCTGCGCCAGCCTGATGGTCGGCGCGCCGGCCGCGGCGGACGCGATCGAGCGCGCCCGACGCGTGCCAAACCTGCGAGTCGGCCTGCATGTCACCTTGACCGACAGCACGCCGCTGCTGCCCGGCTCGCCGCTCGCGCGCCAGGACGGCCAGTTCGATGCCGATCCGCGGCGTGTCGGGATCAGGTATTTCTTTCAGCCCGGCATCCGGCGCGCGCTGGCGGAGGAAATTCGAGCGCAATTCGAGGCGTTCCGCGCGACCGGTTTGCCGCTCGACCATGTCAATGCGCACCAGCATCTGCATCTGCACCCGACAATCGCGCGCCTGATCGTCCAGATCGGATGCGACTTCGGCATGCGCGCCATGCGGCTGCCTGATGAGCCGGTCGAGCCGCTGCGGCGTGCCTTTCCGCAGGAGCGTTTTCGAGTCCCGGCCTACAACTTCACCGCAAAGGCGTTGCGACGGCGGTTGCGCCGGGCGGAGATCGTCAGGAACGATTACATGTTCGGGCTCGCCTGGAGCGGCGGCATGGGCGAGGAACGGGTTCTCGCGCTGCTTCCTCATCTGCCGGACGGTATCAGCGAAATGTATTTCCACCCGGCGGTCGAGCGTACGCGGGAACTGGAAGTGGCGATGCCCGGCTACCGCGGCCGGGACGAGTTCGCCGCGCTGACCAGCCCGGCGGTGCGGCGTCGGATCGACGAACTCGGCATTACGCTCGTCAGTTACAGCGATCTCACGCCTTCTGCTTGAGCCGCGGCGGCGCCGTGACGGCGGCAGCCTCCGCCGCCTGCCGCCGCGCTGTGGCGGGGCCGAGCAGCGCCGGCAGCACGAACAAGGTGCAGAAGAGGGTGCAGGCGAGCGACAGCGACAGCAGCTTGCCCATGCCCGCGGTGCCGGGATCTTCCGACAGCGCGAGGCTGCCGAAGGCCGACATTGTCGTCAGCGCGCTGAACAGGACGGCGCGCGCGGTGCTCGATTGCAGGTGATCGGTAACGCCGGCGCGCCAGTTCATCACGAAGTAGATGTCGAAAGCGACGCCGATCCCGAGCAAGAGCGGCAGCGCGATAATGTTGGCGTAATTGAGCGGCATACCAAGCGCGACGGTCATCGCCAGGGTCAGCAGCGCCGCAAGCAGCAGCGGCGCGATTAC
This sequence comes from Allostellaceae bacterium, assembly GCA_036264235.1. Lineage (GTDB taxonomy): Bacteria > Pseudomonadota > Alphaproteobacteria > ATCC43930 > CGMCC-115725 > DATARH01. Next base: position 1,661 of record DATARH010000307.1, read on the forward strand.
CACCGCCACCTCGCGCAGCCGGCGCAAAACGATAATCAACAATACTGTGATCGCGACAACCGCTATGATTCCGGCCTCGACAAACGAACCGCCAATCAGGAGCCCCGCCTCCTGGATCGTCACCGGCGTGCCGGTCGCGTCCGGCGCGACGGTACGGATCGCGGCGACAAACCGCTGCAGCACGGCATTGTCGCGCGCGTCGCCCTTCGGGAACACCTCGATCCGGGCCTTTCCATCCGGCGCGATCCAGCCGTCGCGCAATTCCGCGGGAAGCGTCTCCAGTGTGATCGGTCCGGCCTGAATCAGCTCGCGAAGGCCCTCGATGCGGTGCAGCAAGCCGGGAAGGAGGCTCTGCCGCAGCGCCGGAATGGCCGGCGCGCCGCGAGCGATCGCATCACCGAGGGCGGCGTGCAGCCGCGCCGCCGGGCTTTGCGGGCCCGCAGACGCGACGATCGGCTGCAACGCCTCGCGACAATGGCGGAGCGCCGCAAGCACCTCGTCCTCGGTGGGCGCCGGCAATGGGGCTACCGGCGCCAGCGTGGGGCCCAGCAGCAGCGCCAGATCGCCGACAATCGCCAGCTTCTTCTCCTGGTCCGCCGGGATATAGGTCGCCGCAGTGACAACGTCCGCCACCTCCGGCAATCCGCCGAGCCGCTCCGCAAGACGCTGCGCCTCGGCCAGGGACGGTACCAGGACCTCAGCCGCATAAGGTGAGGTCGTCGGGTCGTCCATCAAATCGAGCGCGGTCGAGACCGACTCATTCTCGGTGCTTTTCAGATGCAACGGATCGAAATCGAACCGCACCCAAGGGAGCACGGCGAGGCTTGCGACGGCCAGCGCCGCCGCGGCAAGCAGAACCCATCTGCGGCGTGCGAGCAGGAAGCGGTCGATCACCGCGGCCCGGCGAAAGCCGACCGGCGCAGGCTCGCCGGCCGGCCGCAGCAAGGTCAATCCGGCCGGCAGCATGAGAAAGTTCAGCATTATCGCGATCAGCATGCCGGCACCGGCGATCCAACCGAGTTCGCGCACCCCGGTGTAGGGAGTCGGCACAAAGGACAAAAAACCAATCGCCGTCGCCGCAGCTGCAAGGGTCAGCGCCGGGCCGATCGAGCGGGCGGCGGCGCCAAGCGCCGGCACAAACTCGCCTTGCCGATGACGCTCGTCGCGGTAACGGATGCTGAACTGGATGCTGAAATCAACGGCAAGGCCGATGAACAGCACCGCGAAGGCAATCGAGATAAGGTTTAACGAGCCGATCGCGACCGCCGCGAAGCCGGCCGACAGAGCGAGACCGGCGGCGAGCGTCACCAGGATCGCGCCGGCCAGCCGTACCGAACGGAGCGCCGCAAACAAGATCGCGCCGACCAGCACCACCGACACAACCAGCGACCGGACAGCGCCGGCTTCCAGCGTCGCAAACTGTTCGTCATCGAGCGCGATCGGCCCGGTGATGCGGACCCGAACTCCGCCATCGCGACCGAGGCCGAGTTCTTGCGCCAGGCGACGGATTTCGGCGGTCGCCGCGGCGCCCGGTTCGAGCGATCCGAAATCGAGCACCGGCCGAGTCAGGATGAACCGGCGCAATTCGCGCCGGTCCGGCGCCGATCCGGTCATCACCTGCTGCCACGCCACCGGCTCGGGCTTGCCGTCGAGGACGGTCTGCACCGCACTGCCGACCGCGGCCAAAGTCGGGTTCAGCAACTCGACGGAGCCGTGCCCCTGCTGGACGCCTTGCAGGAAGAGCGTCAACGCTTCGAACAGGCCGCGCAGGCTCGGATCGTGCGCCAGACTACCGAGCAGCGGCTGCGCCTCGACGAGGCGCTGCGACATCGACGCGAGATCGTCGCCTGGGAGAAACAAGAGGCCGTAACGCTCGAAGAACGGGCCGCCATCCGGCTGGCGGACATCGCGGAACAGCTGGGGCGCCGCCCGCATTCGCTCGGCGAGACGCCGCGCCGCCGAGTCGGCAAGGTCGGGGGTAACGCCGTCGATGACGACCGCCAGCAGGTTCGCATTCTGCGGAAAGTCGCGGTCGAGCTCGATCTCACGCTGGCGCCAGGCCGGATCGCTCGGCAGCAGATGCTGGATATCGCTATCGACGGTCAGGTGGCCGGCGGCGTAGAGCCCGGCACCTAACGACAGCAGAAGCAGGAAGCCGGCGACAGCAGCAGCGCGGCGGCGCGAGAATTCGACGAGACGAGCAACCAATCCAGCAATCACAAAAGAGCGCTTTCGTCGCTGCCATCTCGCTGCGGAGCAGTCGCCGCTGGGCACGATAACCGGCCCGGAGGATAGGGGGAACCCTATCGCCTGTGTCAGGGCCGCCTCTACTTAAAGGCAATTTTGTGCCGATTGATTGGTAATTTGCCGCGAAAAATCCGGCGCTCGGCCACAAAGCGGACACGCTTTGCCGGCATGTTGCGTACAGTGAGGTAACCGCAGCGAGGAGGAGGGAACCATGGACAGGCGCTCCCAATGCTGCCGCTACGAGCCGAGTCTCGACGAACTGCTCGACGATGAGGTCATGGAGCCGGTGCTGCGCAGCGCCGGGTTCGACGCCCAGGGCCTGCGCGACATGCTGGTCGACACCGCCCGCCGGCTCGATTGGCCGGCCGCGCGCAACGATTAGGTTGCGCCAACCGCGATCGGAAACTCCAGCCGCACCTTCAGCCCGGGATCGTTGTCGAGGAGCTCGACGGCGCCGCCGTGCAAACGCGCGACGGCGCGCACCAGGCTAAGTCCGAGGCCGTTTCCCGGCGTGCTGCGGCTCGGCTCCAGTCGGGCAAACCGGTTGAACACGGTCTCGCGCTCGCTTTCCGGAATACCGGGGCCGTGGTCCGCGACTTCGAGCACGGCCCTGCCCCGCCCGTCATGCACCGACAATCGGATGTCGCCGCGCCTGCCGGCCCGGCCGTCGCCATATTTGAGCGCGTTGTCGATCAGGTTGGCGACCGCCTGCGACAACAGATTGCGGTCGCCGCGGATCATCACGCGGGCCTCGCTGTCGAAATGCAGTGCAAAGCCCCGCTCCTCGGCGAGAGGCTCGTAGAGCTCGGCGGCGTTGCGGACAATTTCGTCGAGGGCAAGCGGCTCGGCGCGCTCGCGGCCGGCGCCCGCCTCGACTTCGGCGATGCTGAGGAGCGCATTGAAGGTCGCGAGCATCCGGTCGGCTTCATCGATCGCGGCACGGATCGCGGCGTTCTGCGCGGCCGGATCGGCGCCGCCGAGCAGTGCCAGTTCGAGCCTAGCCCGCAGCCGCGCCAGGGGCGTTTTCAAATCGTGCGCGACATTGTCAGTGACCTCGCGCATGCCGGTCATCAGCCGCTCGATCTGGTCGAGCATGCCGTTGAGATTGCCGGCCAGCTGGTCGAACTCGTCGCCGGTGCCGCGCAGCGGCACCCGGTCAGAGAGATTGCCGGCGACGACGCGCTCGGCGGTCCGGTTGACCTGCTCGACCCGCCGCAGCATGTTGCGGCTCATCAACGCGCCGCCGGCCAGCCCCGCGACGAGCGCCAACAGCCCCGACCAGATCAGCGCCATTTTCACCCGGTCGCGGAAACGGGCCGCATCGCTGATGTCGCGGCCGACCAGGAGCCGGTACCCGTCGGGAATCACGATCAGCATGCCGCGCGCCGGATGCGTCGCTGCTTGCCCCTTGGCCTGCGTCTGGATCGTGAAGGAGAGCGGCCCGGGCGTTACGGCGGCGCCGGCCGGCCAGTTGGTGAGGTTGCCCGCGAGCGGCCGCCCGTCCTGGGTGGTGACGAGATAGATCATGGAATCGCCGGGATTGCCCTGGCTGCGGGCGGCGACGATCTGGATCAACGCGCTAAGCCCGCCCTGCGCGTATTGTTCGGCCAGGCCGTTGATCTCGGCGTCAAGCGTCGCCTCGGTCTGCCGCTCGACGAAGTCGGCGCTGGTCCAATAAACAAAGAACAAAACCCCGAGCACCGACAACACAAACACGGCGAAATAGAGCGCGGCGAGGCGAAAGGCGTGGGTCTTCCAGACGCGCTGTGCCGCAGACCGCATTTGGGCGACGGGGCGGTCACGGGGTACGGCAAGGCGAAGGCGCTCGGCGATCGTCACGATCGGAAGATATGGCGCGAGCAATGCTCCCTTGCCAATCACTCAGGCTGCAAGAGAACGCTATCAGGCGCTCGCAATGAATAGCCGGCGCCGCGCACCGTATGCAGCAGCGGCCTGTCGAACCCCTTATCGATCTTCTGCCGCAACCGGCTGACATGCACGTCAATGACGTTCGTCTGCGGGTCGAAATGATAGTCCCACACAGTTTCGAGCAGCATCGTGCGAGTGACCACATGCCCGGCATTGCGCATCAGGCATTCAAGCAGCTGGAATTCACGCGGCAACAGCTCGATCGACCGGCCGCCGCGCTTCACGCTGCGGGTCAGGAGGTCCATCTCGAGATCGGAGACGTGCAGCCGGGTCGTCGCCGTCGGGGTCTGACCGCGACGTAGCAGCGCCTCGATCCGCGCCAGGAGTTCGCTGAAAGCGAATGGCTTGACTAGATAGTCGTCGCCGCCGGCGCGCAGACCCTTGACACGGTCGTCAACGCTGCCGAGCGCCGAGAGGATCAGGGCCGGGGTCCGGATATCGGCCGCACGCAGCGCGCCCAGCAATGACAACCCGTCGATGCCGGGGAGCATGCGATCGAGAATGATCGCGTCGTAGCCGCCGCCAGTGGCGAGGAACAGACCCTCACGCCCATCGCTTGCCTGGTCGACGGCGTAGCCGCTCTCGCCGAGGCCCTTGGCGAGGTAGGCGGCGGTCTCGCGGTCGTCTTCAACGACGAGCAGCTTCATCCTTGAGCCGTCACCTAGATCATTATCAGCAGTGTTACCAAATTCTACGGCTAAGCTTTTGTTTACTTAGGAACTCAGCATTCCTCTAAAAGGCGAGATAATTGCGCTCCACTATCGATAGAAACGGGTCTTGCATCGGCAAATGAGTGCTGCTGAATTTCCCCGACATTAAATCCCGATTAACCAGTTAGTCGGACACTCGTTGCCAGAGGTCAGGCCGGTCGGAACTCTAGGCTTCTGGCGCACGTTCTCCGCTCTCTGAACGCACTTCGAGGCCGGGAAAACCAATTGCCAGCGATGGGGTTCAAGTGGTTGCGCTAGTCGAGATCGCCAAGCCACCCAGCATACTGATCGTCGAAGACGAGGCGCTGATCGCCGCCAATATCGAAGAAGTGCTCGGGGATGCCGGCTTCCGCGTCGCTGGGGTCGCGAGCTCCGCCCTGGAGGCACTTTCGATCGCCGACGAGCAACGGCCGCATCTTGCATTGGTCGACATACGGCTAACCGGCGATATGGATGGCATCGAGTTGGCCTGCCGCCTGCGCGACGAATTCGGCGTACCGTCGATTTTCCTGTCCGGTTTGTTCGATTCGGCGATCACAACGCGTGCTCAGAGGGCGCATCCGCTTGGGTTCCTCCGCAAGCCGTTCCGCCCGAGCCAAGTCTTTAACGCAATCGAGCGGGCACTGAGCAACGGGGCGTGCTGATAGCGACCGTTCGGCCGGGTCTGCGACGCGCGACCGAACGCCACACCCCATAGCCGGCGATAGCAGCGTGCCGATCTGGTCTTGACCCGAACCGCGGGCGCTACGATCTATTGCGTACCAATCCGGTCCCAATTCACGGATCAGATCTGGATCCGCATAATCGCACCGAGCCCCGCCCCGCGATGATCATTCTGAGCAAGCTCGCCGATTACGGCGTCATCGTTGCCACGCACCTCGCCGCCGATCCCGACCGGCTGGCGACTGCCGCGGCCATCGCGACCGAGACCCGTCTGCCCCAGGCGACGGTGGCCAAGCTGCTGAAGGCGCTCGCCCATGCCGGGCTAGTGACCGCGACCCGCGGCGCCGCCGGCGGCTATCGCTTGGCACGGCAGGCCGGCGCGATCTCGGTCGCCGAGGTTGTCGCCGCGATCGACGGGGATATCGGCATGACGCAGTGCTCGATCCACGTCGACGATTGCATCCGCACCACCTTCTGCCCGACACGACCGCATTGGGCTGCAATCAACCGGGCGGTCGGCGCCGCCCTTTCGGCGGTCTCGCTGGACGAGATGCTGAGCCCCTTCGCCTTCGCGCATATGCCGGTTGCGGCGGCGCAGATCAGTGTGGAACCCGCCCGATGAGTGCCCCTCTCGATACCCGCGATACGGTCCGGTCGCTCAGCGATGAAGGCTACAAATACGGCTTCGTCACCGAGATCGAAGCGGAATCGGCGCCACCCGGCCTCAACGAAGACACGGTGCGCTTCATCTCGGAAAAGAAGGGCGAGCCGGAATGGCTGCTCGAATGGCGGCTTCAGGCGTTCCGCGCCTGGCAGGGGATGGCGCTGCCCGAATGGGCCAAGGTCGAATTCGCGCCGATCGATTTCCAGAGCGCCTCCTATTATTCGGCGCCGAAGCAAACCGCCGCGCCGAAATCGTTGGACGAGGTCGACCCCGAACTGCTGCGCACCTACGAGAAGCTTGGCATCCCGCTGCGCGAGCGCGAAGCCCTGGCTGGGGTCGCGGTCGACGCCGTGTTCGACAGCGTCTCGGTGGCGACGACGTTCAAGGACAAGCTCGGCGAACTCGGCATCATCTTCTGCTCATTCGGCGAGGCGGTGCGCGAGCATCCGGAGTTGGTGAAGAAGTATCTCGGCACCGTAGTGCCGCAAGCTGACAATTTCTACGCGGCGCTCAACTCGGCCGTGTTCAGCGACGGCTCCTTCGCCTACATCCCGCCGGGCGTGCGCTGCCCGATGGAGCTTTCTACCTATTTCCGCATCAATGCGCGCAATAGCGGCCAGTTCGAGCGCACGCTGCTGATCGCCGACAAAGGCGCCTATGTCAGCTATCTCGAAGGCTGTACCGCGCCGCAGCGCGACGAGAACCAGCTGCATGCTGCCGTGGTCGAGTTGATCGCGCATGACGATGCGCAGATCAAATACTCGACCGTACAGAACTGGTATCCCGGCGACGCCGAGGGCAAAGGCGGCATCTATAATTTCGTCACCAAACGCGGCGCCTGCCGCGGTGCCCGCGCCAAGATTTCCTGGACACAGGTGGAGACCGGCTCGGCGATCACCTGGAAATACCCGAGCTGCATCCTCGAAGGCGACGATTCGGTTGGCGAGTTCTATTCGGTTGCAATCACCAACAACCGCCAGCAGGCCGACACCGGCACCAAGATGATCCATATCGGCCGCAACACGCGCTCGACGATCCTCTCGAAGGGCATTTCCGCCGGCCGCGGCCAGAACACCTATCGCGGTCTCGTGCGGGTGCAGCCGAGGGCCGAGCGGGCGCGCAACTACACACAATGCGACTCGCTATTGATCGGCGACCGCTGCGGCGCGCACACGGTACCGTATATCGAGGTACGCAACCCGTCGGCGCGGGTCGAGCACGAGGCGACCGCCTCGAAAATCAGCGAGGACCAGCTGTTCTATTGCCGGCAGCGCGGTCTCAGCGACGAGGACGCGCTGTCGCTGATCGTCAACGGGTTCTGTCGCGACGTGTTGAAGGAACTGCCGATGGAGTTCGCGGTTGAGGCGCAGAAGCTGCTGGCCGTCAGCCTCGAAGGAAGCGTGGGTTAATTTAATGCTTGAAATCAAAAACCTGCATGCTCGCCTCGGCGACGGACGGGAGATCCTGAAAGGGATCGACCTCACCGTCAGCGATGGCGAGGTGCATGCGATCATGGGGCCGAACGGCTCCGGCAAGTCGACGCTAGCGGCGGTGCTGGCGGGACGCGACGGTTACGAGATCACCGAGGGCAGCGTCACCTATCGCGGCCGCGACCTCCTGGAGATGAAGGCCGATGAGCGGGCACGCGAGGGCATCTTCCTCGCCTTCCAGTACCCGGTCGAAATCCCCGGTGTGAACAACACCTATTTCCTGCGCGCCGCGTTGAACGCGCAGCGCCGACACCGCGGCGAGCCCGAGCTCGATGCCGGTCAGTTCCTGCGCGTCGTGCGCGCCAAATTGAAGCTGCTCGATATCGGCGACGACCTGTTGCAGCGCGCAGTCAATGTCGGCTTCTCCGGCGGCGAGAAGAAACGCAACGAAATCTTCCAGATGGCGATCCTCGAGCCGCGCCTCGCGATCCTCGACGAAACTGACAGCGGCCTCGACATCGACGCGCTGCGGACCGTCGCGCGCGGTGTCAACGGGTTGCGCGCGCCCGACCGCTCGATCGTGATGATTACGCATTACCAGCGCCTCTTGGATTATGTCGAGCCCGACCATGTCCATGTGCTGCAGGGCGGCCGCATTGTCGAATCGGGTGACAAGAGCTTAGCTGCGGAGTTGGAGCGCCGGGGGTACGGCACCTTCGCCGACGCGCCCACGGCGACGGAGCACGCATGAGCGCGGTCGTCGACTTTCCGGTGAAGCCCGAGGCGCGCGACTACCTCGCCTGCTTTGCCGCCGATCCGAACGAGCCCTCCTGGCTCGGCGAGCTGCGGCGGCAGGGCATCACCCGGTTTGCCGAACTCGGCTGGCCGACGCGCCGCAGCGAAAGCTGGCGCTATCTCGATTTGTCGCCAATTGCAAGGACGCGCCCCGCGAAGCCGTCCGCGCCGCGCCTCGATGCCGCCACGATCGAGCGAATGGCGCTGCCGCAGGCAGCGCAGCGCATCGTGCTCGTCGATGGGTGCTTCGTCCCGGCGCTCTCGACCTTGGAGCCGGTCGCGGGGATCTGGTTCGGCTCGACGGCGCAGGCGATCCGCGAGCGCGCCGACCTGGCGCGGGCGGTTGCCGGCGCAACCCCGCTCGGCGACAGCGAAGCGTTCGACGCGCTGAACGCGGCCTTCTTTTCCGACGGTTTCGTGCTGGAGGTCGCACCGGGGGTGACGCTCGATCGACCGATCGAGATCATCCACCTCGCCGGGCAGGCGGCGGGCGCGTCATTGCATACGCGCAGCCTGATCGCCCTGGGCGCCGGCGCGCAGGCGACCGTGATCGAGACCTATGCCGGCAGTGAGGGCCACTATTGGCGCGACGACCTCGTCACGATCGAGATCGGCGACGCGGCCGAGCTGCAGCGTGTCGTCCTGGTCGAGGAAGCGGCCGAGGCGGCGCATGTCAGCACCGTTGCAGCGGCGCTTGGCGCCAAGACGCGTCTGGCGAATTTCGCGCTATTGCTCGGCGGCCGCACGGTGCGCCACGAGGCCAATATCACGCTCGCTGGCGAGGGGGCGCGCTGCACCTATGACGGCGCCTTTATCGTCGCCGGCCGCGACGAGGCGAACATCGTCACTACGATCGACCACGCCGCGCCGGGTGGCCAGACGCGCGAATTGGTCAAGGCGGTCGGCGCCGACCGCGGCCACGGCGCGTTCCAGGGCCGCATCATCGTCCGGCCCGGCGCGCAGAAGACCGACGCGCACCAATTGAGCCGCAATCTGATCATCGGCAATCGCGCCGTCATCGATACCAAGCCCGAACTCGAAATCCACGCCGACGACGTCAAGTGCAGCCACGGCGCCAGCGTCGGCGATCTTGACGAGACCGCGCTGTTCTATCTGCGCAGCCGCGGCATCGCCGAGGCCGAGGCGCGCCGGCTGTTGATCGATGGCTTCCTGCGCGAAGCGGTCGAGACCGTCGAGCAACTCGATCTGCACGCCTATCTGCTGCGGCGGCTGGCGCATCGGCTCGCCAGCCTGGAGGCTACTGCATGAGCGGCGCACCGTTGCGCAATTTCGACACCCGGACGGCTGCGCTCGACGTCAAGCTACTGCGCCGCGAGTTCCCCGTCTTCGACGCACACCCCGATCTGGTGTTCCTCGATTCCGGCGCAAGTGCGCAAAAGCCGCGCTCGGTCATCGACGGCGTCGCCGAATTCTACCGCAGCGAATACGCCAACGTGCATCGCGGCGTCTACGCGTTGAGCGCCCGCTCGACCGACCGGTTCGAAGAGGCGCGCGAGAAGGTGCGCGCGTTCCTCAACGCCAAGGACGAGCGCGAGATCGTGTTCGTGCGCGGCGCCACCGAGGCGATCAATCTGGTGGCGCAAAGCGGCGGCCCGGCTTTCCTGCAGGAAGGCGACGAAGTCATCGTCACCGAACTCGAACATCACTCCAATTTCGTGCCGTGGCAGATGCTGTGTCAGCGGGTCGGCGCGAAGCTCGTCATGGCGCCGATCGACCCGACCGGCGGGCTCGACCTCGCCGCGTTGGACGCGCTGCTGAATGCCCGCACCAAGATGGTCGCGGTGACGCATGTCTCGAATGTCGGCGGCGCGTTGCTGCCGGTCGAGCGGATCGCTCAGCTCGCGCATGCCAAGGGCGCCAAGGTGCTGATCGATGGCTGCCAGTCGGTGCCGCGCATGCCGGTCGATGTGCAGGCGCTCGGCTGCGATTTCTATGTCTTCTCCGGCCACAAGGCCTACGGACCCTCAGGCATCGGCGTGCTGTGGGGCCGCTACGATCTGCTCGCCTCGATGCCGCCCTGGCAGACCGGCGGCGGCATGATTACCACAGTCACCTTGGCAGGCACCGAATTCCAGGACCCGCCGCACCGCTTCGAGGCCGGCACACCCGACATTTCCGGCGCGGTCGGGCTCGGCTACGCGATCGATTTCATCGAGGCGATCGGCCGAGACGCCATCCTCGAACACGAGGAGGCGCTGACCGGTTATGGTGTCGACCGGCTGTCGCGCATCCCGGGCGTAGAGCTGGTCGGCGCCGGGCAACGCCGGCTGTCGATCCTGTCCTTCAATGTCGACGGGGTGCACCCGCACGATGTCGGGACCGTGCTGGACCAGCATAATGTCGCCGTCCGCGTCGGTCACCATTGTGCGCAGCCGCTGATGGACCGGCTCGGCGTTGCCGGCACGGTGCGCGCGTCGTTTGGCGTGTATAATGACGACGCCGATGTCGATCGTCTGGTCGCGGCGATCGAGGCGGCACGGGAGATGTTTTGCCGATGATGGATTTGCGCGAACTTTACCAGGACATCATCCTCGACCACGGACGGCACCCGCGCAATTTCCATGCGCTGGAGAACCCGACGCATCTGGCGCGCGGCCACAACCCGCTCTGCGGCGACCGGGTGACGGTGTATCTGTCGATCGCGGGCGACCGGATTGCCGATGTCAGCTTCGAGGGGCGCGGCTGCGCGATCTCGACCGCCGCCGCCTCGCTGATGACCGAAGTGCTGAAGGGCAAGAGTCTCGCCGAGGCACAGGCGCTGTTCGGCCGCTTTCATGCGCAGGTCACCGGCGGCGACCCGGGAGAGCTGTCGCCAGAGCTTGAGGAAGACAGCGAACGGCTGGAGCCGCTGACTGGCGTCAAGGCCTACCCGGCGCGAGTCAAATGCGCGACGCTGCCGTGGCATGCCTTCGAGGCGGCACTGAAGGGCGGGCTCCAGGGCGACACGGTCAAGACGGAGTAGCGGATGTCAGACACTGGGGAACACCGCGACTATTTCGATTTTCAGCAACAGCCGCCCGCCGACTCGGCCGATGTCGAACGGCCGGAGGGTGACGACGATGCCGAGCTGATGGAGCCGGTGCTGGCAGCGCTGAAGACCGTGCGGGATCCGGAGGTGCCGGTGAACCTCGTAGATCTCGGGCTGATCTACGAGCTTCTAGTGAAGAAGGGCGGCCTCGTCTTTGTCGAGATGACGCTGACGACGCCGGCTTGCCCGGTGGCGCAGAGCATGCCGAAAGAAGTTGAGAACGCGATCGCCGCGGTTCCCGGCGTCAACGAGGTGCGGGTCAAGCTGGTCTGGTCGCCGCCCTGGGACCGCGAGATGATGAGCGAGGAAGCCAAGCTCGAACTCGGCCTGACGTAGGCGCGGTAAGCCTCTCCCTGCAATCCGGGAGACGGGCTTCCTCTCTCGATTTCGATTGAAGCAGAGCGGGTTTCGTCGTGTCTGGACGGCGTGACCGCGCTGTCCTCTGAACCCGACCTGACCGGCCATCGGATCGGCTTCGCCGCGCTGGCGATCTTCATCGCCGCTTGCGCGCTGGTGATCGCCGAGGAAGCGACGCACCTGCGCAAATCGAACCCGATGGTCGTCGCCGCCGGGCTGCTGTGGACCATGCTCGGAATCGTCTTTGCCGTGGCGGGCCGGCCGGACGAGGTCGCGGCGGCGCTGCGCCATGTGTTTCTCGAATATGCCGAGCTTCTGCTGTTCCTCCTGGTGGCGATGACCTATGTCAACGCGCTCGAGGAGCGGCGCGTGTTCGACGCGTTGCGCGCCTGGCTGGTGCGAGCCGGGCTCGGCTATCGCGCGCTGTTCTGGGCGACGGGCGGGCTGGCCTTCGTAATCTCGCCGGTCGCTGACAATCTGACGACGGCGCTGGTGATGTGCGCCGTTGCGCTCGCGGTCGGCGCGGCGGCGCCTAAATTCGTCGTGCTCAGCTGCATCAATATCGTCGTCGCCGCCAATGCGGGCGGCGCGTTCAGCCCGTTCGGCGACATCACGACACTGATGGTGTGGCAGAAGGGGGTCGTCGAGTTCGGCGAGTTTTTTCGGCGGTCGTGAATTTCGTCGTGCCGGCGGCGCTGATGCATTTCGCGGTGCCGCGCGGTGCGCCGGCGGCGAGCGAGGAAGTCGTTCGGCTGAAGATCGGCGCACGCCGAATTGTAGCGCTGTTCGCCGCGACGATTGCGACCGCAATCGCCATGCACAATTTCCTGCACCTGCCGCCGGTGCTCGGCATGATGACTGGCCTCGGCTATCTGCAATTGCTCGACTACTTCCTGCAGCTCCGAGGACGTCGCCGCGGCCGGCCCGGTGACTACACCTTCGATGTGTTTCAGCGGATTGCCGGCATCGAGTGGGACACGCTGTTGTTCTTCTACGGCGTCATGCTGTGCGTCGGCGCGCTGGCGATGATCGGCTATCTCGGCGCCGCTTCGGAGCTGCTCTACGGCCGGCTCGGCGCGAGCGCGGCCAATGTCCTGATCGGGATCGTCTCGGCGGTGCTCGACAATATGCCGCTGATGTATGCGGTCCTAACGATGCAGCCCGACATGCCGCTCGGCCAATGGCTGCTGATCACCCTGACCGCCGGGGTCGGCGGCAGCCTGTTGTCGATCGGCTCAGCGGCCGGCGTCGCGCTGATGGGTCAGGCGCGCGGCGTCTATACCTTCGGTGCGCATCTGCGCTGGACCCCGGCGGTCGCCGCCGGCTACGCGGGCGCGATCCTGGTCCATTTCGCGGTCAACCGCGCGACGTTCTGAGCGGGATGGTATAATGCCGGGCATGCGCATCGAGTTCGAGACCGATCCTAGCCGCTACCGCCACTGGCGGCTCGATATCGAGCCGCCGCTGGCCTGGCTGACGCTCGATGTCGATCCTACCGGCGGCCTTTTTCCCGGTGCCGAGCTCAAACTCAACTCGTACGATCTCGGTGTCGACATCGAGCTCAACGACGCGGTGCAACGGCTGCGCTTCGAGCATCCGGAGGTGCGCTGCGTCGTGATCCGTTCGGGCAAGGACAACGTGTTCTGCGCCGGCGCCAATATCGGGACGCTCGCCAAGGCATCGCACGGCCACAAGGTCAATTTCTGTAAATTCACCAATGAGACGCGGCTGGCGATCGAGGACGCATCGGAGCATTCGGGACAGCGCTATCTCGCCGCGGTCGGCGGCCCGGCCGCCGGCGGCGGCTACGAGCTGGCGCTCGCCTGCGACAGGATTTTGCTGATCGACGACCGCCGCTCGGCGGTGTCGCTTCCGGAGGTGGCGCTGCTGGCGGTGCTGCCCGGCACCGGCGGCCTGACCCGCCTGACCGACAAACGAAAGCTGCGCCGCGACCGCGCCGATCTGTTCTGCGCGACCGAAGAAGGGGTGCGCGGCCCGCGCGCGGTCGAGTGGCGGCTCGTCGACGAGCTGGCACCGCCCTCCGATTGGGGCAAGCGGGTGCGCGAGTGCGCGCTGGCGCTCGCCGCATCCTCCGACCGGCCCGCGGATGCGCCCGGCATCACGCTGCCGCCGCTCGAACGCAGCATCTCGGACGATGCGATCGAATACCAGCATCTGCGGGTGGCCCTCGACCGCGCGGAGCGGCGCGCGACAATCACGATTTCAGGTCCCGCGGAGGCGCCCAGCGCCGCCGGAGTGCACTATGCCGGCGCCGGGTTCTGGCCGCTGGCCGTCGCTCGGGAGCTCGACGACGCGATCCTGCATCTACGCTTTAACGAGCCGGAGCTGGGCATCCTGGTATTCCGTTCCGAGGGCGACCCGGAAAAGGTGCTGGCGGCGGACGCGGTGCTCGACAACCGTGAGGCGGATTGGCTCGTCCGCGAGACCCGGCTGCTGTGGAAGCGGGTCTTGAAACGGATCGACCTCACCTCGCGCAGCCTGTTCACGCTGGTCGAGCCGGGCAGCTGTTTTGCCGGGTTTCTGGCCGAGCTTGTGTTCGCGGCCGACCGCGCCTTCATGTTTGCCGGCAAGCGACAGGGGGACAACCGCCCGGCGGCAACGCTCCGCCTGTCGGGGAGCAATTTCGGCGGGCTGCCGATGAGCAACGGCTTGTCGCGGCTTGAAACCCGGTTTGCCGGCGAGCCCGACAGCCTCGAACGCGTCCGCGCAGCCATTTATGAGCCGCTCGATGCCGCAGCGGCGGATGAATTGGGTTTGGTCACCGCCGCCTATGACGAGGTCGATTGGGACGAGGAGATCCGGCTGATGCTCGAAGAGCGCGCCAGCTTCTCGGCGGACGCGCTGACCGGGCTCGAAGCCAATTTGCGCTTCGCCGGGCCGGAGACGATGGAGACGCGCATCTTCGGCCGCCTCACGGCGTGGCAAAACTGGATCTTCCAGCGGCCGAACGCGGTCGGCGAGGCGGGCGCCTTGAAGCGATATGGCAGCGGCCGCCGCCCCGATTTCGATCCAGAGCGGGTATAGCGAAGGGCGCACCCTCCCTCTCTGGTCACTCCCGGGTGCCGCGAGAGCCGGGAACCCGGAACCCAGGAACGCGGGTGTGAGCCCGCCTGGCTAGCTGCGGTGGTCTTGGATTCCCGCTTTCGCGGGAATGACCATATAAAGGGGGGAGAGAATATCGCGAAAGCCGCGGGAGGCTGATGTGGCCGATGCGAACGCCGCCGTCGATTACGACGGGCTGATCCCGAACAATGTCGGGCTTAACCGCGACCCGCGGCTGCGCCGGGCACTGGAGAGTTGGCACCCGGGCTATCTCGACTGGTGGAAATCGCGCGGCCCCGACGGGTTTCAGGACAACCCGGTCTATCTGCGCACCGCGGTCAGCGTCGAGCCCGAGGGCTGGGCCAAATTCGGCTATGTCCGGATGCCGGACTACCGCTGGGGCATCCTCCTGGCGCCGCCAATGCCGGACCGCCGCATCCCGTTCGGGCAGCACAAGGGCGAACCCGCCTGGCAGGAGGTGCCCGGCGAATACCGCGCGCTGTTGCGCCGCCTCGTGGTCGTGCAGGGTGACACCGAACCCGCCTCGGTCGAGCAGCAGCGCCGGCTCGGCGCCACCGCGCCATCGCTCTACGATTTGCGCAACCTAT
>DATARH010000025.1:0-2547 GCA_036264235.1 Allostellaceae bacterium
ACATGCGTCAGCTGGGTTTCCCGATAATTGGCCACGACCCAGACATCTTCGAGCGGCACCACCGAGATGACCTGGCTGCCGGCATGCACGTATTGGCCCTCGCGCACGCCGCGCTCGCTGACCATGCCGCCGATCGGCGCGACGATCCGGGTATAGCCGAGATTGATCCGGGCGAGGTCAAGCGCCGCCTGCTTGGCCTTGGCCTCGGCCCGCAGCTGCATCTCCTGGGTGTCGAGCACCGCCATCTGGCGGTGCTGCGCATCGGCTTCCGCCTGGTTGCGGGCCAGGGTCGCGGCATAGCGCTTTTCATCGGCCTCCGCCTGTTCGACGCGTTGCCGGGTGCCGAAGGTCGAGGCGAGCAGGGCGCGCTGGCGCACCGCCTCCGCCTGGGTGCGGTCGAGATCGGCCTGGGTCGCCTTGATCGCGTCCTGCGCCTGCTCCTCGGCGGAATGCTGTGCCGCCTTGCGCGCCTTCAGGTTTTCGATCGCGGCGTGGGCACCGAGCAGCGCCGCCTCGGCCTGGGCAGCCTGCGCCTGGTAGTCGCTGTCCTCGATCTCGACCAGCAGATCGCCGGCCTTAACCCGATCGAAATCGTGCACCGGCACGCGGCGCACGTACCCTTCGACCTTGGCGCTCAGCGGCGTGATGTCGCCGCGGATGTAAGCATCGTCGGTCGCCTGCCGGGTCGCGTTTCCGACCCAGCGGTCCCATTGCGTCGCGAACAGCACGACGATGATCCCGGCGACCGCCAACGCGGCGAGGCGCACGGCGACGTTGATCGCCCTTGCCGTTCGGGCCGGTGCGGAAGCGGGTTCGACCTCGGCGGTTGATGGCGCGACCGCCATGCTGTTCTCCTGCGATGCAACGGGAACGATCATACCACTGTTCGCCCGCATCGGGCGGTTGCCTCGGCGAGGTGGCTCCGGGCGCGTCGACCGCGGCTTGGATCACCGTTTCGTCACAACTCGCGTGTTATTTGATCTTTAATCGTTTGCCCCCCTAATCGATGCGGTTTCTGCCCGTTGGGGGTCGCGATGCACGAACCTTGCGCAATGCCGGCCAGCGTTTCTCCGCAGCCGGTCAACTATCTCAGCTATCTGGTCGAGAATGCGGAGCACTGCTACCGCTTGGCGCGCGGCGTGGTCGATCCGGATTTCACCCGCCACCTCGCCGAACTCGGCCAGGAATATGCCGCGCAGGCGATCGAGCGCGGCGCCGATCCGGCAACGCTTCCCGCCGACGACGAATGGCGCCGCCTCGCCGCCTGTGCTGTAGCTGGCGATTAAGCTGCGGCCGCTTCGGTCGCCAGCCTGAAGCCGACAAGAAACAGCCGAGCAGCGCCGCCGCGGCGGTTTTGCGCTGCCCTTCCCGCCCGAATGCTATAATCAAAAAAAGGTGATCGCGATCATTGCGCCGGCGCCGAAGGTTTGCTCGGACCGGCGATCAATTACTTGGTAAGGATGGTCGGTTAACCTTATCTGACCGAAGGCAAGCACCGGTGTCTTTCACCCTTCCCGACCGGAGCCGTTCCGAGAGACGATGACCCGCATTCTGCTGACCGAAGACGATGAGGATGTCCGCGAGCTGGTTCAGGATTCGCTGCTTGATGAGGGCTATGAGGTCGAGGCGACCGACACCGTCGCCGGCGCGCTGTCGCTGCTCGGCCGCGGTTCCTACGATTTGGCGCTGACCGATGGCCGGCTGCCGGACGGCAACGGGCTGATGGTCGCCGAGCAGGCGACGCAGCGTGGCATCAAGGTGCTGATCTTTACCGGCTACGCGCACGAATTCCCGGCCGACCAGCTCGCCCGCTACACCGTCGTCCTGAAGCCGTCCAGCATGACCGATCTGATGGATACCGTCGGGCGCCTGATCCAGGGCTGAGCGGCTCGAGCCGGTCAAAGCTCTTTTTTCAAGTTCGTACGCTGCCGCAGGACGGCTCCGACCTCGCCCTGCGATAGCAGCGAGCGCGTCGGGTCGAGGCCGCCATTCTCGGCCAGACATGAGATTACCTCATGCGAACGTTGAGAAAGTATCGGTTGTCGACCGGGCCGCGACGCCACACCTCCGATAGTGCACGTTGATGGCCGCCGCTGCCGAAGCGCGGTAGAGTTGGCGCGCGCATGGCATGGCGCGGCTCGATTTGCAGACGGGGTGTCGCATGATCAAGGGGCTGTGCTTCAGCTCGCGTCTCATCGCGGCGCTCTGCCTGTGCTTGCCGCTGTTGGCCGGCTGCGACAAGCCGAAACAGGCCGCCGCGCCGCCGGCCAACCCTGCGGTCGGCGTTCGCCCGGCCGCGATGAAGGGCGTCAGCCGGTCCTTCGAGTTCGTCGGCCACATCAAGGCGATCGAGAAGGTCGATGTCCGCGCCCGTGTCGAGGGCTTTCTCGAAAAGGTCTCGTTTCGCGAGGGCCAGGACGTCAAGGCGGGCGACCTCCTCTATCAAATCGAGAAGGTGCAGTTTCAGGCGCAGGTCGACCAGGCGAAGGCAAACCTGGCGTCGGCAGAGGCCGAGACCACCAACGCAAAGCTGCAATACGATCGCCA
>DATARH010000042.1:0-1644 GCA_036264235.1 Allostellaceae bacterium
TCAAGTTCATCCCGGATCTACTCTTCGACTCAAAGGTAGACCCAAACAAGGGCCTCCAAAACGTTCGCAAATGCACGAACAAATGGCGACCCTCGGCCGCCGTCCGCGCATCCCTTCCCTCTTCTCCACAATCTCAATCAACAATCCCCAAAAAGGGGTCTCTCAAGGGTTCGCCTCAAGAGGGGCCGCGCTTATAAGCCCCATCCCCACCCGCGTCAACACACAATCGGCGATGCCGACAGATGAATTACAGGAGGCGCGGCGACCGGTATACGTAATGACCCTGTCTTCCCCTGTCTAGAGCTGACATCACAAAAATTAACCCGAACGGGCGTCAGATCAGCCCCAGGGCCCGCAACTCGGCCAGCATGTGATCCGAAGGCGGCTCCCCTCTGTCGGAGCGGTCCGGCGGCGCATCTTCGGGGGCCAGATAGCGCCAGCCCTGGAACGGCCGCCAAGCCCGAGACAACGTCGGGACGAGTTCGTCATCGATCTCGATCAGGCAATAGCGCCGCCCGTTATCGTCGCGCTCGCTGCGAAAGCCGGACACCAGCTGGCGCACCCGGATGTGCCCGCGAATGATCCAGTAGATCGAGCCGCCCGCCAGCACCTCCGCGGCGCGGTGGGGATGGTTTCTCGTATAGACCCAGCTGCCGCCGCGCTCTGCGGCTCGGGCGGCGCGGATGCGGCGCAGCTGGTCGATATCGTCGATCCCGACCGCGAGCTTCAACAGGTGCAGCGGCATAATGGCGTCGAGCTGGTCAGCCGGGTTCCTGGCGTCCCGGCGTCAGAACGACCAGCTCCGCTCCCTCCTCGACCAGATCGCCGGAGGCGAACCGCACCGCCTCGACGACGCCATCGGCCGGTGCGGTCACCGTATGTTCCATTTTCATCGCTTCGATGACCATAAGCGGCTGCCCACGCCGGACACTCGTCCCCGGCTCGACCATCAGCAGCGTCACCCGTCCCGGCATTGGTGCGGTGAGCCGCCCGGCGGTCGGGTCCTCGCCAGCGCGCGCCGCGAGCGGGTCGATCTCGATGAGCCGCCAGCTTTCGCCATCGAGGAACACCGCAGTTTCCACCCCATGGTTCAGCACAGTGATGTGTTTCCGCACCCCGTCGAGCAGCATCGACAGCGCCGCGTCGGCCCGGCGCTCGCCGTGCGCGAGAATTGCCCGGTCGTCGAACTGGAGCAGCCAGGATCCGGCCTGACTCCGCGCCCGAACCAATCGCTCCTCGCCGCCGTCCCGGAAATTCAGCTCCTGGTGACCGCGACCGTTGAGCCGCCAACCATCGGTCCGGGCCCAGGGCGAAAACGGGTCGCCCGAACGGGAGGCGGCCGCCTTTGCAGCCTCTTCGCGCGCCAGAAGCCGGAAGAGCGCCGCCGCGGCGAGGACCGTGTCGGGGGCGCGCTGCCGAGGCGGAACCAGGGCTGCGCGATGGCGCTCGATGAAGCCGGTGTCGACCGCTCCGGACACGAATTCCGGATGCGCCGCGGCCCGTGTCAGAAACTCCAGGTTTGTCCCGACCCCGAGCACCGCGGTCTCGGCCAGCGCGCGGCGCAGGCGGCCGACAGCCGCCGCACGATCTTCTCCCCAGGAGATGATCTTGGCGATCATCGGGTCGTAGAACGGCGTGACGGTG
>DATARH010000052.1:0-6038 GCA_036264235.1 Allostellaceae bacterium
CGGCGATCGGACTGGCGAAGTCGCGCGGCTTCCGCGTCAATATCAACGCGACGCTGTTCGATACCGCTGACCACGAGCGGATCGCCCGCTTTTTCGACGATGCCACCGAGATCGGCGTCGACGGCATCACGGTATCGCCCGGATATGCCTATGAGCGTGCCCCGGACCAGGCGCATTTCCTCAACCGGCGGCGCACCAAGGAATTGTTCCGCGATATTTTCCGGCGCGACGGCAAGCGGCGCTGGTCCTTCAACCAGTCGAGCCTCTTCCTCGACTTCCTGGCCGGCAACCAGTCGTACAAATGCACGCCCTGGGGCAACCCGACGCGCAATTATTTCGGCTGGCAGCGACCCTGCTACCTGCTCGGTGAGGGCTATGCCAAAAGTTTCAAGGAGCTGATGGAAGAGACCGATTGGGACGCTTACGGCACCGGCAACTACGAGAAATGCGCCGACTGCATGGTCCACAGCGGGTACGAGGCAACCGCCGTGATGGATTCGGTCCACCACCCGCTGAAGGCGGCGGCGATCGCGTTACGTGGCCCGCGGACCGACGGTGAAATGGCTCCGGAAATCCCGCTCGATCAGCAGCGCCCGGCGCAATACGTGTTCTCGCGCCACGTCGAGGACGCGATGGCCCGTCTAGGAGGCGCTCAAAAGCCCATGAAGCGCGCGGGCGGGCGCGGCTAGCGCCGCCAAAGCCTGCCGCACCTCTCGGGCGAGCCCGAGCAGCGACGGGATTTGCCGCGGCCTCCGCAGGACTTCGGCCAGAACCTGGGCCAGCACCGGCGTGCCGTTCTCTGCCAGCGGGATCAGCGCCGCCGAGGGCAATTCCCGGATCGCCGGATCGGCGATCGCGCGCAGCACCAGGAACGGGATGCCGGCGGCGTGTGCCGCGCTGGCGACGACCGCGCTTTCCATGTCGACGGCCAGCGCCCCGGTTTCGCGCCAGGCGCTGCGCTTGGCGTCCTCGGTCGCGAGGATCGTGCGGGAGCCAAGCACCGGGCCTTCGAAGGCGCCGATCCGCCACGCCAGATCGAAAATGCGCTCCTGGAATTCCTCGGTGGGACCCCAGCGACCGTCATCACCGATGACGTCGCCCGACAAGATCACGTCACCTGCGCGCAACCCTGGCGCCAGCGCGCCGGCTACACCGAAGCTGACGAGGCATTTCGCCCGTTCTACCGCGAGATCGACCAGCGCCGTCGTGCGCTCGTGATTGCCGCCGCCGACCAGGGCCGGAAACCCGGCGGCTCGCGCCACCCTGGCTTCGGCGGCCAGGCCGGTTGCACAAAAAGCCGGTGGTAACGTGCTCATGCGCAGCCCGTTGCATGTTTCGAGGCCCATCCGGGACGGCCAGAAAGCCGGCCAGGACGCCGCGGGGCGCATCAGAAACACTGGCGGCCGCGCATTCGCACAGCCGTTTCGGAATCCCCTGTGCCGCTCCCCTGCGGTGTCGAATCCCTACGCGACGGGAGCGGGGTTGGCTAGTGGCAAAAAGGGCGCATGCCGTGCTTTGGCGGCTGGTCGATGCCTACCGCCGTTGCAGCAGGAAGGGGGGCGGGCGGTCCGGCTGAACCGTCGTCAACCCGACCGGATTGACCGGCTCATGCGGGGCCAGTGAGATCCGGAATGTCCGCATCAGAATCGCCAGCACCAGCACCAGTTCGGTCAGTGCGAATGCCGAGCCGATACAGGTCCTTGGCCCGGTGCCGAACGGCAGATAGGCGAAACGCGAGGGCGGCGGCCGGTCTGGCATGAACCGTTCGGGGTCGAACCGATCGGGATCGTTCCAGAACCGCCGATGCCGATGAATCACCCAGGGTGCGATCAGGATCAATGATCGCCTCGGCACCGGAATGCCGGCGACGAAATCGTCGACGGCGGCTTGACGGGTAATCACGAAGGCAGGCGGGTAGAGCCGCAGCACCTCGTCCACCACTGCGCGCGTGTAGGTCAGTTGCGGGACTGTCTCAGCGGCATCCTCAACGGTCAGCGAGAACCCCTGGGCTTCTGCGGCAATCCGCTCCTGAACCTGCGGGTGCGACGCCAGCAGATAGCACGCCCAGAACATTGCCGACGCGGTGGTCTCGTGGCCGGCGACGATGAAGGTCGCGACCTGATCCCCGAGCCGCTCGATCGGTCGCTCGTCCTCCTGCGCGGCAACCGCGAGCACATCGAACAGATCGCCCGGTGGACCATCGCCCGTTGCCTCGCCACGCGCCGCGCGTCGTTCGGTGATGATCTGAGTGACCAGTCTGCGCCAGCGCCGGCGGAAGCGGCGGCGCCCTAAATCGCCGGGGGTCGGCACACCGACCGGCAGCACAAAATCCGCAAGCGACGGGCGGCCGAGACGGGCCGCGTAGTTGAGGATCAGTTCGCGCAATTCGGGCGCGTGCCGCTTCATGTCGAGCGAGAAGATGGCGCGGCCGATGATTTCGAGCGCCAAGGTCTGGAACACCGGCACGAGGTCCAGCGGCCGGCCTTCATGCCGCGTCAGCTCCTCGGTCAGTTCGGCCAAGCTTTCCGCGACATTACCGGCAAGCAGGCGGACCGCCCGCGGAGCGAAGCCGCCGGCCACCGTGCGGCGCTGCTGCCGCCAGTCTTCGCCCGAGCTGAGAAACAATCCGCGGCCCAGCATCGGGCGCAAAATCCGGGCTGCCGCCTCGGCCTTCGCGTAATTCCGCGCCTGGTCGACCAGGACGTGATGGATCGCGTCCGGGCGGTTCAGAATGAAATGTCGCCGACCGAAGAAGGTCTGAACCACCGCGTCCTCGAAAAACGCCTCCCGCGGAAAGGCCGCGAGCGCATTGCCGCGCAGCGCGTCCAGCAACGCGCGCATCGGCAGATGGCCGGGAGCGCTGCGAGGCAGGGGCCGGGAGAGGACTGCGGATACCATTGCGAGACCGTCTTGGGTGCCGGACATCCGGCTTTGGCAGCCACGCTCGTTTCCTGCGGGGTGCCCGGATGTGTACGCAGATCGGGAATCGCGGGTTCCGCAGTTGGCGGCTGCGCGAATTCGCCTGCGCGTTACGATACTTCCGGTAGAGGCGCTCAGAGGCCGACGGTCACGCGCGGCAGATTCGCTCGGGCAAGGCGGCGGTAGCGCGCGAGCGCCCAGACCGGGAAGAACGCCCGGTAGCCGTGGTAGCGCAGGTAAAAGACGCGTGGGAAGCCAACCGCTGTGTACCAGGGCTCCTCCCAGGTGCCGTCGGGGCTCTGGCTTGCCATCAGATAGAGAATGCCACGCGCCACCGCCGGGTTACCGGTCTCGCCGGCCGCCATCAGCGCGAGCAGTGCCCAGGCCGTTTGTGAGGCCGTGCTGTAATCGGCTTCGCCGTGCGGTGCCCCAGGGCGGTAGCTGTCGCCGTCTTCGCCCCAGCCACCGTCCTCATGTTGGTGCGAGACCAGCCAGGCCACGGCGCGGCGGATTTCCGGCGCGTCGGGATCGAGGCCGATGGCATTCAATGCAGTCAGCACCGACCAGGTGCCATAGATATAATTGGTGCCCCAGCGACCGAACCAGCTGCCGTCGGGCTCCTGCTCACGCCTCAGATACGCAAGCGCCGCCGAGACCACCGGGTGGTCAAGCGGATAGCCGATCTGCGCCAGAAAGGCCATGCAGCGGGCGCTGACATCGGCGCTGGGCGGGTCGAGCAGCGCGCCATGATCGGCGAACGGGATATGGTTCAGATAATGGTGGGTGTTGTCGGCGTCAAACGAACCCCAGCCGCCGTTGCGGCTCTGCATGCCGATGACCCATTCGGCGCCCCGGTCGATCGCCTCGCGATAGCGCGCGGAATCGAACCGGTCGAGCGCGAGCCCGACCGCCGCCGTGTCGTCGAGATCGGGGTAATGCGCGTTTGCGTACTGGAACGGCCAGCCGCCAGGCCGCAGGCCTGGGCGGTTCACCGCCCAGTCGCCGACCGTATCCAAGACCTGCCGGTCGCGCAGCCAGTCGAGACCTCGCTGCACCGCGGCGCGGAGCCGCTCATCACCGACATCCATCAGCGCATGGCAAGCGAGTGCCGTATCCCAGACCGGAGATAAGCAGGGCTGGCAATAGCTGCGTTCGCCGTCATGGACGAGCAGCTTCTTGATCGCCGCCGTCGCGGTCATCCGGTCGGGATGATCGGTAGGATAACCCAGGCAGTCGAACATCATCAGCGCATTGGCCATCGCCGGATAGATGCCGCCAAGACCATCTTCGCCGTTGAGGCGTTCGGTGACGAAGGCGACCGCCTTCTCGATCGCACGCTTGCGCCGCTGGACTGGAAACGACGGTTCGGTGCGGCGCGCCATTCGGTCGATTCGGACGAACAAATTCGCGATCATCGACGGCGTCGGCGGCGAGATCCAGTCCGCGACGGTCTCCGGCGGTTCGATAAACAGCTCGGAAATCTCGACGCCGCGTGGGTTGCGGGCTCGCGGCCGCAGTGCCATCAGCACCAGGAGCGGCACTAGCACGGTGCGCGACCAGTACGAGATCTTGTCGATGTGGAACGGAAACCACTTTGGAAACAGCATGATCTCGACCGGCATCACCGGCACCGCGTGCCATGGCACGATGCCGAACAGCGCCAGCGCGATGCGGGTGAAGACGTTGCAGCGACGCGCCCCGCCATGCGCCAGGATCGCCTCGCGGGCGCGGCGCATATGCGGCGCCTCAGGCGGGTCGCCGACCAGCTTCAGCGCCAGATACGCCTTGACCGACGCGCTGATGTCGAAGGTGCCGCCCTGGAACAACGGCCAGCCGCCGTGGTCTGCCTGGTGCGACCGCAGGTAGCCGGCGATGCGCTGCTCGAGCTCGTCGTCAATTTCGTCGAGAAAATGCTCGAGCAGGATGTATTCGGCCGGAATCGTCGCATCCGCCTCGAGCTCGAAAACCCAGTGGCCGTCGTCGCGCTGCAGTGCCATCAGCGCGGCGGTGCCGCCGCCGATCGCCTCGTCCAGGCAATGCTTGTCGATTTCGGCGCCGGGGACCGGCGCCTCGCTGAGGAGCATCCTGTGCGTTCTCGCTACGGTCTCGCGCGCCGACAGACCGGACCCGTCTGCCCGATAATGTCCGGCCGGTGCGCCCTGCCAGAGGTCTCGACTAAAGGCATCCATCGGCTGCGCCTCGTAATTAACGGCGCCGCCGCTGCAAAGCCGGAGCGAATAGCCCCTTCAATCGTAGCGGGCAACCCAGTTTCGACATAATCGCCTGCAAGTCGAAGATTGTTCCATTCCGTCGAGGCCGCCGGACGCCGCCTCAGCTGGGCCGGAGTGGCCCGAAACGTCGCCCGCCGCTCCTTGACGATGCGGCCGGGCGGTACCGGCTCCTTGGCCAACCCGCAGACCGCCGCGACATCCCGCCACAGCCGCTCGCGCAGCACCTCGGCGGGTTCATCGACAATTCCGTCAGCGGCGCTGACCGTTACTGAAACAACGCCGGGCTTGCGAAATATCCATTCGGCGGTGCCGCCCACCACTCCGATGAACGGCGGCGCATCGCCCGGCAGCGCGTAGCGGTAATGGGCGTTGACGATCGGGGCATGGTCGTCCGGCACCGTTAGACCGGGCACCAGCCGTGCCGCGACCGGGGCGGTGACAGCCAGAATCACCCAATCGCTCGGCCCCAGCGCGACCGTGCTGTTGTCGAATTCGAGCTGGCCGACCCGGCCGCCGGCAAAGCCGAAGCCGCGCAGTCGCGAGCCGAACCGGATTTCGGCGCCGCGTGCCCCGAGCCAAGCCAGCGTCGGATCGATCAGGGTTTCCGACAATCCCTCGCGCGGCACCATCGGCCGGCACGCGCTGCCGCCGGCACCGAGCGTCTCGACGACAATGCGCCAGAACAGGCGGGCCGAGCCGTCCTCCGCGCTCGTGTTCAGCGCCGCGACCGCGAGCGGCTGCCATAACCGACGGTACAGCATCGAACCGGCATCGAGGACGTCGGCGATCGCCGCCTCCTTGGGTGCGGCGCGCAGCCGTAAGGCCGAGAGGTAGTCGCCGGCATTGGTCCCCGGCACGCGCCGCGTCGCGCTCAGGACCCACCACGGC
>DATARH010000084.1:0-3506 GCA_036264235.1 Allostellaceae bacterium
TGCGCCACGCATGGGAACGCCGAGACGTGCGGTTGTCGATCCTCGGAGCATCCTGGTTCTGGCTGGTCGGCGCGGTGTCGCTGTCGCAGCTGCCGTCCTTCGCCAAGCTGACGTTGGGTGCGGACAGCAGCGTCGTTGTCCTGTTCCTCGCCGCCTTCTCCATCGGGGTCGGCGTCGGCTCGACCCTATGCGGGCGGCTGATGCGCGGCGAGGTCAGCGCCCGTTATGTGCTGCTGGCGGCACTCGGAATGGCGGTCTTCTCTTTCGACCTCGGGCTCGCGGCGCAGGCCGCGGCGCCGGTGCAGACCGTGTTGATCGGCGTCGTCGGCTTCCTGTCGCAGCTCGGCGGATTGCGCATTTTCGTCGATCTCCTGGGTCTCGCGGTCAGCGGCGGCTTTTTCGTCGTGCCGCTCTACGCGATCATCCAGAACCGCAGCGAGGAGGCGTCGCGCGCGCGGATCATCGCCGCGAACAATGTCGTCAATGCACTGTTCATGGCCGGCGCGGCAGCCGTCACTGCCGGTCTGATCGCGGCCGGGCTCGATACCCCGGCGCTTTTCCTGATCCTCGGCGTCGGCAACGCCCTGGTGACGGTGTGGCTCTGCAAGCTGTTGCCGCGAGACGTCCTTCGGATACTGGCCAGCATGCTGTTTCGCCTCGCCTACCGGGTCGAGGTGGTGGGGCTGGAGAATGTCGCGGCAGCGGGGGATCGGGCGATTATCGTCCCCAATCACGTATCCTTTCTCGACGCGCCGCTCGTCGCCGCCTTCCTGCCGGGATTGCCGGTCTTCGCGATCGATCCGGCGCAGATGCAGCGCTGGTGGGTCCGCCCGTTTCTCTCTGCGGTCGAGGTTTTTCCGATGGAGCCGTCCCGGCCGATGGCGGCGAAGTCGCTGATCAGGGCGATCAGGGAAGGGGCGCGCTGCGTGATCTTTCCGGAAGGCCGCCTCAACGTCACCGGCGGCGCCTTGATGAAAGTCTATGATGGTCCGGCGCTGATCGCCGACAAGTCGGACGCGATGGTGTTGCCGGTGCGCCTCGACGGGGTCGAGTTCACCCCGTTCTCGCGGCTCGCCGGGCGGTTGCACCGGCGCTGGCTCCCCAAGGTGACGATCACGATCCTGCCGCCGCGCAAGCTAGCGGTGCCCGCTGAATTGCGCGGACGCGCACGCCGCCAGCACGCCGGCGCCGCCCTCTACGACATCATGTCCGAGATGATGGCGCGGCGGCCCAATCCGCCGAGCCTTTTCGCCGCTGTGCTCGAGGCGCGGGCCGCGCATGGCGGCGGTCATCGGATCATCGAAGACCCAGCCACGGCGCCGCTCACCTATGACCGGACGATTGCCGCGAGCCTGGTCCTCGGCCGCCGGCTCGCCAGCGGCACCGCGCGCGGCGATACGGTCGGCTTGATGCTGCCGAATTCGGTCGGCGCGGCGCTCGCCTTTCTTGCCCTGCAGGCGACCGGGCGGGTTCCGGCGATGCTCAATCACACTGCCGGCATCGACGGCGTGCTCTCGGCGTGCCGCACCGCCGGGTTGCACCGGGTCATTACCTCCCGCCGCTTCGTCGAGCTCGCCAAACTCGCGCCGCTTGCCGAGCGTTTGGCGGGTGAGGTGGAGCTCATTTGGCTCGAGGATGTCCGTGCGAAATTCGGCGGCGTCGACAAGCTCTACGGCGCAATCGCGCCGCGTTTCGCCGCTCCTTTGCATCGCCGTCTCGGCATTTTGTCACGCGATCCTGCCGCGGTGCTGTTCACCTCCGGTTCGGAAGGCGCCCCAAAAGGGGTGGTGCTCAGCCATGCCAATCTGCTGGCCAATCGGCGCCAGATCGCAGCGCGTGTCGACTTCAGCCCGGCCGACCTCGCATTGAATGCATTGCCGATGTTTCACAGCTTCGGCTTGACCGGCGGGTTCCTGTTGCCGCTGCTGTCCGGGGTGCGGGTGTATCTCTACCCATCGCCGCTGCATTACCGCATCGTGCCGGAGATCGCCTACGCGACCGGAGCGACTATCCTGTTCGGCACCGATACGTTTCTCGCGGGCTATGCCCGCCGCGCGAATCCCTACGATTTCTACGCCTTGCGCTACGTCTTCGCCGGCGCGGAGGCGGTGCGCGGCGAAACCCGCGACATCTGGTCGGAGCGGTTCGGCAAACGCATCCTCGAAGGCTACGGCGTCACCGAATGCTCGCCGGTGATAGCTGTCAACACACCGATGCATTACCGCGCCGGCACGGTCGGGAGATTTCTGCCGTTGGTCGAGCACCGCCTCGAGCCGGTTCCCGGGATCGCCGAAGGCGGGCGCCTGATGTTGCGCGGCCCGAACGTGATGGCCGGTTATTTGCGCGCCGGCGATATCGAAGCGCCGCCCGACGGATGGTACGACACGGGTGACATCGTCACGGTCGACGCTGACGGGTTCGTGTCGATTGTCGGGCGCGTCAAGCGTTTTGCGAAGCTCGGCGGCGAGATGGTGTCGCTGGCCGCTGCCGAGCGAATCGCCGAGACGGCGGTACCGGAGATCCGCCACGCCGCCGTCGCGTTGCCCGATCCGCGCAGGGGCGAGAAGCTGATCCTGGTGACCGAGGCTCACGGCTTCGACCGGGCTCGGCTCCTCGAAGCGGCACATCAGCTGGGCCTGCCCGAGATCGCGGTGCCGCGTGAGGTCGTCGAAATCGATCACATGCCTCTTCTCGGCACCGGCAAAACCGATTATGCCGCCGTCACGCGGCTCGCCGAAGCAACGATGGCGGCTCCGCTTCGCGAGGCCGCACCAACGGAGCCCAGCGCTCTATCGCTTGTTCGAGGCTGAGGATCGGGAGGGCAGGATGCATTGGCTGTGGGTCATCATCATCGGGTTTCTCGCCGGCGCCATTGCCAAGCTGTTCATTGCCGGACCTGGCGGGTTCATCGTGACGACCCTTCTCGGAATTGTCGGCGCAATTTTTGCGAGCTGGCTCGGCCAGCGGATCGGTTGGTACGAGCCCGGCCAAAGCGCCGGTTTCATTGGCGCCATCGTCGGCGCAGTGTTGATTCTGGCGATCTACCGCGCCATTGTCGGCGCGCCGCCCTGACCCCTCGCTCCCACAATCAACCGTTTGTTCGCACCTGCGAAATGCGGTAATTCTTCACGCGGATGACTATATAAATGACAGCGGCTGCACCGCCGAGGCGCAGCCGCTGTTTCGTCTTTAGCCACGCGCAGAACACCCTTGGCCGTCAGCTCCGCACCACCCTCCGCCCCCGACATCACTCCGGTTACGATCGAAGAGGAGATGAAACGCTCCTACCTCGATTACGCGATGAGCGTGATCGTGGCGCGCGCTCTGCCCGACGTCCGCGACGGGCTCAAACCGGTCCACCGCCGCATCCTCTATTCGATGAAGGTGAACGGCAACGAGTGGAACCGCGGCTACCGCAAGTCCGCGCGCATCGTCGGCGACGTGATCGGCAAATACCACCCGCATGGCGAGACGGCGATCTACGACGCTATGGTGCGGATGGCGCA
>DATARH010000096.1:0-21536 GCA_036264235.1 Allostellaceae bacterium
AGGATAGCCCGTCCCGGGTTGGCATTGGCGTCCGGAACGGCGCTTCCGCACCTGCGTTGGAAACCACAGCTTTGTGACCGCGAGGTTTGCGATGGCGATCCGCGACATTCTGGTCTGTCTCGATCCGACCGATGCCGGCGAGGCGCGCCTCAGGCTCGCCGCATCGATCGCACGCGATCGGCAGGCGAGACTCGCCGGCGCCTATCTTCTGTCGCAGCAGATCCCCGGCGCGCCGCCCTACGGCATCGGAATCGCGGCCCCGGCGGCAGCGGCCGCGATCGCCCCGGGAGCGCTGGTCGGCGGCATCCCGGCGCCCGGTGCACCGCCGGCGGCGCCGAATCCCGCGGCCGATCTTGCCGACATCATCGAGCAGCGGTTCCGGGCCGCGCTGCCCTCAGGCGCACAAGGAGACGACTGGCACCTCTTCGGCACCGGCGAAGGAGAAGACCTGGTCAGACTAGCCAAAAGCTTCGATCTGATCGTCTGCGGCCAGGCCTCGCCCGATTACCCGGTGGCCAGCGGCTTCGCCGCCGAGGATGTGGTTCTCGGCTGTGCCCGGCCGGTGCTGGTCGTGCCCTACGCCGGCGCCTTCGCGCAGATCGGCCGGCATGTGCTGATCGCCTGGGACGGCACCCGCGAGGCGGTGCGCGCGGTGCACGATGCGCTGCCGCTGATCGCGGCTGGCGCGGCGGCAACGGTGATCTCGGTTGCGGCGCGGGAGGACGAATTCGACCGCTGGCGGCCAGATTTCGAGCGCCTGATCCGGCACCTCGAACATCACGGCGTCGGCGCGAAACTGGAGGAGACGGTGCGTGGGGACATTTCGATCGCCGATCTGCTCCTGTCGCGGGCCTCGGATTTCGCCGCCGATTTGATCGTCGCCGGCGCCTATCACCATTCGCCCATGCGCGAGGCCTGGCTCGGCGGCGTCAGCCGCGAATTGCTGCAGCGCATGACGGTGCCCGTGCTGATGTCTCACTGAGCCGGGTTTGCGAGGACGCCGCGGCGGATCTGGTCGCGCTCGATCGATTCGAAAAGGGCGCTGAAATTGCCCTCTCCGAAGCCTTCGTTACCCTTGCGCTGGATGATCTCGAAAAAGATCGGGCCGATCACGGTCTCGGTGAAGATCTGCAGCAGCAGGCCCTGACCCTCGCCTGGAGCGCCGTCGATCAGGATCGCGTCGCGCTTGAGGCGCGCGAGGTCCTCGCCGTGGCCGGGCAGGCGCGTATCGACGGCCTCGTAATACGTCTCGGGCACCGCCATGAACGCGATGCCGCGGCGGCGCAACTCCTCGACGGTGGCATAGATGTCGCCGGTCGCCAGCGCGATGTGCTGGATTCCCTCACCGTGATAGGCCTCGAGGTACTCGGCGATCTGCGACTTGTCGTCGGCGCTTTCGTTGATCGGGATGCGGATCTTGCCGCAGGGGCTGGTCATCGCCTTCGAGCGCAGCCCGGTCAATTTGCCTTCGATGTCGAAATAGCGGATCTCGCGGAAATTGAAGAGCCGTTCGTAGAACTCGGCCCACAGACTCATGCGGCCGCGATGGACGTTATGGGTCAGGTGATCGATCTCGGTGAGCCCCGCCCCGGCGAGGCTGCGCTCCTTGACCAGCGGCACGAAATCGACGTCGTAGATTGTGACATCGCGATAGCGGTCGACGAGGTAGATCAGGCTGCCGCCGATGCCCTCGATCGCTGGGATGTTGAGCTCCATCGGGCCGAGCTTGCCGTGCACCGGCTTGGCGCCGAGCGACAGCGCCCGCGCGTAGGCCTTGGCGGCGTCGGCGACGCGTAACGCGATCGCGCAAACCGATGGCCCGTGCAGCCGCGCAAACGCCTGGGCGAAGCTCTCGGGCTCGGCGTTGAGGATGAAATTGACGTCGCCTTGCTTGTAGAGCGTGACGTTTTTCGAGCGGTGTCGCGCCACGGCGGCAAAGCCCATCCGCTCGAATAGCGCGGCCAATTGTGCCGGGTCGGGGCCGGTGTATTCGACGAACTCGAACCCGTCGGTCCCCATCGGGTTGTCCCACAGGTCGGGCATCATCGCCTCCGCTCTCCCCCGCTGATCAAATGTAGTCGCCGCGGCCAGCGCCGCCAGGGATGCCGCGACCGTTGCCGGCAAACGCAACCGCCCGACGATTTATCCGCGGGCGCCGCCGCCGGATTTGCTATGAAGGGACCGCGTACTCAGCCAGCGGAGCAGCGCGATGATCATCAAGGAACACGGCACCGCCGATATCGCCACCCCGACCGGCCCGATGCGGCTGCACACGTTCCAGCCGGCGGCGCCGGGGCGCTACCCCGGCCTGGTGCTATATTCCGAAATCTACCAGATCACCGGCCCGGTGCGGCGGATGGCGGCGTTCCTCGCCGGCCACGGCTATCTGGTCGCCGCGCCCGAGGTCTACCACGAGTTCGAGCCGCTCGGCCGGGTGCTCGATTACGACAAGCCGGGGACCGACCGCGGCAACGACCTCAAATTCGCCAAGGAGGTCTCGGCCTATGACAGCGACGCGCGGGCGGCGCTCGACTGGCTCGCCGCCAATTCGGCCTGCACCGGCAAGCTCGGGGCGATCGGCATCTGCCTCGGCGGCCATCTGGCGTTCCGTGCCGGGATGAACCCCGATGTGCGCGCCACCGCCTGCTTCTATGCGACCGATATCCACGACCACCAGCTCGGCAAGGGCAGCAACGACAACAGCCTCGAGCGCGCCGGCGACATCAAGGGCGAGCTGTTGATGATCTGGGGCCGGCAGGACCCGCACATCCCGCTCGACGGCCGCATCAAGATACGGGCGCGGCTCGAGGAGGTCGGCAGCAGCTACACCTGGCACGAGTTTAACGGCGCGCACGCCTTTATGCGCGACGAGGGACCGCGTTACGATCCGGCCCTGGCGCATCTGTGCTACGGGCTGGTGCTGGAGCTGTTTCACCGCCGCCTCGGCGCCGGCGACCTCGACGGGTAAGGAGCCGCGGCACGACTGCCGCGATTTCCGCTGCAAATGCAGCGGAAATGCAGCGACACTTGACCAGCAGACAGAAAGCGCGAGCTCCTGTTCCGCCTGCTTCAGCAGTGAATCAGCAGGCAGTTTGCAGGCCGGGCCCGCTGCCCGCCTCTCGATTGGCCGGCCGGGCCGAGCAGCAGAGACGACCTGCCGACCCGCAGGTCCAGCATCGGTCCTTGTCGCGACCTGTTCTCACAGGTTCGCTGCTGCTGCAGGGAATCAGCAGCGAAATCTCCAGCTATCGCCCGATGCTAAAGCCCGCCGGGCCACCGCACGGACCGAGCGATATGGGAACAAACCGTGGACATATCAAGAGGGCGCAAAGGAGTCCCTGGCGGCTAAGTGAGGATTGATAGAGCCGATATGAATTTTCCCATCCTAGAGGGTCCATGGACCTGCTGAACCCGCACAGGGGTCGAGGACCGCCCAGAAGGGCGGTACTCCTCGGTCAAGATCAGGCAGCCGGCCGGGCTACCCCGACAAGCTTGTGGCCGTCCGGATCGCGCAGATAGGCGAGAAACGCGCCGTTCGCACGCACGCCAGGCGGGTCCTCGATCGAGGTGCCGCCATTTGCGACACCGGCTTTGTGCCAAGCCTCGGCCTGCGCCGCGTCTTTCATCTGAAAGCCGATCGTGCCGCCATTGGC
The DNA here is from genome assembly GCA_036264235.1 of Allostellaceae bacterium. Lineage (GTDB taxonomy): Bacteria > Pseudomonadota > Alphaproteobacteria > ATCC43930 > CGMCC-115725 > DATARH01. The sequence goes on from DATARH010000096.1 coordinate 3,654, forward strand.
ATGGCAGGCCGGCTTGCCGTCGATCGGCTTCGACACCATGAAACGCCCGCCATTGTGAGAATAAGCGAGGCGGCCGCGGGCGTCGACCGCGGCCGGCTGAGCGCCCATTGCGGTAAACAGCGCGTCGTAGAACTTCTTCGACCGGTCGATGTCGTTGCTGCCGATCATGATATGGCTGAACATTCCGTTCTCTCCTCCTCAAACGCCCGTACCGTGTACGGGATGGAGGAGTATGCCCCGGCTCGGGTCGTAACGACAAAAATCTCTCGACTTCCACCCGGGCGAACCCGCTCGGCGAGCGCTTTTCGGCTGGCGATAGTGCGGAGCTGGGGTATCGCGCCGCTCCGACGATCGTGTCGCCATGGCCTACAGAGAACGCAGCACGAGCCGCTCTCCCGCTGACATCAACCTGCCCGGCAACCGAAACAATTCTGCTCTAAGGGTGTCACGCGCCGCCGATAGCCTTTGCCCTGTCCACATCAAACACGCTGGGAGAGCAAAGATGCTTGAGCACGGCAGTGACAAACACTCGTGCCTTCGTCGAAGAAACGCCCGCCGTCTGGCCGCGGCTGCGATCTGCGCCGGGGTTTCGATCAGCGCTTACGGCGCGGACCGGGACAACACTACGGACCACCAGAGAACCCGCACTCCGGTCAAGCATGTCATCGTTTTGATCGGCGAGAATCGGACGTTCGATCACCTCTACGCCACCTATGTCCCACCGAGCGGCGACTCGATCCACAATCTTCTCTCGGAGGGCATTATCCGTGCCGACGGCTCGCCGGGCCCGAACTTCCCGCGGGCGAGACAGTTCACCACCGGTCCCGAAGCGAATTACTTTATCGGTATCGCGAACGCGCAGAAGAGCCCGTACGCTACGTTGCCGGCGCCGACATTGGGTGGCGCTCCCAACAAGCAGAGCGCTAGCGCACCGCCCTTCAACCTGCCGCTTTCGTTCCTGGCAGCGATCGAGCCGTCGCTGGCAGCGGGCGACCTGCCGCTGCTGACGACCGGAGCGACCGGCGCCACCGAAACCACCGGCCCGGACTTGCGCATCGCCAACGATCTCACGCTGCCCGACGGGCCGTTCCAGCTGACGGGCCCCAAGCTGGCCTACGATACCTATACCGGCGATACGGCCCACCGGTTCTTCCAGATGTGGCAGCAATCGGATTGCAGCAGCCACGACATCAGCGAAGACAACCCCAGCGGTTGCCTCAGCGATCTCTACCCGTTCGTCATGACCACCTACGCGGGCCCGACGGCGGACAAGGGTGGCGGCACCTCGATGGCGTTTTACAACATGCAGAACGGCGATGCGCCCTTGCTGAAGAAATTGGCCGACGAGTACACGATCAGCGACAACTACCACCAGCCGGCACAGGGCGGCACCGGGATACAACACGTCTTTCTGGGTACCGGCGACAACGTCTTCTGGAGCGATGGCAACGGCGCGCCAACGCCGGCGCCCGCGGCACAGGTGGCCAACCCCAATCCCAAACCCGGGACCAACAACCAGTATACGGTCGACGGCCGCTTCACCAACTGCTCGGACGTGTTCAACGCGCCGGGTGTCCTGCCGATCGTGCACTACCTGAGCGACCTACCGTACGAAGTCGATGCGAATTGCGCGCGCGGCCACTTCTATATGATCAACAACACCAACCCCGGCTTCCTGCCGAACGGCGCGATCGACACCGCCGGGATCGCCAGCGGCTCCACGATCGCGCCAAGCGATGTTCGCACGATCGGCGATGCTCTGAACGAAAAATCGATCTCATGGGCCTATTACGGTGGCGCCTATAACGCCGCTGTCAACCTGGCGAACGGCTCGACCAACCCGGTCGACGGGGTCGGCGCTTCGTACTGCAACATCTGCAATTTCGAATCGTATGCCACGTCGATCATGGGCAACCCAGCGCAGCGTTCCGCCCATATCAAAGATGCGACGGACTTCTTTGCCGCGATCCAGAACAGCACCTTGCCGGAGGTGTCGTTTGTGAAACCCGATGGTCTGCTCGACGGCCATCCGGCGACCTCGAAGGTCGATCTGCTCGAGGGCATGATCCAGAAAATTCTCGATACCCTCAATGCCAATCCCGAGCTCCAGGCGGAGACCGCGCTGTTCATCACCTTCGACGAGGGCGGCGGCTATTACGACAGCGGCTTTATTCAGCCGCTCGACTTCTTCGGCGATGGCCCGCGCATTCCGATGATCGTGGTATCGCCGTTCTCGAAAGGCGGCCACGTCGTTCACAGCTATACGGACCACGTCTCGGTCCTAAAATTCATCGAACGCAACTGGAAGCTTGAGCCGCTGACTGGGCGCAGCCGCGACAACCTGCCCAATCCGAAAGCCGATCACGACAACCCCTACGTGCCGGCGAACGCGCCGGCGATCGGTGACTTGTTTGACATGTTCCAATTCGCCCACTCGCAGGACGATTGAGCGTGCACGGCCGCGCCCGCTCTAAAGCGGTCGCGGCCAAGCCGGCGCGGTGACTTAGGATTGTGGCTTGGGCAACCGGCCACCCGTATGACGGGGAGCCGGGGCGCGGAGATTAATCGGCGGCGGCTCGCTGGGTTTGCGCGGCGTTGAGGGCGCTAGCCAGCATCGCGGCGGCGTTCCGGTGCAGGATCTGTTCGCGCGCGTCATCGCCGATCTGCGCTTCCATCAGCGCCTTGCGGGTCCAGTCGCAGCCGAATTCGGTGCCGTCGGTGCCGCAGACGATGCGCTCGGCGCCATAGAGGCTGACGGCCGCCTCGATCGCGCGCGGCCCGAACGAATTGCAATCGACATACACTTTGGCTTTGCGGAACCGCGACGACGGCAGCTCCTCGTTCGGCGTGTCGAGGAGGCAGCGATGATCCATGCGCTCGACCTCGTACGGAATGTTGCCGCCAAGGTTGTGGACCACGACCGTCACGTCCGGATAGTCGGCGAGGCAGTTGGTCAGGCACAGCGTCACCATCACCGACGACAGGCTGGCCTGCATGTCGAGCGTGCCGTTGCGGCGGCGCGCATTGTCGACATCGGCCGCGACCTTCGGGAAGGCGTCGCCCGGACGCGGCCCGTGGTGGATGAAGAGCACCGCGCGGTGGCGGTTCGCCGCATCGAGCAGCGGCCGCATCGCCTCGGCGTCCTTGCGGGTGAGAAAGGCGTTGCCTGGGATCTGCGCGCCGATGATGCCCGGCAGCCGGAGCGCCCGCTCGAGTTCGGCGGCGGCGGCGGCAATATCGACGAGGGGCAATGCGGCGAAGGCGGCGAAGCGGCCGGGATGCTCCTGCGAAATCGCCGACAGCCGGTCGTTGACGCGCCGGCACAGCGGCCCCGACACATCGAGCGGCTGGGCCTCGATCCAGCAAAACGAGCCGAGCAGCGACAGCACGCTGATTTCGACCCCCTGGCGGTCCATCCGGCCGAGATGGAAGTCGACATCGTCGAAGGCGTCGGCGAGCGGCGCTTCGCCCATCCGCGGCGCCTTCAGGACCTCGAGACCATCCGAATTGCGGATAATGCGCGGCTCCCGGGTGCGGGCGCGCAGCGCGTCGGCGATTTCGGCGGGGCGCCAATGGGCATGCATGTCGATCATTTTTGTGGAGGTCATGGCAGGTTCCTTCATCGGCCGTACGGCACCTTAACCTTGCGCCGGCTTGCCGCAAAGCAGGACAATGATGCCCATCTCGGCTTTTGAGCCGGTTCAATCGGCCGCGGTTTCCGCGGCTGCCGCGGTTGCGATCGGGCGAGGGCTGCTGGAGCGGACGCAATTCCTGCCGGCTTCCTTGGCGGCGTAGAGCGCTTCGTCTGCCGCCGCGATCAGCTCTTCCGCCATTGCGCCGCGCCGCGGACGCAGAGTCGCCGCCCCGATGCTGACACTGACAATTGCATCATCGTCGTTCGCCCCGGCATTCGAACGCGGCAGGCGCAGTTCGAGCACCGATCGGCGGATCCGTTCGGCGATGACCGTTGCTCCGGCCTCGTCGGTCGCCGGAAGGACGACGGCGAACTCCTCGCCGCCGTAGCGCGCCGGCAGATCGGTCGCGCGCTGGATCGCGCTCTGCAGCGCAGTCGCTACCGCGTGCAGGCATGTGTCCCCCGCCTGATGACCAAAGGTGTCGTTATACGTTTTGAACTTGTCGACATCGATCATCAGCAGAGAGACCGCCTCTTCCGAGCGGACCGCGCGCTGCCATTCCGCGGCGAGCTTCGCGTCGAAGGAGCGCCGGTTCGGCAAGCGGGTCAGGGCATCGGTCGCGGCGAGCAACGACAGCTGTTCGTTGCTGCGTTGCAGCTGCTCGTTGACCTGCTCGATCTCCCTTGCCAGCTGCTCGTTCTTCTCGTTGCTGACGAGAAAGCCGACGGTGCGCTCCGACAGGAATTCGACCAGCCGCAGGTTCGCCAGGATGTGCTGCCCGAGGATGACGTCGTAGAGGATGTAATAGATGTTGCCGGTTAGGAGGCAGCCGACAAACAGCGGCACCTGGCTAAGATAGACCTGCCCGATCGCGGCGGCGGGTGCGGCATTGTTCCGGAATGCGGCGCTGCCGAGATAGGCGGCTTGCACCGCGATCATCAGGAAGCGGGAGAGCGTATCGTCGGTCATCGCGATGACGGCGATGCTGCCGCTGCCCCACAGCAGGCCGACCGCCCAGGCGGTGTAAGCAAACCGGCGCGCCCACTCTTCCGGCGGGTACCGGTCCGCAGATCGCCAGAACACGCCGGCCTGTTGCAGCCGCCACGCCAGAATCGCGACGACCGCCGCGCACCAGCCGAGCCAAAAGACGCCCCCCACCCGCCACCATTCGAGCAGGCCCAGCAGCACCATCGAGGCGGCGCCCATCAGCAGCGTCTCGCGCTGCGCGAACAGGGTCTCGACCAGCTTTCGCTCGATCGACGGCGACTGCGTGCCATGGTCCGCCAGATAAGGGAGCCGCTCCGCCCGGAACTCCCTCAGGTGCAGCTTGAGCATCGGGCGTCTCCCCTGCGGCGCCGGCGTGCGGTTGATCTTGCCGGCTCCCTCCCCGAGCCAAGATACCCAGTCTCGAAGCCGGTCGCTACTTCGCCGCTTTCATTTCTGGAAAATGTCGATTCTGCCGGCCCGGTAATTCGTAATCACGTCAGCCAGGACCGTCGCCACCGGAAGCGTCAAATGCAGTTCGCAATTGATCATCAGGAGATGATCGATCGTTGCCACCGTGGCGCCGTTGATGCTGCCTGCCTCAGTCTTGAGCGATTTAAGGGTCTCTTCCGGGAGGTGAGCCAGAATCCATTCCTGATGGGCCGCTGCGGTCTGTGCCGCGTCGCCTCGCGAATAAGCCTCATTCCATTCATAACAATATGGTCGACTTTCCGAGCATGCGCTGGCAAGCGCGAGCACCGCGATCATCAACGGCGGGATCGGTTGCATTGGCCCCCTCCGCAAATGGCCGCGAGATGCCGCCCTTCGCCGTGCATATTCCTTAACGGATGTTTGAGATCGTTCCCAGCCGGCGCCGTGTCCCAGCGCGCATGCGCCGACCGAAAATTTGCGGGCCGCCAGCCCAGGAGAACGAAAATGGGTGCTTGGGGTGCCGGGCTTTTCGAAGACGACGACGCGGCCGATCTGCGGGAGGATTACCGGACTTTCCTGGCCGATGCGCAGACCGATGAAGGCGCCAGCGACCTGGCCGCCCGGAATTATGGTGCCAGCTTTGAAAACCTCGCCGATACCACGGGTTTTTGGCTCGCCCTCGCGTTGGTCGAACATCGGGCGGGCCGCCTCGATCCGCGCGTCAAGGCGGCGGCGCTTTCAATCATCGACGGCGACCTCGATCTCGCCAAATGGGCCAGTTCCGCTCTCCAAAAGAAGCGGGCAAGGGTCCTTCTAAAACTGCGCCATACGCTGATGTCCCCCGCACCGCCGGCGAAACCGCTACCCAAACCCATTCCGACGCAGCTTCCGGGCTGGGAATTTTCGGGGGTGGTAGGGTATCGCCTGGAGAACGGGAAATATGCGGTGCTGCACATGATGAACTATCGAGTGTGGTCGAACGTGCGGGCGCGCGCACCGATCGTTTCGGTGTTGAACTGGTTTTCGGAAGGGGTGCCGCGCGAACGCGATATTGCCGGACTGACTTATCTCAACCACTCAGGCTATGTTCCGTCGTCCGGTCACCTGCTGAACCTGGCGATGCCGGCGCGGAACGCCTTGCGAGACGAGCAGTTCGATCATCTCGGCGTGACGAAGCCGGTGACGCGAAGCGAGGCCGCGTCCTCGGTCCATGGCATCGGCGGGGAGGAGGGACGCTCGCTGGACCAGGCGCTGACACAGCGGCTTTGGCCCTATTGGGAAGATCCGACCCGACCGGTGCATCTCGACAAGCCGCCGGCCGGAGCAAGCCGCGCCGAAGGTCACGCCTTCTACGGAGCGCAGCGAACCCGGCTGTTCGGCAGCGCATTGTAAAACCGGACTCCGAACCGGCCAAACGCCACAGAGCCGGACGCGGATCGCGCACCCGCGCGGCGGGTGCGGAGCTACGCGGCCCGCGCGACCGAGATCGGCGCCTCACCCTTCAGCATCAGGCGATAAAGATAGCGGCGCTGGTTCATGTCATAGTCGGGGTTGGCTTTGTGCATGACGCTGCGGTTGTCCCACATCACCATGTCGCCGTACCGCCACTGGTGACGGTATTCGTATTTCGGCTGTGTTGCGTGCGTCATCAATTCGGTGACGAGGTCCAACGCCTCGTCGTCGGGCATGCCGACAATCCCTTCGATCCGTACCGGGTTCAGGAACAGTGCCTTGCGGCCGTTTTCCGGGTGCACCCGAACCAGGGGATGAATGCCCGGCGGCGGCAGCGCCTTCAGGCTTTCCTCGTTCAATGGCTTCAATGGGCGCGGGCTGTATTTGCTCAGATAAACGTGGATCGCCTTCAGCCCATCAATCTTCTTCTTCATCGCGTCGGGCAATTCGTCATAGGCGAGGTGCATGTTGACGTATTGCGTGTCGCCGCCCTTGTCGGGCAGCGCCACCGGATAGAGGATCGTCGCCTTGGGCGGTGCCGGATGGTTCGAGTGGTCGGTGTGGAAGGTCTCGCCCGGGATCATCCGCCTTGTGCCGAGAAATTCCTCGTTGGTGACGTAATACATCTCGGGAAAGCCCGGGATGTGGTGATCCTTTTTGTCGTGCGGCTGCAATTCGCCCCACAGCTGCACCGCGCGGATGAAATCGGCGGGCTCGTATTTCTGGTCACGCACCACCAACACATGGTGCTCGGCGAAGGCGCGGTTGAGCGCTGCGCGGGTCTCAGCATCGACTGGCTTGGTCAGGTCGAGATCCCGCACCTCGGCTCCGGTGTGGGAGGTCATCGGGGTGATCGTGTACGCCATGGCGGGATTCCCCGAGCAGTGGAACGGACGCGGAGACTCTAGGATCTCCGCGCCGATCCGTAAACTGCCGGCAAGAAACGACGGCCGCTATACCGCCGCGTTACGCATGTCGCGGACCCGGTCGTGGTTGGCCTTGACCTCGCGATACTGGGTTTCGACCAGCATCCGAATATCCGCCGGGAGATCGCGCTGCAGTGCCTTTTCATAGGCGCGCTTGGCAACATCCTCGCCGCGCTCGCACTCGGCGAGGATCGCCTGATCGTCCATGCCGGTTACCGCGGATCGGATGTTGACCCAGGCGCGGTGCATCGCGCCGGCGGTCGAGCCGCTGCGCTCCGGGTCGCCGCCCAACTCGCGGACCTTTTCGCGAAGTTGCCGGGCGCCGGTGGCGCAACGCTGCGCCTTCTCGTCGAAGAAGGTCTTGAGATTCGGGTTCTTGACGTTCTGACCGCAGGAGAGAAAGCCCTCCTCGCCGTCCTTGCAGGTCTCGATCAGATCGTTGAGGGTCGAGATCACATCGTTCCGGTCCATCGGACACCTCCGTTCCGTCCTCTAAACGAAACGCCGACCATCTGGGGTCGATCCGATTTCGCCCGAGGGCTTCCCGGGGTTCTCGCACCGATCGTCGGTGTCTTACCGCGGGCGGTCGCCCTTGAAGGTGATCCGGTGCATGATTCGGCGCTGGCCTTGATAGTCGTTGATCGCATTGTGCTGCGCCGAGCGGTTGTCCCAAAAGGCGAGCGAGCCCGGCCCCCAGGAAAACCGGCAGGTGAATTCCGGCCGGCTCAGATGGCCGAACAGGTATTGCAGGATCGGCCGCGATTCCTCCTCGGTAATACCCTTGAACCGCACGGTATGGGCGGAATTGACGTAGAGCGCCTTTTTGCCGGTCTCGGGGTGGACCCGCACCGCCGGATGCTCGGCGATCAGCCGGCTCGGGGCCGCGGCGTTCGGGGTGTCTCGGGCGCGGTCCTCGCGGGTACGCGAGCCGTCCGCCTTGGCCGAGTCGCTGATCCCGACGAGCCCATCGAGCATCCGCTTCATGCCGGGCGACAATGTCTCGTAGGCGATTACCGTGTTGGCGAAGAGGGTGTCGCCGCCATAGGGCGGCACTTCGCGCGCCAGCAGCATCGTCGCCATCGGCGGCTCGTCGAGATAGGTCGTGTCGGCGTGCCAGACGCCGCCGAAATTGATCGTCTCCTCCGGCAATTTGACCACCGGCGTGATCACCGGGAAGCCGTCGAGACCGCGAACGAACGGATATTCGATCGGCTCGCCGAAGCGCTTGGCGAAGGCGAGATACCGCTCGGAGGTCAGTTCCTGGTCGCGAAAGAAGATCACGCAATGATCGAGCAGCGCCTGGCGGATCGCCCGGATCGTCGCATCCGGCAGGTCGTCCGCCAGATCAATTCCATGGAGCTCGGCGCCGATCGCGCCGGCAATCGGGCAGATTTCGACCGGGGTGGCGGTCATTTCGGTGTCATCGCCGGTTCCGAGCGCGGCAGGTTGATCAGCGGCACGCTGCCGCTGCCTTCAAGCAAGGTCGCCGGCAGGATGCCGTTCCAGCGATCAGCCTTGACCAGGTCGACGACCGTGGGATTGCCATGCAGGATCTCGGCGTAGCGGCTGAGCACGGCGGCGCGCGAGTCGCCCTCGAGGTGGATCGCCTCGGCCCGTCCCTGCGCCGTGAAGATTGCCGCCTGACGGTCGGCATCGGCCAATTTCAGCTTCGCTTCGGCCTCGCCATTTGCCCGCGCCACGGCCTGCTGTGCCTCGAAACGAATGCGATTGACCGTGTTCTCGGCGGCGACCGCCTCGTTCTTCGCCTTGACCGCCGCTTCGACCGAAGCACGGAAGCTGTCGGAATAGGTGATCTGGGCGATCTGGAAGTCGATGACCTCGACGCCGTAGAGTCGTCCGAGATCAGTCGAAAGCAACTGCCGAAGCGAGACCGACAACCGCTCGCGGTTTTCACTGATTGTCGTTGTGTTTTGTTGCGCAAAAATCTTGGCGGTGCGGTCGGCGATGATGCGCTGGAAGTTGTCCCCGATGTCGAAATTGCCGGCGCGCCCAACCTCGTAGAGCAGCTTCAACACCGCGCTGGGTGGGATACGGAAGGTGAGCCCGACCGCGACCGCGATCGGCTGGTTGTCGATCGTATTCACCGACAAATGGTCGATCCGGTAGGTCTCCAGCGACACCTGGATTTTGTCGATCGTATCGACCAGCGGCAGCTTGAAATGGAAGCCGGGTCCGAGCGGCTGGGTGACCGCGACCTCGCCGAGCCGGCGCTTGCCCGCCATCTCGGTCGGCTGCACGATCGCAAACGATCCGGAGATCAAGGCCAGCAGGATGCCGATCCCGATGAGCATGACGCCGATGCGCGCCAGGCCGGGGCGCTGCATGCCGGCCTGGCTGAGCTGATGCGCAAGGTTCGTCATGGCGAATCCCGTTCCTCGAAGTGGCGCCGATGTCTGCTCGGTGCCATCGATAGATTGAGGTCAGGTTAACTCACATTAACTCAGGCCACCCGCCGGGCTTCCCAGGAGCCGCTGCCGAACTGGCTGCGGTTGACGATGCCCTGGTTCTGGTCGCTGGCGGCGCCCAATTCGACGGTGCCGGCCATCGTGCCGTTAGCCACCTTGCCCTCGAAGCGGAACGATAGGATCGCGGCCTCGTGACGCCCGTCGAAGGCAAAGCGGATCAGATCGGCCTCGACCGCGCCCTTGACCGGCCCCTCGAATTGCGGCGAGCGGTGATGGCCGGCCAGCTTGCTGCCGCGCTGTTCGAGGGCGAGGCGGTGAGTGCGGGCGCCGTGCAGGAGATCGACCCGAAGCTCCCAATCGCCGGCAACTTCGAGTGCCGGCGGCCGGGCCGGCGCCGGCTCGGCCTGCGCCGAGATCAGCAGCGCCGCGACAACCGCGTCGCCGACCAGCGCCGCCTCACCCGGCTGCAGCTGGAACGGCTCGACCGAGATCGAATTTTCGGTGGCGCTGTTGTCGTCGAGCATGACGCGGGGCTCGCCGCCGAGGACGCGGTTGCGCAGGCCGAGGCCGTCGAGCGGGTATTTGTCGCGGTCCCAGATAATCTTCAGCCGCGGTACGCGGTCGACTCCCTGCGGCTCGACGATCTCGCCGCGGGCGCCGGGGATCGCCGCGACCCGGTCGGCGATGATGCGGCAATCCTCGTACCATTTCTGCTGCTCGGCGGCGGTGTCGCGCTCGCCGAACCAGTATTCGAGCGCGGTGACGACGCCGATGATGTCCTCCTTCGACACCTTCATCGGCCGGCCCAGCGCCTGGTGCGGCGAGCCGTTGCGCCAGGCCGCCTGGCAGAGGCGCTTGTCGCCGAGCAGGAGGCCGCTGGTCTGCGGCCCGCGCAGAAACTTGCCGCCACTGTAGATCACCAGATCGGCGCCGCGCTTGAGCCAGGGCGACGGCCGCTCGATATGCTCGGAGGCCGCGTCGACCATGATCGGGATGCCGCGTGGCTTGACGACCGCGGCGATCTCCTCGAGCCGCACCGAGGTCAGGTGCTCCTGCTTGCCGAGCAGGACGACCAGCGCGACTGGCTCCTCCAGAGCCCTGTCGAGCTCGGCGCGGGTGTCGATCTCGACGATGTGGCAGCCGATCATCCGCACCGCCTGGTCATAGGCGAAGCGCTGCTTCTTCGGGATGATGACGCGGTTGACCATGCCGTCGGTAAAGGGCAGCCGCACCATCTTGACCGGGTCGTTGCCGGCGACGCAGGCGGCGGTGCCGAGCGCCACCGCGGCGGCGCTGCCGCAGGTGACGATGCCCCATTCGGCGCCGGTCAATTCGGCGATGCGGGCGCCGGCCGCGTCCATCAACTCGTCGAGGTTGACGAACTGGCGCGAGGCGGCGTCGATCGCGGCCCGCACCTGCGGCAGCATCAGGCTGCCGCCATGCATCGTGCGAACGCTGCAGCAATTGATGAACGGCCGCACGCCGAGCGCGCGATAGGGGTTAGAATCCGGACCGGGCATGATACCTCCGATGGGCAACGCGCCACTATAACAGCCCCTCCGCCGGTTTGTTGACCGGCGCCTCGACGGGCCACCTATGCCTCGATCAGAGCCGTGCGTGCGTCCGAATGCGGAATCCCTCCTCCGACCGCGGCGGCGCGAAATGCGCGGTAACCCTGTGGAAGGTCTCGTCGCCGACGTAGCCCCAATAGACCCCTGCCGGTTTCTCGTGATTCCGCTTGTGGATATTGGCGAGGCACTCCGCATCGCTGGCCTCGATCACATGCAGCAGATGATCGGCGCCGGCCGCCTCGAAAATACTGCGCACCCACTGCCGGTGCCCAGCGGTGTTGCCGGCAAAGTCGAAGACGACCGAAACACCGAGGCGCAGCAGCTCGCCGGCGAGCGGCCCGATCAGGTCGCGGCATCTGGCGGATGCCGTGGCGAAATCTTCGAGCGAGCGACTTTCGAAGCCGAGCGTCTCGAGCCACTGATCCTCGCAGAACACCACGGCCGGAAGGGTTCGGCCCAATTCGCGCGCCAGCGTTGTCTTTCCCGAACCTGCCTTGCCGCAGATGAGGTGAAGCGTGGCCATATGACGAGTTTACCGGACCTGTCGGGCCGCATCCGACCGGTTTGTTGATCGAGGCGCGGCAAAGGCCTATGTCCCGACGATGAGCCCCATTACGCAGCCCGAGCCGGCGCTGGTGCTGTTTTCCGGCGGACAGGATTCGGCGACTTGCCTGGCCTGGGCGCTGGCCCGGTTCAGCGCGGTCGAGACCATCGGCTTCGATTACGGCCAGCGCCACCGGGTCGAGCTCGACTGTCGGGGCGCGATCGTCGAACGGCTGCGCCGCGAGTTCCCGCAATGGGGCGGCAAGCTGGGCGAGGATCATGAGATCGATCTGTCGGTCTTGGGCCGGGTCAGCGATACCGCCCTGACCCGGGACAGCGCCATCGCGTTTGAACAGAGCGGGCTGCCGAACACGTTCGTGCCGGGCCGCAACCTGCTGTTCTTCACCTTCGCGGCGGCGATCGGCTACCGGCGCGGGTTGAAGCACCTGGTCGGCGGCATGTGCGAGACCGATTATTCGGGCTACCCCGATTGCCGCGACGACACGCTGAAGGCGCTGCAGGCGACCTTGTCGCTCGGCATGGACCACCGCTTCGCGATCCACACGCCGCTGATGTGGCGCGACAAGGCGGCGACCTGGACGCTTGCGCGCGATCTCGGCGGCCAGGCTCTCGTCGAGCTGATCCGCGACGAGAGCCATAGCTGCTACCAGGGCGACCGCGAGCACCGGCACGAGTGGGGTTATGGCTGCGGTGAGTGTCCGGCCTGCGAGCTGCGGCGGAAGGGTTGGGACGCCTTTATGGTGGGCCGGAACGCATGAGCTACGCGGTCAAGGAAATTTTCTACACCTTGCAGGGCGAAGGCGGCCTGACGGGTCGGCCCGCCGTGTTCTGCCGGTTTTCCGGCTGCAATTTGTGGTCGGGGCGCGAAGAGGACCGCGCCGAGGCGGTGTGCACGTTCTGCGATACCGACTTCGTCGGCATGGACGGCACCGGCGGCGGCCGCTACCCGGACGCGGCGGCGCTCGCCGAGGCGGTGACGGCGACATGGCCGAACAGCGCGGGCAATCGTTTCGTCGTGTGTACCGGCGGCGAGCCGCTGTTGCAGCTCGATCCGCCGCTGGTCGACGCCCTGCATGCGCGCGGTTTCGACATCGCGATCGAGACCAACGGCACGCTGCCGCCGCCACCCGGGATCGATTGGGTATGTGTCAGTCCGAAAGCAGGCGCGCCTGTCGTTGTCACCTCCGGTGACGAATTGAAGATCGTGGTGCCGCAACCGGGGCTCGATCCTCTCGACTTCGCCGGGTTCGATTTCGCGCGCTTCTCGGTCCAGCCGATGGACGGATCGGACCGTGTCCGCAACACCGAATTGGCGATCCGCTTCTGCCTGGCACACCCGCAATGGCAGTTGAGCCTACAGACCCACAAGATCACCGGCATCCGGTGACACTGGTGACTACAGCATCGGGCGGCCGCCGGTGACCGGGATCAGCGCGCCGGTCATGTAGCTGGCCTCGTCGCTGGCGAGCAGCACATAGGCCGGCGCCAGTTCGGCCGGCTGGCCGGGGCGGCCGAGCGGCGTGTTCTCACCGAATTTCTCGACCGATTTCTCCGCCATGGTCGATGGGATCAGCGGCGTCCAGATCGGCCCCGGCGCGACGCAGTTGACGCGGATCCCCTGCTTTGCAAGGAGCTGTGCCAGCCCGGCGGTGAAGTTGGCGATCGCACCCTTGGTCGTCGCATAGGCCAACAACGTAGGGTTCGGACTCTTGGCATTGATCGAGGTGGTGTTGACGATCGCGGCACCCGGCTTCATCTGCTTCACCGCCGCCTTGCACAGATAAAATATGCTGTAGATGTTGGTGCGGAATGTCTTGTCCCATTCCGCATCGTCGATCTCGTCGAGCGACTGAAAGCTCATCTGATAGGCGGCGTTGTTGACCAGAATGTCGAGCCGGCCGAATTCCTTCACCGTGCGTTCGACGAGGCTGCGGCAATGCGCCGGGTCGGCGACATCGCCCGGCGCCAGAATGGCGCGCTTGCCGGCGGTCTCGACCCAACGCGCGGTCTCTTGCGCGTCGTCATGCTCGTCGAGGTAAGCGATCACGACGTTTGCGCCCTCGCGCGCGTAGGCGATCGCAACGGCACGGCCGATGCCGGAATCGGCGCCGGTGATCAACGCCGCCTTGCCCATGAGCCGGCCACAGCCGCGGTAGCTCTGCTCACCGTGATCGGGACGCGGCGTCATTGCCTCGGTCTTTCCGGGCGGCTCCTGCTGCTGCCGGGGGAGCGGCGGCTGTACGCCGGCATTTCTCGGATCATCGTCGCGCATGGTTCGCGTCCTGGTACATCGGTTTTGCCAACCCAACGAGACGCTCCCGGCGGGGTTCCTCGCTCGCCGCTCGCGACAATCACCGCGTCGGCGCTATGCTCGCTGCGCGATGACGATTTCAGCTAAAGACGCCCAAGCAAGGGCCGCTCGTTGGCTCGCGGCCTGGGACGGGCACGGCATCCACCGGACTGGTACCGAGGGCGATAGCGCCGGCGCCAAGTGGCTGGTGCGCGAGGTCCAGACGCTGTGCCTCGAACCAGCGATCGAGGAATTCGGGCTCGACCGGCTCGACCCGGTCAGCGCGTTTGTCGAGATCGCGGGGGAGCGGATTGAAGGGGTGCAGCTGTTCGACGCGCCGGCGACCGATCCGGAGGGCATTGCCGGGGCATTCGGACCGGCCGGCGGCGACGCGGCGATCGGCGTCGCCGAACTGTCGCCGCGCGACGTTTACGGCGGCGAGGCGGAGCGAGTGCGCAGAAGCGGCGCGCATCGCGGACTTGTCGTGCTGTGCCGCGGCGACGCGCCCGGGCTGGGGCTGCTCAATGCCGAGAGTTTTCTGCGGCCGTACGGTCCGCCCGCGATCCATCTGCCGAGCGAGGCGCGCGACCGGATGCTCGCCGCCGCCAGAACCGGCACAACGGGACGGCTGGTCAGCCATTCGCGGCGAGTACGCTCGCACGCAAGCAATGTCGTGGCGACGCTCCGCGGTCGCGACCGCCACCGGCCACCGTTGGTGGTGATGACGCCGCGCAGCTCATGGTGGCAATCGACTGCGGAGCGCGGTGGTGGGCTCGTCTGCTGGCTCGAAGCGCTGCGAGCCTTGAGCGAGGAGCAGCCGGCCGGCGAAGTGATCTTCACCACCAATAGCGGGCACGAGCTGAACCATCTCGGGCTCGACGATTTCCTTGCCCATCGTCCGGGTTGGGACAAGTGTGTCACCTGGGTGCATTTCGGCGCCAATCTCGGTGCCGCCGGCGGCAAGCTATCGCTGATGTCGGCCGACGATGAGTTGCGCGCCCTCGCCACCGCCGAGCTGCAGCGGGGCGGCCAACCCGCCGACACGATCGCGCCGAAGGCGCAGGTGCCGAGCGGCGAGACCCGCGACATCCACCGTGCCGGCGGCCGCTATCTGACACTGGTCGGCAGCAACCCACTGTTTCACCTGCCGCAGGACCGCTGGCCGCACGCGGTCGATCTCGAAGCGGTGACGCGGATCGCTGCCGCCGCGGTCGCGGTGGTGCGCGCGCTGGCCTGCTAGGTCAAACGGTCTCGGGCAGCGGCTTGCCGCGGGTTTCCGGCAGGAACGGTGCCGCGATCAAGCCGAGCAGATAGAACATGCCGACGATCGTCGCCGCGACGCCGATGCCGCCGAGATAGACGATCAAGGTGCCGGCGATCAGCGGGCCGACAAAGGCGACGAGGCGCGGCGCGTTGAAGCAGAACGCGACCGCGGTGCCGCGCATCCGGGTCGGGAACAGCTCCGGTAACCACATCGGCGCCCAGCCCCAGATGCCCAAGGTGAAGAACCCGTTCACCGCCAGTACCAGCAGCATCAGGTTAAGATCACTGGTCCACAGGAACAGCACCGGCGTCATCAGCACGCTCATCGCGAAATAGAGGATGGTGATCGGCTTCCTGCCGAGCGCATCGCCGACGGCGCCGAGGAACAGATACCCGAAGATGCCGACGAGGTTGTAGACCATGCCGGCGATCGCCGCCCATTGCGACGCCTGCAGGCCGGATTTGGCGGCGACCGAACCGACATAGGGCGGGATCCAGGTGGCGACGCCCCACCAGCCGATCGCGGTCGACAGTGTCATCAGAAGCGCCACGATCACCCGCCAACGCACGTTCCTGTCGGCGAACAGATCGACCATCGTAAAGCGCGCGAAGGCGGCGTCCTCGCCGGTCAGCGTTTCGCCCTGGCGACGTCGCGCCAGCGCGTCGCGGCGGCGCTCGTCGGCCCGCTCCCAACGGTCCGATTCCGGGATGCCGCGGCGGATCCACAGGGTCAGCAGCGCCGGCAGGATACCGACCAGGTACATGTAGCGCCACGAGCTCGGCCCCATCGTGCCGATGAAGAACCAGACCGCGGCGGCGATGAAATTGCCGATGCCGGCGCCGCATTGCATCAGGCCGGCGCCCTTGCCGCGGGCGTGGTCGGGCCACAGCTCGGCGACGATCGAGGCGCCGGTGACCCATTCCGAGCCGATCGCGATGCCGACGATCAGGCGCAGCACGGCAAACGACTCCCAGTTCCAGGAAAGGGCGCTGAGGCCGGTTGTCACCGAATAGGCGCAGATCGCCAGCATCATCGTGCGCTTGCGGCCGATATAATCGGCGATGACCCCGCCGATCATGCCGCCGATGCCCCAGCCGAGCACGTTTATCGCGATGACGGTGCCGGCATAGGCGGGGATCGCCGAATATTGCGAGGCGTCGAGCAATTGGTGCAGCGCGACGCCGACGGTCAGGACCAGCGCGTACAGCTCGAACCCGTCGAAGGTCCAGCCAAGATTGGCGGCGAGCAGCGTCCGCCATTGCGCTGCGTCGAGCGAACGGTACCAGGGTTGTGAAGAGGCGATCGCGCCGTCGCTGTACATGACTCCTCCCGATATTCATGACGGCCGCGAAGACGGCGGCCGATGTTCTTATCGGTCGAGTATAGGACGGCAGGAGGCGGGCGGATCAAGCCTCTGTGCACCCGGAAATCCCTCTCCCACACCGCGGGAGGTTCGCTATTGCCTGTTGAAGGCCGGCATCACGTCTTTGGCGAACCAGCGCAGCTGCTCGATGAATTCCTGGGGCGACAGACCCTCTGCCCAATGGATCATGAAGTCCTCGAGGCCGGGATACTTCGCCTCGATCGATTTGATGCCGTCGATGACCTGATTGGGCGGGCCGCAGAACCACGCCTTCTGCTTCACCCCCTCGCGCAGGGTCGGGATCGTCGCCGGCGCGCCCGGGGTGCCCCAGGTACGGCCCTGTTCGTCGGCATAGCGGACGAAACCGAACGGCGCGAACCATTTGTAGCGCTCGTCATGGGCAGGTTCGAGCCGGCGGATCGCCTCCTCCTGGCTGTCGGCGAGATAGATGCCGGCGCCCCACACCATGTCCTTGCCGATCGGCCCCGGCCGGCCGTGCTTGAGGCAGGCCTGGTGAAACGCCTGGATGACATCGTCGAGGATTTTCTCGCCGTTCAGCGTCACCATCGCCTTCAGGCCCTTCTGCGCCATCAGGTCGATGGTGCGGCCGCTGGCGATCGGCATGTAGATCTCGACCGGCAGGTGCTTCGGCCGCGGCACCATCGTGATCTCTTCGAGATCGTAACCGCGATACGGTACGCGCGGCGGGCACTCGAAATACTTGCCCTTATGCCGGAAGCTCTCCTCGTTGAAGCATTTCAGCAAAAGATCGAGGCCTTCCTCAAAGATCTCGCGGTTGGCCTGCGCGTCGAGCAGCGGTCCGCCCAGCGTTTCGACCTCGCGGGTGTGATAGCCGCGGCCGACGCCCATCACGACGCGGCCGTCGGTGACGATGTCGGCCATCGCGTAATCCTCGGCGAGGCGGATCGGGTGCCACATCGGCAGGATGTTGAAGCCGCAGCCGTATTTGAGCTGC
>DATARH010000142.1:0-13696 GCA_036264235.1 Allostellaceae bacterium
TAGGCGCCCATATTCGCGGTCAGCTCGACCGACAGCGCCACCGCTCGGAGGTTCTCGTCGAGCGCCAGATCGAGCTTGCAGATGTTGTCGCGGCCCTGCGTGTCGGTCTGGAACGAATCGGCGCGGTCCGGCACCCACTTCACCGCGCGGCCGAGCCGCTTCGCCGCCCACAGCACCAGGACGTGCTCCGGATACAGGAACAGCTTCATGCCGAAGCCGCCGCCGACATCCGGCGTCACGACCCGGATGCGGTTCTCCGGAATGTTGAAGACAAAACCCGCGAGCAGATTGCGGAGGAAGTGCGAGCCCTGGGTCGAGCTCCACAAGGTGTAGCCGCCCTCGCCCGGGTCGTATCCGCCGATCGCGCCGCGCGGCTCCATCGAATTGACGACGACCCGGTTGTTGACGAGGGTCAGCGCCACGCGGTGACGCGCGCCGGCGGCGGCGCGGTCGACGGCTGCCTTGTCGGTGCCGATCTCCCAGTCGAACCCGATGTTGTTCGGCCGGTCGTCCCAGACCAGCGGCTGGCCGGGATCGGCGGCCCGCCCGGTATCGACGACCGCCGGCAGCGGCTCGTAATCGACCTCGACCAGATCGGCGGCGTCGCGCGCCTGGGCCTGCGTTTCGGCGACAATCATCGCGACGGTATCGCCGACATGCCGAACCCGGTCGCGCACCAAGGCAGGGCGCGGCGGCATCGCCATCGGGCTCTTGTCGCGGTTGGTCAATCCACTGACGCACGGCACGTCGCCGATGCGGTCACTCGTCAGGTCGTCGCCGGTCAGCACCGCGATCACGCCGGGCGCGGCGGCGGCCGCACTCGTGTCAACGCCGCGGATGCGGGCATGCGCGTGCGGCGAGCGCAGCATCACCGCATGCGCCTGACGCGGCCGGCTAATGTCGTCGAGATAGTGGCCATGGCCAGTAAGGAAGCGCCGATCCTCGACCCGGCGGATCGGCTGGCCGATGCCGAACTGCTTCATCGCACGCCTCCATCAGCCCTGGCTCGCACCATAGAGCGCCGCGCCCTCGGGAGTAAACCGACGCTCCCGCCGTTATCGACCCATAACAACGGGAGGGTTCGCATGAAGGCCGCACTCTTCGGGCTGGCCGGTCTGGCGCTGGCCGGCGTTGCCGGCGTCGCGCCGGCACAGGCGCAGGGCGTCCCGCCTGGGTCGTATCTGCAGAGCTGCAACGACGTTCATATGGAGCGGGACCGGCTGATCGCGGTCTGCCGGCGGCTCGACGGCCGTTTGAACCGCACCGTCCTCGATGACCCTCGGCGCTGCCGCGGCATCGAAAACATCGATGGTGTGCTGCGCTGCCAAGTGGCCGGCGGGCCGCCTCCCGGGGAATTCCGCGAGCGCGGCGAGTTTCGCGAGCGCTGCGAACGGTTGCGGTTCGAGGCGCGCGAGCTGCGGGAGCGTCTCGAACGCGAGTTCAACCCGTTCGAGCGCGAGCGGACGGAACGGCGGCTGCGCGAAGTCCGGGAGCAAGAAGAACGCTGCCGGTCCTGATCCCATTCGGGGTTGACTTACCTCAGCAGCGGATGCACCGATGCGGGCAAACCCGCGCCGGAAGGAGGCCGTTATGCCATCACCCAAGAAGCTGTCGCATCTCGTGCTGCAGACCAATCGCCGCGACCAGATGGTGGAGTGGTATTGCAAGGTGCTCGGCGCCGAACTGCTCTACCAAAACAAGTTCATCGCCTTCATCAGCTACGACGACGAGCATCACCGCGTCGCCTTCATCGATCCGGGTCCGCTCGCCGACAAGGTGGCGGCCGAGGGAAAGACCGCTCGCGCCGGCGGCGAAGTCGGCCTGCACCACGTCGCGTTCACCTTCGATCCGATCGACCTTGCGGATCATTACGAGGGATTGAAGACGCAGGGCATCAAGCCGCATCGCTGCGTCAATCACGGCATGACGACGTCGATGTATTACTACGACCCGGACCACAACCAGGTCGAACTGCTGTTCGACAATTTCTACACGGCGCGCGAAGGCCGCGAGTACATGAAGAGCCGGTCGGAGACCGACAAGAACCCGGTCGGCATCGATTTCGACCCGGACGAGATGGTCGCCCGCATCCGCAAGGGCATCAATCTCGAAGAGCTAAGCCACATCAATTAGGCTGCGATTAGCTCCTCTCCCGTCGGGAGAGGAGCTTCCTCCTCAGTCAGCGCAAGTGACACGACACGCCGTGGCCCGGGCTGATCTCGCGCAATACCGGTGTGTCGACCTTGCAGCGCGCCTCGGCATAGGGGCAGCGGGTGTGGAAGGCGCAGCCCGGCGGCGGGTTGATCGGGCTCGGCACATCGCCCTGCAACAGCCGCTTTTCGCGTTTCAGTTTCGGGTTCGGCACCGGTACCGCCGATAAAAGCGCCTCGGTGTAAGGGTGCAGCGGTTTGGTGAACAGCGTCTGCTTGTCGGCGTATTCGACCACTTTGCCGAGATACATCACCGCGATGCGGTGGCTGATGTGCTCGACGACCGCGAGGTCGTGCGCGATGAACAGGTAGCTGAGCCGCTTCTCGCGCTGCAAATCCATCATCAGGTTGATCACCTGCGCCTGGATCGAGACGTCGAGCGCCGAGACTGGCTCGTCGGCGACGATCAGGCGCGGGTTGAGCGACAGGGCGCGGGCGATCGAGATGCGCTGACGCTGGCCGCCGGAAAACTCGTGCGGGAACGCGTTCATCTGACTGCGGCGCAACCCGACCTGGTCGAAGATCTCGCCGACCAGCTTGTCCTTCGCCTTGCCGTGGGCAATGCCGTGCACCTGCAACGGCTCGCCGACGATGTCGCCGGCCGACATGCGCGGGTTCAGTGACGAGAACGGGTCCTGGAACACCATCTGCATCTGCCGCCGGTACGGCCGCAGATCGCGCTTGCCGAGCCGGGTGATGTCCTGGCCATCGATGCGAATTTCGCCGGCGGTCGGTTCCAGCAGGCGCAGCACGGTGCGGGCTACGGTCGACTTCCCGCAGCCGCTCTCGCCGACGAGGCCCAGTGTTTCGCCTTCGCCGATCGAGAAGCTGACGCCATCGACCGCATAAACCTGACCGATGGTGCGGCGCAGCAGCCCCTTCTTGACCGTGAAATGCTTTTTCAGATCGCTGACAGCGACGACCGGGGTAGCGCCGCCGGCATGGCCGTTCGGGAGCGGCTGGGCGGCAACGCTATCCATACAGCCTCTCGGAATGCCAGCAGGCCGCCCAGTGCCCCGGCCGCTTTTGTTCGTATGGCGGGTAGAACGACCGGCAGCGCTCGTCGGCGAACGGACAACGCGGTGCGAACGAGCAGCCGGGCGGCAGATTGGTCAGCGCCGGCACCAGGCCGGGAATTTCCTGTAGCCGGCCGTCGGTCTCCTCGCGGCCGCCGCCGAGCAGCTCCAGCTGCGGGATCGAGCCGAGAAGACCATGGGTGTAGGGGTGCAGCGGTTGTTCGAACAGCGCCTCGACCTCGGCCTCCTCGACCTTCTTGCCGGCGTACATGACGATGACCCGCCGTGCCGTCTCGGCGACGACGGCGAGATCGTGGGTGATCAGGATCACCGCCGTGCCGAGCTTGTTCTGCAGGTCGAGGATCAGATCGAGGATCTGAGCCTGGATCGTCACGTCGAGCGCGGTGGTCGGCTCGTCGGCGATCAGGACACGCGTGTTGCAGGCGAGCGCCATCGCAATCATCGCGCGCTGCCGCATGCCGCCGGACAGCTGATGCGGGTATTCCTTGGCCCGCTGCGCCGGCTCCGGGATTTTGACCAGGCGCAGCATCTCGATCGTCTTATCGAGCGCCGCCGATTTCGACAAATCCTGGTGCAGCCGTAAGGTCTCGCTGATCTGCGCCCCGATCGTCATGACCGGGTTCAGCGAGGTCATTGGCTCCTGAAAAATCATCGAGATCTCGTTGCCGCGGACGTCGCGCATCGCCGCTTCGTCGAGCGCCAACAGCTCCTTGCCGTCGAGCGTGATCGAGCCGCCGACGATGCGGCCGGGCGGGTTCGGCACGAGGCGCATCAGCGAGAGCGCGGTCATCGTCTTGCCGCAGCCGCTTTCACCGACGATCGCCAGCGTCTCGCCGGCGCGGACCGTGAACGACACGTCGTCCACCGCCTTGACGATGCCGAGCCGGGTAAAGAGGTAGGTCTGCAGCCCGGCGACCTCGATCACCGTCTCGGCGTTGTCGCCGGCGCGGGCGACCGCGGTCGGCTGGTAGGCCGTGGCCTGGCTCGCGGTCTGCAAAGGGGGTGCTCTCCGAGGTGCGTGTTGTGCGCTTACCGGACCGGGGGCGGCCCGGGACTTACTTTTCTCAGCTACGTTGCCGCGGATCGAGCAGGTCGCGCAAGGCATCACCGAGCAGATTGGTGCCGAAAACGATAAAGCTGATCGCCAGGCCGGGATAAATCACCAGCCACGGCGCGGTGCGGACGTATTCGGCGGCCGATTCCGACAGCATTCGGCACCAGGACGGATGTGGCTCGGGGACGCCGAGGCCGAGGAACGACAGGGTCGCCTCGGTCAGGATCGTCGAGCCGAGCTGCGCCGTCGCCAGCACGATCAGCGGCGACAGGGTGTTCGGCAGCACGTGACGGATCGCGATCCGGGCCTCGGGCATGCCGATCGCCTTCGCCGCCTCGACAAAGGGCTGCTCGCGCAGGGTCAGCGTGTTCGAGCGGATCACCCGCGCGACATAGGGCACCAGCGGGATCGCGATCGCGAGGATCGTGTTGTGCAGCGATGGGCCCAGCGCCGCCGCCATGATGATCGCCATCACCAGCAGCGGCAGCGACTGCATCATCTCGAGGACGCGCTGGGCGATCAGGTCGAACCAGCCGAGCAGATACCCCGAGAGGAGGCCGATGGTGACGCCGAGCGTCGAGCCGAGCAGCATCGAGCCGACCGAGACGGCGAGCGAGATGCGGGCGCCGTAGACGATCCGGCTATAGACGTCGCGACCCATGAAATCGCAGCCGAGCCAATGCGTCATGCTCGGCCTCGCCAGCGAGGCGGCGGCGTTGGTCGACAGCGGGTCGTACACCGTGATGTACGGCGCGAAGGCCGCCGCCAGCAGGAACAAGAGCATGATCAGCGCGCCGATCGCGCCAAGCGGGTAGCGCCGCATGAAGAAGCGCACGGCACCCCAGCGGCTGCTGACATGGGCGCCAGCCGCCGAGAGTTCGGCATTGAAGTCGATGGTGCTCACTGTCGCTCTCCTGGGCGCGAGGGCTTCCCGTTCGTCTTATCCGCTAGTCCGCGTATTTGATCCGCGGATCGAGCACCGCATACAGCATGTCGATGATGAAATTGACCGTCACGACGACGACCGCGATGAACATCACGAGATTTTGAACCATCGGGTAGTCGCGCCAACGGATCGCCTCGACGAGGAAGCGGGCAACTCCCGGAATGTTGAACACGGTTTCGGTCACGATGAGCCCGCCGAGCAGGAACGCCGCTTCGATGCCGATCACCGTGACAACCGGCAGCATCGCATTCTTCAGGGCGTGGTAGTAGTTGATCTTGCGCTCCGAGGCGCCCTTCGAGCGGGCGGTGCGGATGTAGTCCTGGCGCAAGACTTCGAGCATCGACGAACGGGTCAACCGCATCATCAGCGCCGAGCTGCGGAAACCGACCGCAGCGGCCGGCACGCTGTACATTTCCAAGGCTTTCCAGAAGCTCGTCGGCGCGTCGGAATAGATCGGGATCGTGCCGAAATAGGCGACAAAGAACATCAGGATCAGCAGACCCAGCCAGAACGCCGGCATCGACAATCCAGACAGACTGAGCACCCGCAAAAAGTAATCGAGCTTGGTGTTCTGTTTGACGGCACTGATCACCCCAAGCGGAACCCCGATCAGCACCGCGAAGGACAACGCCAGCACCGCCAGCCGCGCGGTGATTGGGATGCGGGGCAGAATCTCCTGAATTGCCGGGCGCTCGGTCTGGTAGGAGTAGCCGAGATCGCCCTTCAAGAGGCCGCCGATCCAGGCGGCGTATTGCACCGGGATTGATTTATCGAGCCCGAGTTCGGCCTCGATCCGTGCCTTGTCGGCCGGGTCTACGAAGCCGCCGGCGTCGAACAGGATATCGGCGATGTTGCCTGGGGTCAGCCGCAGCAGCGTGAAGATGATGACCGAGATGCCGAACAGCGTCAGCAGCATCAGCCCGAAGCGGCGCACCAGATAGGATCCCAACGCGTCCCTCCCTGCGCCCGGTTCGCGGCCGTTACCGGTGAGCGCCTTGCCCTAGAGATAGCATGCGCCGCAGACCCGGTCGAATCGCGCCTGCGGCTTGGCTGCGCTACCGACCCACAAGGTTGAGACGGCATAGCCGCTGTAGCTATATCTCCTGGACTGATCGCTCGGTTTGCTACGGGCAATGGACGAAATCCGGGTCCGCGTCTTTGTGTCGTCGCCATCGGATGTCGGCCCCGAACGCGATCGCGTGTCGCTGGTTGCCGAGCGGTTGTCCGGCGCATTCGAGGGCGTCGCCCGCTTCGAAGCGGTGCGTTGGGAGGAGGGCTTTTACAGTGCCGCGCAATCCTTCCAGGAGCAGATCGATGCCGCCGTGCACGGGATGGCGGATGTCGATATCGTCATTTGCATTCTGTGGGGCCGGATCGGGCTTAAGCTCAATCCCGCGGTATGGCGCCGTGAAGACGGCTCCACCTACGAGAGCGGCACCGTGTTCGAGTACGAGGCCGCCTTGGCGCGGAGCCGCGAGAACGACGGCGTGCCGGTCGTCTTTCTGTTCCGGAAGACCGTGCCGGTCAGCTATCGCGCCGAACATGCCGACGAGGATATCGAACAGCATCGGGTGTTCGAGACCGTATGGGCGCGGTGGACGCAGAGCGAGGGGTACAACACCGCCGCCTATAACCAATTTGCCGATCTGGAGGATTTCGAGCGGCAAGTCGAGAGTTGCCTGCGGCGCTGGCTCGAAAATCGCGGCATCATCACCACCGGGCCGGTCTGGGATCGCCGGCTGCAAGGCTCGCCGTTCCGCGGGCTGGCACCGTTCGAGCCGTCGCATGCGAGCGTCTTCTTTGGCCGCGAAACAGCGATCGCGCGGATCATCGGAAAGCTGCGGTCGACCTCGTTCCTATTGATCGTCGGGGCCAGCGGCGCCGGTAAATCTTCGCTGCTGCGGGCCGGATTACTGCCCCGCATCGTCCGACCCGGGGTGATGCCGGAGATCGATCTCTGGCGCACGGCACTGCTGTCGCCCGGGACAGATCCGGCGGGGCGCTTCACCGAGGCACTGTTCGCCGACGGTGCTCTCGGCCCCGAACTGCGTGGCATCGGCATCGGCGATTCGCGGGCCCTGTCGGCAATGCTGACACACAATCCAGATGCCTTTGCCGAGACCGTCAGCCGCGCGATCGCCAGCGCCGCGCAAGAGCGTGCAACCGCTAAAAAATACGACAAACCGCGCCCGGCGCGGCTGCTTGTCGCGATCGACCAGCTCGAATGGCTGTTCATCGAGGCGACGGCAGAAGAGATAACAACGGTCTTGACTGGGTTGGCTGCCCTGCTCGATCGCGGTTCCGCCGCTGTCGTCGCGACGTTGCGCAGCGATGCCTATGCGGGCCTACAGGCCTTCCCGCCATTGGTGACGATGCACGAGGCCGGCGTCACCTATGACCTGCTGCCGCCGAGCAGGGCGGAGCTGGAAGACATCGTCACACGGCCCGTCGCGGCATGTCATCCGCCGCTGGTATTCGAAACCTCGCCACAAGGTGTGTCGCTCGCCGAGGTTCTGGTCCGTGACGCGACCGGCAATGATGCATTGCCATTGCTGCAGGTGACGCTCGATCGCCTCTATCGCGCACAGACGCAAAATAACGATGGAGTGCTGCGCTTCGCCGATTATCCCGGTATCGACCAGGCGGTGACAGAAGCCGCTGCCGAGGCGTTTGACTCGGTCGATGCCGCGGCTCGCGCCGCGCTGCCGGATCTGGTGCTGGCGCTAATCCATGACGTTTCTCCCGACCCTACCAGCAACCGGCGCACACTGACCTTGCAGGCGGTCGACCGGCAGCGATTCGAGACGGGCCATCCCGCCCGCCGGACACTGGTCGATGCCTTTGTCGCCAATCGCCTGCTGACCGTCGAGGACCGGCGCGGCGTCATCGAGGTTCGTCCGGTCCACGAGGCTTTGCTGCGCGCTTGGCCCGAGGCGAGCCGTATCATCACCGAGAACGAGGCGGTGATCCGCGCCCGTCGCACCTTGGAGCCGCTGATCGCGGATTGGCTCGAGGCGGCGCCGGAACAGCGCGACGAATATTTGCTGACATCTGCGGCTTTGCTCGCCAGCTCGGCACAGCTTCTGTCCCGGCTCGGCGATGATTTGTCGGAGCCGATGCGCCGCTTTATCGAACTGTCCTTGGCCGCCGCCGAGCGGCGTCGCGAGACTGAGGAACGCCGGCGCAGTCAGATCCTGGCGGCGACGAGCCGCATGCAGCTTCGGGCGAGCCCGCTCTACCTGGCGCTCGTCTTCATCCTGCTGGCGGCCGCCATCGCGTTCCGCGCCGTCGATCCGGTCGGATTGCAAACGATGCGTGCGATCGCGTTCGATACCTATCAGCAGATTTCTCCGGCCGCCTACGATCCCGATCTCGCGGTGCGCGTCGTCGATATCGATGCCGCCTCGTTGAAAAAATATGGACAGTGGCCTTGGCCGCGGACGCTGCTGCGGGACATCGCGAACAAGCTGACCGCCGCGGGTGCGGCGGCAGTTGCCTTCGACTTGTTGTTCGGTGAACCCGATCGGCTGTCGCCGGAACAGATCGCCCAGACTCTGGCGCCGCAAGAGGCGGAGGCATTGGCCTCGGCCACCGCCCTGCGGCCGAGCAACGACCGGCAATTTGCGCAGGCGTTGGCGCAGGCCCCAAGCGTCCTCGGCGTCAGCCTCGTCAATGACGCGCCGACGACCTTCGCCGGCAAATCCGGCTTTGCAATCGCGGGCGATGACCCGCGCAATTTCATTCCGGGCTATCGCGGCGCGAGCGGCAGCCTCGAAGTTCTGGAACAGGCCGCGAAGGGACTGGGCGCGGTCAACTGGGTCCCCGACCGTGACCAGATTGTGCGGCGCGTCAATCTGATCTTCCGAGCCGGTGACGCCTTGGTTCCCTCGCTCGCCGCCGAGGCACTCCGGGTCGCGTTCGGCGCCAACACGATGGTGCTGAAGGGCTCCAACGCTAGCGGACAATCGGGCTTCGGCGGCGCGACCGGGCTAAACCACATCCTGATCGGCGACGCACAAATCGCCACCGACGAACGAGGCGCGGTGGTGCTGCGGTTTCGTCATACCAACCCGGCGGCGTTTACCCCGGCCTGGAAGGTGCTGTCCGATGCCCTCGCGCCGAACGAGATCGCCGGGCGGATCGTTTTCGTCGGCACCAGCGTCCCGGGGCTGGTGGATTTGCGGCCGACGCCGATCGACGCCGCGGTGCCGGGGGTCGAAATCCACGCGCAGGCGGTCGAAAACATTCTCGCCGGCCGGAGTTTGATCCGGCCCGATTATGCCCTCGCCGTCGAAGAGGCGATCGTGCTGGTGATCGGTCTGTTGCTGACGCCTCTGATGCCGCGCATCTCGGCGCCCTGGATGTTCGCGTTTGCCGGCGGGCTCGCCACGGTGCTGCTGGCCGGCGGATGGGCGGCCTACCGGTATGCCGGCCTGTTGTTCGATCCGCTCTATCCGGTCGTCGCGCTATTCGGCTTCGTCACCGTCGTGACGTTCTACATCTACCGCTATTCGGAACGGCAGCGCAGCCGGATCAAGGACGTGTTCGTCGCCGAGCCGGCAGCGCCGCCGGTCAACAATGCGGCGACCCCGGCGGAGTAATTGCGCTCGTTACGGGCTGCAGAAGCTTCGGCCGTTGAACGTGACCAGGACCGAGCCCGGAGAGCAGCCGCTCGACTGTCGGTCGGCATTTAGGAGGTCGTTCAGGAATTTTCGGTTGTCGCCGGGAAACAGGTCGTGCTGATCCGGCCAGATCGTGTTGCCGAACAAGGGGAACGGCACCGATCCGTTGACCTTGATAATCGTCGAATCCCAGGTGATCGGCCCTTCGACCCGGCCGCTCGCCCAGACGACCAGCGCTGTGCCGGGCGTCGTCAGTTCGTAGCTGAGCCGGGTGCGCAACGAGGTAACGGTCGCCTGACCTTCCTGGACGATGACCACAGTGCGGTCCGCGTAAACGAGGATGTCGAGGATCGTGCCGCGCACCGAGATCGTCGCGACCGGGGTCTCGATCTGGTAGCTGTTCGGGTTCTGCGCGCCGGTGACGAAACGGAATGCGCCGACCGTCGTGCGCAGCGCCACGGTGCCGGCGCCGCGGCTCGGATCGTAGACAAAGCGGTCGAGCGTCACCTCCGATTGCGGCGCGACGCTGAGGGAGGTCTGGTCGACAAACAGGAGCTGCGCCAGGCTGTCCGGGCCGGTGCGGACCAATTCGTTGCCGAACACATTGGTGCCGACCGCGATCGTCTGGGTCTGACCGCCGACAACTCCCTCGACTTGGTTCTTGGCGCCGGAAGCGATGCCGATATTGCTCTGAGCCCGCGCCGGCGCGGCGCTCAGGAGCATCGCGACGAGGGCAAGGCGGAAAAGAAAGCGCTGGGCCATGCTCGTCCTCCTAGAATCGCGCCACTACGGTCACGTTGATGACGTGATCTCTGTAGGAGTTGATCGGTACGTTCGAGTGGTTCCAGCTGTATTGGTAACCGAGCCTGAGATCGTTCTGATAGGCGAGGAAATGCGGGAAGATCAGCTGCACCCCCGGCGACAGCGTCACGTCCTTGCGGCGCTCGGTCGAACCAGGCACCTCGACCGATTGGTAGAAGCGGCCGCCGACCGAGAAGCTGGCGCCGAGAACGAGAGCCTCGTCGTATAGGCTGTGCAGGATCTGCGCCTTCCCGCCGAGATCGAGATAGTCGCCCGGTTGCAGGTCGGTGGCGATGAACGGCAGGAAGACTCCCTTGCCCACGCCGCCGGCAATCTCGCTCAGCCGCACCCATGGCGAGAGCCCGATCGCGGTGTCGGGAAACACGTCGGGGAAGGTCAGCTTCCCGATCGCATCGGCATAACCGCCCTGGGTCCCAGGAAAGAAGGTGTGGTTGTAGTCGCGATAGGCGGCCCGCAGCGTCAGCGCCTGCTCAGCGCCTCCGGGATAGGTGGTAAAGGTCGCATTCGCCGAGACCTCGGCATAGAACCAGCGATGGTCGAAATAGGCGCCGGCGACACCGAGCCCGGGATTGACCGCCAGCGCCGGGTTCACCCACAGCACCGGCCCGGTCACACCGCCGAGGCGCCCATAATCGAGGTCGCTGACGCCGGTGCCGGCATATTCGTGCAGCACGCCATCGACCGTGCTGCGCCAGCGCGTGCCGTCCACGGTGCGCTCATCGGTGATGTTCAGCCCGCCGACAAACTGATTACGGCCATGCGTCGAAGGTATGCTGGTGTAGCGCGGGTTCGATTCCCACAGATAGCCGCCTTCGACGGTGTACTGCGTCGTGCTCGGCTGGATCGCGGCGCGAACCCGGTCGATGCCCAGCTGCGCCGCCAGATTCGCCGGGTCGGCCATCAGGATGCGCTCATAGGCGGCGAGCGCCAGCCGATTGAGCCCGAGGCTCTCGGCCAGCGCGGCGTAGCGCAGATTCAGCGCCGGATCGGTCGGCGCCCGAAGGATCTGCAGGTTGAGCCGAGCCAACTCCTCGGCACCGCCGATAGCTAAGACCGGCGGCTGCTGCGCCAAGACCGCGACCGGACCGGCCGCAAGGAGGCTCGAAAGAAGCAGGCTGAAAATGAGGTGCCGCCGCATCGCATGCCCCGATTGGCGCCTCCGGTTGAACTACTCCGGAGTGCGTAAAGGGATAATGCCGTAGGAATGAGGATACCGGAAGTTTTGTCGCGCGTGCAGGTGCTTTTTGTTCCGGTTGGCCGCTGCCCTACCGCTCCAGCCAGACGTCTTCGAGGCGCCAGCCGTTGTACATGCTGTTGACCATCGTCGTCAGACCCTTGAGCCGCGGGTGCCAGCAGGTGGCGCCGCGCATGTGGTAGAGGACGGGCCGCGCGCCCTCCTCCTGCAGGGTGCGGTCGATCTGCCAGACCAGCTCCTTGCGCTTGTCGGGATCGGCCTCGGCCGACTGGCGATGGAACAGCGCCTCCAGCCCGCGGTTGCAGTAGCCCGTGAAGTTGCGGTCGGAGTCGCAGGCATAGCTTTCGTAAAGCTGCTGGTCGGGGTCGTCGACCACCGCGACGCCGGTATTTTCCATTCCGACCATGTAGTCGCGGCGGGTGATCTTCGGGTTCCAGTTGGCGGTCTCGACGATGTCGAGATCGCCGGCGATGTAAATCTCCTTGAGCTGGTCGAGCAGCATGACGGCGGGGTCGCGGTAGAGCGGGATGTTGCGGGTCGCGACCTTGACCGCGAGCGGCTTGTCCGGCCCATAGCCGAGCCGCTGCATGATCTGGCGGGCCTCGGCGCGGCTCTTCGCCACGTCGGGGTCGTAGCCGGGCAAGGATTTCAGCCGGTCCGGCGGCATGCCCCACAAGCCTTCCGGCGGCGGCAGCATCGCGGCGCCGATATCGGCCTGGCCCTCGCTCAGCACATCGATGAAGGTCTTGCGGTCGACTGTCAGCGCCATCGCCCGCCGCAGCTCGGCATTGTCGAAGGGCGGCGCGTCGCGGTTGACGATCAGGGTGCTGGCGACGCCGCGCGGCCGCAATTCGCAGATAGCCTCCGGGGCTTGGCTCTTGATGTCCTTGAGCAGCGGGATCGTCACCTCGTACGGGAAGGTCATGTCGAGCTGGCCGGTGACGAAGGCGAGCAGCGCCGTCGAGCGGTTCGGAATGATCTGCCACTCGATGGCGTCGAGATACGGTCGTCCCGGCTTCCAGTAATCAGGATTGCGGGCGAGGCGGATCGACTCGTTCGGTTTGTAGGAGACAAATTTGAACGGTCCCGTGCCGATCGGATGCTGACGGATCTCGGCCGGCGGCACGTGGCATGGGTAGACGGGCGAATAGCCCGAGGCCAACAGCGCGACAAAGGCCGGCTGCTTCTGCTTCAGATGGAAGATCGCTTCGTAATCGCCGCTGATGGTTACCCGATCCAGGTTCCAGTACCAGGAGCGGCGCGGGTTGATGCGGAACTTGACCGCCGCCTTGCCGAGCAGCAAATCCCAGGTGCATTGCACGTCCTTGGCGGTGAAGGGCTGCCCGTCGTGCCATTTGACGCCCTGATGCAGACGGAACGTCAGTTCGGTCCCGTCGGCGTTCCACGACCAGCCGTCGGCGAGATCGGGCACGATCGACGCCATCGTGTTCTGCGGCACGTGCTGGTCGAACAGCACGAGATTGCTGAACACCGCCATCATCGGCGCCACGGTCGAGATCGTCACCTCTTCGAGGGGCGACATGCTGGCCGGGCTGTCGCGATGCGCGACATGCAGCACGCCGCCGGTCTTCTGCGCCGAGGCCGGGGCCACGGCGAGGGCGAGCAATGCCGCGGCGATTGCGGCGAGCCGGATGCGGCGAGCGGTCACAATGTCGCTACTTGTCGAGCCACGCGTCTTCGAAGCGCCAGCCGTTGTAATTGCCGTTGACCATCATCGTATGGCCCTTGAAATAGGGCTGCCAGCAGGCCGCCGACACCGGATAGAAGATCGCCGGACGGGCGCCGTCCT
>DATARH010000174.1:0-66991 GCA_036264235.1 Allostellaceae bacterium
TTCCGCATCGCGGCGCTGACGCTCGGCTTCGGCTTTCTCTACCTGCCGATCGCGGTGCTGGTCGCCTATTCCTTCAACCGCTCGCGGCTGGTGACGGTGTGGGGCGGCTGGTCGGTAAAGTGGTACGCTGCACTCGCCGAGAACGACAAGTTTCGCGACGCGGCGCTGACCAGCGTCGAAATCGCGGTGATGGCGGCAAGCATCGCGCTGGTCGTCGGCACTTGCGCCGGGTTTGCGATCAGCCGCTTCCATCGCTTTCCCGGCCGCAGCGTGTTCGGCTTCATGCTGATGGCGCCGCTGGTGGTGCCCGAGGTGATTCTCGGCCTGTCGCTGCTGCTGCTGTTCGTCGCGATGCAGGGCGCGATCGGCTGGCCGGCAACGCGCGGCGTGGTGACGGTGACGATCGCGCATGCGACCTTTGGCTCGTCTTTCGTGGCGGTATTGGTGCGGGCGCAACTGGCGTTGTTCGACCGCACCCTCGAAGAGGCGGCGCTCGACCTCGGCGCGCGGCCGTTCACAGTGCTGTGGCGGATCACGCTCCCTGGCATCAGCCCGGCGCTGGTGTCAGGCTGGCTGCTCGCCTTCACCCTGTCGCTCGACGATCTCGTCGTCGCCAACTTCGTCTCCGGCCCATCGGCGACGACACTGCCGATGGCGGTCTATTCCAGTGTGCGCATCGGAGTGACACCGGAGATCAACGCGCTGGCGACCGTGTTTCTCGCGGTGGTGACACTGTTGGTCGCCGCGGCCGGCTGGCTGATGGCGCGGCAGGAGCGCCGCCGCAAGGCGCTCTAATCGATGCCGTGCATTGCCAGAAACGCGCGCCACTCGGACGCATGGTCGCCGCGCATCAACCCCGCCAGCTCGGCGTCGATATCGAGCGCAGTACCGCAGGGCAGCGCCAGCACCGGGATTTCATCGGGACCGCCGAGCCGCCGGCGCAGCGCTCGGTTCAGCGCCCCGACCGGCGTGCGCGTCTTCTCGGCCGGACGAATATCACCGGCGGCGGCGAGTGCCAGCGCGTTCGCGATCAAATCCTGCTGCGCGATGCCATTGACAGGGATTTCCGATAGAGACTTGGCACCGTCCCCCAGACCGGCGACGACGGCGCGCGCCGCCTTGTTGTCGTACAGCAAGCGGCCGGACGGGGCAGGGGCCTCGTATGCGATCGCGGCCGGTGGCTTCGCCAGTGCCAACCCGATGTCGAGCAGCCGCTGCCGCTGCGCTTCGGGAGCGATCCGGCGGGCATCGCGGGTGAACACATCGCAGCGGAAGCGCTGGTCGATCAGAAAGTCACGCGCCAACTCGCGCCGGTCCGGGTCAGCAATGCTCGCAATGAGCGCGCGGCCGGAGCGTGAGAGGGTCCAGCCGTCGAAATTCTCGACCAGGATCGCCGAGCCGGCCGGCACGAGACCGCTCTCGGCGAGGTCGCGGCGGATTTCGGTGACATACGCCGGCCGCCAGCCGGCATGCATGAATTCGTGCACGACATAGCCCGGGCGGTAGTCGCCGGGGCGGTCACGCAGGTCGTTGACGATGCAGCTGTCGGCGAGGCTCGCCGCCCCGGCCTCGGCGAGCCGGCCGATGGTATCGGCTGCCGCGGTGAACCGCACGGCGCTGTTGCCTTTGTGCCCGGCCGCGAGTTCGCGCACCAGATGCTGGAACGGCAGGTCGCCGCTCCAGCCCGGCAGCGCGTTATAGCTGACATAAGCGAGGCCGCCCGATTTCAGCCGCGCGTCTATGAACCGGCGCAGCGCCGCCCGCGTCGGGCCGTCGACCCAGGTATAGACGCCGTGCGCGACGATGTAGTCGAAGCGGGGCAGGGGCAGCCGACCGGCCGCCGCGAAGTCGGTCTCGTAAAATTTCGCATTGCGGATGTCGGCCTCGCCGGCGAGCTGCTCGGCATGCGCGATATGCCCCGGCATCGCGTCGATGCCGTGGAACTCGCCGGCGGGATGCGTGCCGGCGAGGATTGCCATGGTGACACCCTGGCCGCAGCCGAGGTCGGAGTAGGTAAAGCCGCGCTCACGCGCCGGCGGAGCAAATCCCGCAATAATGGCGACGAGATCGAGCCAGGCCGGCGCCAGCATCGGCTTGAACCCGCGCGTATACGGCACATCCGTCACATACCCGGCCAGATCGCTCATCGGGGTGCGGTCACGGCGGCGGCTTGCGTCGGCGCCGTGTCGGACGCCTGGCGATCATCCGGATGCGGCCATCGGCGCCGGTCCGGATCAGATCGTCCGGCGTCGCGGCGAGTTTTGCTTTCGCCCGCCGCTTGGTCTTCACGGCCGTGGCGGCCAGGCCGGCTCGTTGTAGCCGAGCGGCACCGAGGGACGCGCCCAGAACGGCGGAGTCTCCGACAGCTGCACGGTCGGCTTCAGATGCTTCAGCCGACCGGCCGGCGTGTCGGTCTCGATCGACCAGCGCGCCAGTTCGGGCTCGGTGAACTCCTTCGGCACGTCCTTCAGTTCGGCCTCCGGCACCTGCCCGCGGCCGACCAGCCAGCGTCCGGTCTGCGCCAGCGAGATCCGCACCAGCCAGCTACCGCCCTCCCTGGCCCGCCGCGCGAGCGCCACCATCGCGCCGAACGCCATCAGGTAGCCGGTCAGGTAATCGATTGCCGATACCGGATAGAATTGCGGCCCCGGCTCCTTGCCCGGGAACAGTTCGCCCTGCCGCAGGGTGATGCCGCTGACGTTCTGCACCACCGTGTCGAAGCCGCGGCGCGACGCCCATGGCCCGACATGACTGAATGCGCACAGCGACACATAGACGAGGCCCGGCCGGATCTGCGCCAGCTCCTCGGGCGACAGGCCGCGATTGCCGAGAGCGCCCGGCCGATAGCCCTGCGAGAATACGTCCGCTTCGCGAACAAGCTCTTTCAGCGTCGCCAGCTCCTTCGGCTGGCGCAGATCGAGATGCGCCGACAGCTTGCCGTGCCCGGTGTCGAATTCCTGGTAGCCGAGATTGGGCAGATGCGCGCCGGTGATCTTCAGCACGTCGGCGCCATGCTCGGCCAGGGTCCGGGCGCACGTTGGACCCGCCAGCACGCGGGTCAAGTCGAGCACCCGCACGCCGGAGAGCGGCCGGTCGCCGGCCGGGAGCTTCTCGACCGGCGCATCGCCGATCTTGACGATCTCGAACAGCGGCAGCGAGGCGATCGC
Source organism: Allostellaceae bacterium (assembly GCA_036264235.1). GTDB lineage: Bacteria > Pseudomonadota > Alphaproteobacteria > ATCC43930 > CGMCC-115725 > DATARH01. Next base: position 3,168 of record DATARH010000174.1, read on the forward strand.
GGCCGCCTGCGGGTGCTGCGACCATTCCGCCATACTGCGCACCATGCCGCCGGCCCCCTTGGCGGCGATGATCGCTTCTTCCAGTTCGAGCGCGTCCCATTTCGCCACCGCCTGGCGCACCGCCTCCTTGTCCTCGGGTACACCGAGCACCTTCAGCGCGGCGGCGCGGTGGTTCGGGAAATTGGCGTGGATGTAGCTCCAGCGACCATCCTTCGCCGGATACATGCCCATCACCGGGTTGCGCTCGTGCGAGACCACGCTCTTTTCCATTTTCAGGTAATGGCCGCTGCGCAGCGACGCGGTCGCCTGCCGCAGATCGACCGCGACTTGTTGCGGCCGTCCCGTGCGCAATTGCCACAAATCGGAAACCGCCAGCCCGGTCGCGGCGAGCGCTGCGGCGGCGGTCTCGCTGATCCGGAACGGTGTCGGCAGTACCGGGTCGGTGCCGCCGGTGATCTCGACCGCGCGGGCGCGGTCTTCTGCCAAGCCTGCGACCGGCAGGATCGTGCGCAGCGCGTCATGAGCGGACATTGGGCGGATCCTCACGGAGTTTTGTTTGACCAATGATGACGTGGAATGGGCCGCGGCGGAAGCGCGGCGGCGCCGGTCCCGGTAGGGGCCGGCCCCCTAGGCATGGCATGCCATTTGCTCGCTGCGGGAGCGGCCGCTCAATAGATGATGATTTCCCCCTGGGCAAACGAGCTGCGGGGACGCTAAACATAGCAGACGTCTATAATATACTTGGAACATTGCCCGTTCTAACGGAGGCACATTGTATGAGAAAAGCTCTGATCGCGGGATTGGCGGTCGTCGCCATGGGAGGAACGGGCCTGGTGCTGCGCCTGGCGGGCGAGCGCACATCAACGATTGCCGCGGAAAACCCGGCGCCGCCACCCGTCACCCCGGGGGTCCCGGTCACCGCCGGAATCGTGACCGCCGCTGATGTTCCGGTGTTCGTTAACGGCATCGGCAGCGTCCAGGCCTACAACACCGTCACGATCAAGAGCCGGGTCGACGGCCAGATCGTCAATGTCGGGTTTACCGAAGGCCAAAATGTCAAGAAGGGCGCATCGCTGTTTCAGATCGATCCGCGCCCGTACCAGGCTGCGCTCGACCAGGCGTCGGCCAGCAAGCAAAAGGATGAGGCGCAATTGGCGAGCGCGCAGGCCGACCTCGCGCGGTACGCGCAGCTTGTCCCCTCGGGCTTTCAGACCAAGCAGAGCTACGATCAGCAGAAGGCAACCGTCGGACAAGTGCAGGCGGCAATTAAAGCCGACGAGGCGCAGATCGAGGCGGCCCAGCTTAACCTCGGCTATGCCGATATCCGCGCGCCGATCGACGGACGGCTCGGCGCCCGCCTTGTCGACATCGGCAATATGGTGCGAGCGACCGACGCGGCCGGGCTGGTGACGATTACCCAGGTCAAGCCGATCTTCGTCAGTTTCACGGTGCCCCAGGAACAGGCCCACAAGGTTCGTGAGCGGCAGGCGCAGGAGCCGCTGAAGGTCCTCGCTTATGGCAATGACAACCAGACCTTGCTCGGTACCGGCAAGCTGACCTTGATCGACAACGCGATCGACCAGGCGACCGGTACGATCCGTCTGAAGGCGACCTTCGACAACGCCGATGAGCGACTCTGGCCCGGCGAATTCGCCAATGTGCGGGTGGTTTTGAACACGCGCCGGGGGGTTCCGACGGTGCCGGCGCAGAGCGTCATGGATGGGCCGACGGGCAAATTTGCCTATGTGATCAAGCAGGACGGCACGGTCGAGCGGCGTGAGGTGGCTGTCACCGCGCTGCAGGACGGCGTTGCCGTTATCGAAAAGGGACTATCGCCCGGCGACAAAATCGTCATCGAGGGGCAGTACCGCCTGACCAATGGCGCTCGGGTCAGAGTGGAGACAAATCCGGGAGCCTCAGGGTGAGCCGCACGCAAGACGCGGCTCGTCATAATCCGACTCGGCGACGGGAGCATCTTCAATGAGCATTTCCGAACCTTTTATCCGCCGACCGATCGGTACCTCGCTGCTGATGCTGGGCGTCCTCGTCTTCGGCATCGGCGCTTACAACCTGCTGCCGGTCGCCGCCCTGCCGAACGTCGATTTCCCGACGATCACCGTCACCACCACCTATCCCGGCGCGAGCCCGGATACGATGGCATCCGCCGTCGCGACGCCGCTCGAACAGCAATTCGCGGCCATCACCGGTCTCGCCGAGATGACCTCGGCCAGCGGCGTCGGCTCGACGATGATCACGCTGCAGTTCAACCTGGAGCGCAACATCGACGCCGCGGCGCAGGACGTGCAGCAGGCGATCAACGCCACGACAGGTCTGTTGCCGAAGGACCTGCCGAACCCGCCGGTCTACCGCAAGACCAACCCGGCCGACCGGCCGGTGCTGATCTACGCCGTTCATTCGGACGGCCTGCCGATCTACCGGATCGACGACTACGCCTACACGGTGATCGCGCAGCGCATCTCGACAGTGAAAGGCGTATCGGAATCGCGGATCTTCGGGCAGAAGCCCTATGCCGTTCACGTTCAGGTCGACCCCGCGGCGTTGGCAGCGCGTGGCGTCGGCATGGAAGATGTTCGAAATGCGCTGGTCGCGGCGAGTGTCAATCGGCCGAAAGGCAATCTCGAAGGGGCAAACCGGACCGTTACCCTCGATACCAACGATCAGCTCTTCGACGCGGCGGCCTACCGGAATGTGATCGTCGCCTGGCGCAACGGCGCGCCGGTCCGGCTCAGCGACATCGCTGAGATCACTGATGGCGTGCAGAACGCGCGCACCGGAGCCTGGTTCGAACACAAGCCCGCCGAAGGCTTGGCAGTCCAACGAGAGGCCGGCGCGAACACCATTCAAGTCGTCGACACGGTCAAGGGGATGCTGCCCAAGCTGCTGGAATCGGTGCCGCCTTCGGTGCATGTCGACCTGGTCTCGGACCGTTCGATCGTGATCCGCGCCGCCGTGCACGACGTCCAGTTCACGATGATGCTGACGGTCGGGCTCGTGATCCTCGTCATCTTCGTCTTCCTGCGCACCTTGTGGGCGACGGTGATCCCGAGCGTGGCGGTGCCGCTGTCGTTGCTGGCGACTTTTGCGGTCATGTATGTGGTCGGCTATAGCCTCGACAATATCTCGCTTATGGCGCTGACGATCTCGGTCGGCTTCGTCGTCGACGATGCGATCGTGATGATCGAGAACGTCGTGCGATATCTGGAGCAAGGTGATCGCCCGTTTGAAGCCGCGCTGAAGGGCGCCGGCCAAATCGGCTTCACGATTATCTCGATCACATTCTCGCTGATTGCCGTGTTTATTCCGCTGCTGTTTATGAGCGGCATCATTGGCCGGCTGTTCCGCGAGTTTGCCGTCGTCGTATCGCTCGCAGTCGTGTCTTCGGCAATGATTTCGCTGACCCTAACGCCCGTCATGTGCTCGCTGTTCCTGAAGGGACATAACGAAGAAAAGCCGCCCGGATGGCTCAGTCGGCAAGCCGAGAACGGCTTTCAATGGATGCTGCGCGGCTATGACCGCGGCCTGCGCTTTGTCTTCCGGCACCGGTTCGTGACGTTGGTTGCGACGTTATTGCTGATGGCCGGCACGGGACTGCTTTACGTCAAGATTCCCAAGGGCTTCTTCCCGCAACAGGATACGGGCTTCATCTTCGGCCAGGCCGAGGGGCGGCAGGACATCTCGTTCGCGAGCATGGCCGAACTGATCCATCAAGTTACCGATATTGTTGGCAAGGATCCGGCGGTGTCCGGCATCTTTTATTTCGCGGGCGCCTATGCCTACAACCCGACGGAAAATACCGGCCGCGTTTTCATTCAGCTGAAGCCGCATGACGAGCGCGACGTCACCTCCGACCAGGTGATTCAGCGGCTGCGGCCCAAGGTGGCGGCGGTGCGCGGCCTCAAGTTCTTCATGCAGTCCGGCCAGGACATCAGCGTTGGCGGCCGGCTGAGCCGAACCCAGTACCAGTACACCCTGACCGACACCGACAGCGCCGAGCTGAACCACTGGTCGCCGATTGTCGAAGCGGCAATGCAAAAGATGCCGGAGCTGCAGGACGTTGCGTCTGACCAACAGATTGCCGCGCCGCATCTGGCGATCGACATCGACCGCGATGCCGCCGCTCGAATGGGGATCTCGACCTCGCTGATCGATGAGACCCTGTATGACGCGTTCGGACAGCGACAGGTCGTGACCTTCTACACCTCGACGAACCAGTACAAGGTGATCCTCGAGGTCAAGCCGGAGTTCCAGAGCGATCCTAACGCATTATCGAAGCTCTATGTCTCCGGTCCCAACGGGGTTCAGATCCCGCTTAGCAGCTTTGCCCACTTTGCCCCGAAAGTCGAACCCTTGATGGTCAGCCACCAGGGGCAGTTTCCGGCGGTGACGATCTCGTTCAATCTCTCGCCGGGCATTGCCCTTGGCGATGCAGTGGAGCGGATCCAGGCGCTGGAGCGGCAGCTGCAACTGCCGGCGACCGTCAACGGCGCCTTCCAGGGCACTGCGCAGGCCTTCCAGGCCTCTCTTTCATCGACGCCGCTTCTCGTCGCCGCGGCGATCCTCGTTGTCTATATCGTGCTCGGCGTCCTCTACGAGAGCTACATCCACCCAATCACGATCCTTTCGTCTCTGCCTTCGGCCGGTGTCGGCGCTCTGCTGGCGCTTATCCTATGGCCGCGGCCGGGCTATACGCCGCCGGGGCATTTCGGCTTCCTCGACTTATTCGATCCGGCGGCGCGAATTCCCGCCAGTTACGACCTGACGGTGATCGCGATCGTCGGAGTGATCCTGCTGATCGGCATCGTCAAGAAGAACGCGATCATGATGATCGATTTCGCGCTGACAGCCGAACGCCAGCAGGGCAAGAGTCCGCTCGAAGCGATTCATGAAGCGTGCCTGCTGCGTTTCCGCCCGATCATGATGACGACGTTTGCCGCGTTGTTCGGCAGCCTGCCGATTGCTATCGGCGGCGGCGCAGGTTCGGAATTGCGGCGCCCGTTGGGCATTGCGATCGTCGGCGGGCTGCTGATTTCGCAATGGCTTACGCTGTACACAACCCCGGTCATTTATCTCTATCTCGACCGCCTCAGCCACGCGCTCGGTGGTTCGCGACGGAGATCGCGCATCCAGGCGGCGCTGACCGACCGTTCAAGTCCGGGGCTGGCGGAGGATCCCCATGGCGCCGCGGAATGACGTCGTGCCACTGATGCGGGCAGCGGAGGCGGAACGGCCCGATTCCGCGACACTGCAGCCGAATATCGGGGCGCTGATCCACGATATCGGGCGGTTAATGCGGCGCAATTTCGAGCGCCGCGCGCGGCAGACGGGGTTGCCTTTTACTCGGCATCAGGCGCGCGTGCTGTTGTCGATCGCGCGGCACGAGGGAGAGAGCCAAGCCGCGGTGGCGGCGATGCTCGATATCGAGCCGATCGCGCTGGTACGGATGCTCGATCGACTGCATGAGGAAGGCTTGGTCGAGCGGCATCTGCATCCGACCGATCGCCGGGTTCGTACGCTCTGGTTGACACAAGCCGGTTGGACGGCGCTCGACCGGATCCTTGCGGTGAATCAGCAGGTGCGTGAGGAGGCATGCGAGGGGATGAGTCCGGCGGCGCGTGCGCAACTGACTGGCGCGCTACGGCTCATCAAGGACAACCTCACTCTCGCCGAGGAGACGGCAGCCGCGCCTACCGAGGCGGCGCGGGCGGGCGCGCGAGCGGCGGAGTGAAGGGGTTCAGGCCGCTCCGGCTGAGACGCTTTCGACCATCTGCGCCTCGCCTGTTATACGGCTAGAAAGCCGCCATCGACGTAGAGTTCGGTGCCGGTGATATACGATGCTTCGTCCGAAGCGAGAAACAGCACCGCATTGGCTACCTCCTCGACTCGCCCGGCGCGGCCGAGCGGTACCCCTTCGAGCATCTTGGCGCGCACCGCCGGATCGGCTGTGCGTCCAGAGGTACGCATCGGCGGCATCAGCCCGGGATGCACCGAATTGACCCGGATATTGTGGCGGCCGTGCTGCACGGCGGCGGCTTTTGTCAGCGTCCGCACCGCGCCTTTCGACGCATTGTAGGCGACATGAATGCCGCGCTGTCCGGTCACCCCAGAGATCGACGAGAGGTTGACGATCGATCCGCCCCCGGCCGCGCGCATGGCCGGGATCGCATGTTTCAAGCCCAGGAACGTACCGGTCGAGTTGATCCCCATGATCCGTTCCCAGGCGGCGGTATCGAACAGGTCGTCGACGTTGCTGCCGCTAATCCCTGCATCGTTCACCAGGATGTCGAGCTTACCGAAGGCGGCGAGCGTTGCCTCGACCGCCGTCTGCCATTCGGCCTCGCTGGTCACGTCGAGGTGCCGGAAGATCGCCGCGCCGTTGCTCTGCACGATTTCGGCGGCAATCGCCTTGCCCTCATCGTCCAGCATGTCGGCAATCGTCACCTTGGCGCCCTCGCGGGCAAAGATCCGTGCCATGCTGGCGCCCATGCCCGACGCCGCCCCGGTGATCAGCGCTACCTTGCCATCGAGCCTCATCAGCTTTCTCCCGTGCTTCAGTTGACCCCGACGGCGGCACCCATCACGTCACCGATCCCATCGTGCAAAACCAGATCGGCGACGCGGTCGAGCCCGGTCGGCTCGCGGTTGACGATCGCTAATGCGGCGCCGTTGCGCTTCGCCATTTCCGGAAATCCGGCGGCCGGATACACCACCAGCGACGAACCGAGGACGATGAACAGATCGGCCGCCCTTGTCTCCATTTCGGCGCGCCGCATCGCTTGCTCAGGCATCGCCTGGCCGAACGAGATCGTCGCGGTCTTTACAAAACCGCGGCACCGAGTGCAGCGCGGTGCCAGCCCGTCCCGCTCGAACGCGGTACGAAGGTCCTCGATTTCATAGCGGTCGCCGCAATCAAGACAAGTCGCGTAAGTGGTGTTGCCGTGCAGTTCGATGACCTTGTCGTCCGGAATCCCGGAGGCTTGGTGCAGTCCATCGATGTTCTGCGTGATCACCGCACTGACTTTGCCGCGGCGGACCAGCGCGTCGACGGCGCGATGACCGCGGTTCGGCATGGCAGCCTGGAAGGTGTCCTCCATCGCAAAGCGGCGGCGCCAAGTCTCGCGCCGGGATGCGTCGGACGCGAGAAAGCTGTCGAAATCGATCGGCGCCATCTTGGTCCAGATGCCGCCCGGGCTGCGGAAATCGGGGATGCCGGATTCTGTGCTGATACCGGCGCCAGTGAAGACGAGGGCGCGGCGCGCCCGTTCGATCATTCGGGTGAGTGACGCGATGTCGTCATCGTCGCGATCCATGCCCGGTACTTTGACAAACCCGCCCGATGCCGCCAAGGGTTTGTCGCTCGCGACAGTCAGTGCGAACCATGCTGAATCTCCCGGATCACCGCACCGCATACCTCGCCGCCGAGGGTTTCGTCGGTGAATTGATGCATGAACTCGGCGGTGCCGACTGGTCATCCGAACGGCTGCTCGCTTCGGCGGGAGCACCGCGGGCGGCGGCCTGGGCCCAGAATGTCTGGTTCGATCCCGTTATCATCGAGATCGCGTCCATCACCGATGCGGCAAGGAAATTACGCGGAATTCAGCGCAATTGGGCCGTGTACGCCCCGCACCATCACCGCCGCGCAACACTGATCCAGGCGCAATTGCCAAAGATCTCCGCGCGGCCGCTGGTCTTCGGGGAGCCGCCGCCCGTGGCGCCACTTGGTTCTTGGACCCTGATTGATCCGCAGACGCTGCTCGCCGCTCCGCACTGCAGCAGCGCCTTTTCAAACGGTGAGCTTCGCTTTGTAGAAGACCGCACCGGCCCCCCAAGTCGCGCCTATTTGAAATTATGGGAAGCGTTGACGCTGATCGGGCAGCACCCGAGACCGGGCGAGACTTGCCTCGATCTCGGCAGCAGTCCCGGCGGCTGGAGCTGGGCGCTGCAGCGCATGGGGGCCCGCGTGATCAGCGTCGATAGGGCGCCGCTCGCGTCGGAGATCGCGCGCCTGCCTAGTATCGAACATCGAACCGAAAGCGTCTTCGCGCTTGACCCGGCGAAGGTCGGCCAGGTCGACTGGCTGTTTTCGGATGTGGTCTGCTATCCGGCGCGGTTATTGGCGTTGATCGAGCGCTGGCTCGCGGCTGGAACCTGCCGTCGCTTCGTCTGCACGGTCAAATTTCAGGGCGCAACCGACCACACGGCCGCGGCACGTTTCGCAGCAATCCCAGGCTCTCAGCTGCGCCACCTGTTCCACAACAGGCACGAGCTGACCTGGATCAAGCTGGGCTGACCGCTTCGGTCTCGCGCTCCGTTTCGGCCGCGGCCGGGGCACGTCGCGACAGCGATGCGGACAGCGGCCAACCCGATCCCTTGAGATTATTGGTGACGATCAACAACAGGTTCTCGCCGAATCGCTGCAGTGCCTTGGTTCCGGTCAGGGGCAGCGGGATGTGGTGCGTCTCGCAATATTGGATCAGCGCGTCAGCGAGCTCGGCGTTGCCCAGCTCGGCAGTTTGCGGTGAGCCGCCACTATCCGGCGCGATCTCGATCGCGAGCCTGACCCCCCCGCCCGTGGCGCAACTCATGTCGAGGCGCCGCAATGCTCCTGCCGGCAGGGGGCGGTGCACCTGCCGCCGGTATTCACGCACCGCGGCGGCAATCTCGGACGAGCAGAAGACGATGTGTCGAATTTCGGCGGGCAAGACAAACCCCCTCGAATGTTTGCCGCAACACGATCACGATATAGTATTTAACTTTTCCTTTACGCGCAAACGAAGAGTTGGGATGTGAACCTCCGGGCCACCGCTCTCATCATGCGGTCGCGTGCCGGATGCCGCGCCGCCAGCGCTCGACGACCTGCTCGACGAGCCCGGTGTCGTTGTCCTGCGACCAAGCCGCGCTAAAGGAAGCGGTTGCGCTTTTCGGTCGGCAATCCTCTGGCAGCAAATCGAAGCAGATGCGCATGGGCACCGACACTCCTTCACCGACGGCGATGGCTTCGCCATTGCGCAGCGCCGGTAGAAAGTTCATCAGCCCATGCGACGCCTCGGGCACCGCGCCACGCACGATGTCCTGATCGATCTGATTGGTCATACGAAGCGCAAAGATCGTGTTGCATTCGGACAGCAGCTCAGGTGCCAGATCGGACGGACGCTGGCTGACGACGCAAAGCGATACCCCATATTTTCGACCTTCCTTTGCTATCCGCGACAGCGCCCGCTTGGTCGGCTCGAAACCGAGCTCGCGGTCGCGTGGCGCATAACGATGCGCCTCCTCGCAGACGATCGTGATCGGCACCGGGATCTCGCTCCACAGCGCGAAATCGAAGGCGAGCCGGCACAACACCGAGACGACGACATTCACCACCTCCGACGGCACACCGGACAGGTCGAGAATCGTGATCGGCTTCCCATTGACCGGGATCCGGAATAGTCGGCCGAGAATCTCCGACAGTTCATCCCGCAAGGTCAGTTTCGACGCGAAGACGAAGCCGTAGCGAGCGTCGCCCTGCAGCGCCGTAATGCGCGCCTTAACGGCATTATAGGCAGCGACGCTTTCGGGGCGTTCGAGACTACCCATCGCGGCGTCAAGGACACGCAAAACGTCGGAAATCCGGTAGGGTGTCGGGGTGTCGATCGTGCCAACCCGGTCCAACCCGACTTTGCCGAAGGCTTGTTGCTTAGCAGCGAGGATCGCGTCGCCTAGTACCTTCACATGCTCGGGGCTCGGGCCCGAGCCGAGCACGATCTCGGCCAGCTCCTCGAAATTGAACAGCCAGTAGGGCAGGTAGAGTGCGTCGCCCGGGCTTAGCACCGCCGCCTGATCGCCAAAAGCCTGCGAATACTCGCTGTGTGGATCGAGCAGCATAACATGCGCGTTTTGGTTGCGCTCGATTACGGCGCGCAGGATCGTTGCGACAACGCATGATTTGCCTGATCCGGTCGTACCGACGATGCTGAAATGCTTACCGAAAAGCTCGTCGGTTAACACATAAGCGGGGATCGCACTGTCCTGGTGGATTGTACCGATCCGCGCGGTGGCGACCGTGGGCTGGGCATAGACCTTTGCCAAATCGCCGGCATTCGCGAGATAGATCGGCTCTTCCAGCGCCGGGTAGGCCGATACGCCGCGGCGAAACGCGCCACCGCTATCCGGCTCGTTCATGATCTCGCCGGCGAAATCGACTTCGACGAGCTTCAGATCCTTTTCTGACGGTTCCAGGCTCGGTAGTGGAACCCGAAGGCCCGTAACTAAGCCGAAGACGGTCGAGGGCCGTGTCCGCGCCTTGACCAGTGTGCCCATTTCGAGCGGCCAGGCGTTTCCGTCTCTGCCATCACCTTTTTGCGGCTCGAGCAGAACAATCGCTTGCGAGGCCGATACGGCGATGATGCGGCCGATGCGGAGATCGGCGTCAGGGAAGAGATCGCTACCGTCCATGCTCGTCCATATTTTCTAGGGGTGGATTGCCACTCGCGATCAAGCGGCTATCGTTGGTGTCCGAGTCGACCCGCTCGCTCGGCAGGTGCAGTTCAATGGTCGTGCCAACGCCGACCGTGCTGCGCAGCGACAGCCGGCCGCCATGCAGCTCGGTCAAAGCACGCGCGATCGAGAGCCCGAGTCCCGTACCCTCGTTCTGCCGCGTCAGGTGATCTGCGATCTGCTCAAACGGTTCGAAGACCCGTTCGATGTGCTCCGGCGCTATCCCGATGCCGGAGTCCACGACCGCGATGACTAGCTCGCCGCCGTCGCGAATTGCAGTGGCGACGCTGACCCGACCGCCGGCTTGAGTGAACTTAAGGGCATTCGAGAGCAGGTTCAGTAGGATCTGCTTAAAGCGGGTCTGATCGACCAGGACCGCAATGTCCGGCGCATCCGGCTCTGCCGCAAGTTTGATATCTTTCTTTTCGGCGATCGGGCGTACGGTCATCACGGCCAGATGCAAGACATCTGCAAGCACAACCCATTCATCGTGCAATTGCAGTTTTCCGGCCTCGATGCGGGCTAGATCGAGCAGGCCGTTGACGATTTCCAGCAATAGCGTACCCGCCTCATGGATATAGCCGGCGTATTCGGAATACTGTTCGCCGGCCGGAAGGCTCGGCAGTTTCATCAGTTCGGAGAAGCCGATGATTGCATTGAGCGGGGTCCGCAACTCATGGCTCATATTGGCGAGGAATTTTGTCTTAGCCCGATCGGCGGTGATCGCCGCCTGCGCCTCAGCTTGAGCCACTACGGCCGCAGTTTCGGCGTCCCGCTGTGCAGCGACGAGGGCAAAGCCCGGGTGTCGCTGCCCGAGCGTGGTCCCGAGCTGCGCGCAAAAATTCTCCAGTAGCGATTCGCGGAGGCTATGCCGCGGCTCGACCATTTTTCCCATCCGTTGCCGACAATCGCAGCTTTACCTAGATTGGCAAACGATCCGTTAACTTTAATCCGGTCGTGGGCTTCCGCCGCGATATTCGGCTCACACGAATTGGCCGAATCCGGGGCACAACGTCGCGCGTCTGCCCTCCTGGGCGGCTAGACCCTTGCGCCGGCGCTGCGGCGACCCGATACCTTCGGTATGGCGATGCTCCGTTCAGCGCCGCGCCTTGTCGCGGTCCTCGGGCCCACCAACACCGGCAAGACGCACCTCGCGATCGAGCGCATGCTCGACCACCAGAGCGGGATGATCGGGTTCCCGCTCCGCCTCTTGGCACGTGAGAATTATGACCGGGTCGTCAAATTGCGGGGTGCGCGCTCGGTCGCGCTGATCACCGGGGAGGAGAAGATCCTCCCACCGAACCCGACCTATTTCATTTGTACCGTTGAATCGATGCCGCTCGACCGCCCAGTCGAGTTCCTCGCCGTCGACGAAATCCAGCTGTGTGTCGACCCCGAGCGCGGCCACGTCTTTACCGCCCGGCTGCTGCATGCGCGGGGTCTGACCGAAACGATGTTTCTTGGCGCCGATACGATCCGGCCGCTGATGCGACGGCTCGTTCCAAACGCCGAGTATGTGAGCCGGCCGCGGTTTTCGACGCTGAGATATACGGGTTACAAAAAGGTAACGCGGTTGCCGCCGCGCAGCGCCGTCGTCGCCTTCGCGGTGGCAGATGTGTTTTCCCTGGCCGAAGTGGTGCGGCGACAGCGTGGCGGCACCGCTGTTGTACTCGGCGCGTTAAGCCCGCGCGCCCGAAATGCCCAAGTGGGCATGTTTCAGGCTGGCGAGGTCGATTATCTAGTCGCCACCGACGCGATCGGCATGGGGCTCAACATGGACCTCGACCATGTCGCGTTCGCCCGGCTCGGCAAGTTCGACGGCCGCGGCCCGCGCCGGCTGTCGCCTGCGGAAATCGGCCAGATCGCCGGCCGCGCCGGCCGCCACATGAGCGACGGCACCTTCGGCACGACCGCCGAGGAAGGACCGCTCGACCAGGCCATCGTCTCCGCTGTCGAGGACCACCGGTTCGAGCCGCTGACCCGCATCTCTTGGCGTAACCCGCGGCTACGGTTCCAGTCGGTTGGGGCACTGTTGGGCAGCCTGGACGAGCGGCCGCCGATGCCCGGCTTGGTCCAGACCCGCGACGCGGACGATCACCGCGCGCTGCAATTGCTGGCGCGCAACACCGAGGTCGCGGCGCGCGCCACCAGCCCCGCCGCGGTGCGGCTCCTCTGGGAGGTTTGCCAAATCCCCGATTTCCGTAAAGTGATGAGCGACAGCCACGCGCGGTTCCTGGCGCATTGTTTCGGTCATCTCGCCGGGCCGGAGGAGCGCCTGCCGGGTGCATGGGTCGGCTCGCAGATGAGCCAACTCGATCGCACCGATGGCGACATAGACACGCTGATGGCGCGGATCGCCCATACCCGTACCTGGACCTACATCACCCATCGCGGCGATTGGCTCGACGGCGCGGCCGATTGGCAGGAGCGTGCCCGGGCGATTGAGGATCGTCTCTCCGATGCGCTCCACGACCGGATCACGCAGCGTTTCGTCGATAGCCGTTCGGCCGTGCTCGTACGGCAGCGTGCCGCCGATGGCGAGCTGCTCGCCTCAATTGCAAAAAATGGCGAGGTATGCGTCGAGGGTGCGCCTGTCGGCCGGCTCGACGGGTTCCGCTTCACTGCTGATCCTGACGCCAACGACGCGGCCCGCAGCCTCGTAGCCGCGGCGCAGCGGGCACTGCGCAGCGAGGTGGCTGCCCGGGCGCGGCGCCTCGCCGCCGAGGCGGACAGCGAGCTCCTGATCGACGAGACCGGCCGGGTGATGTGGCGGGGCGATCCTGTGGGACGGCTCAGTGCAGGGGACTCCCTGCTTACGCCGCGGGTCGATGTGATCGCCGGCGATCTGCTCGAGGGCGATGCTCGGGAGCGGGTGCGCCAGCGCTTGCAATCCTTCATTCGTAGCGAGATCGAGCGGCGCCTAAGCCCACTCTTTGCGGCCAGTGCTCTGCCGCTTGACGGTAGTGGTCGCGGTATCGCCTTCCAACTGGCCGACAGCCTCGGCTGCGTACCCAGTACTGCCGTGGCGACGCAGCTGCGCCACCTCGGCGGTGCGAGCCGGCGCGCCCTTGGCCGCGTCGGGGTGCGTTTCGGCACCGAGACAGTTTATGTCGAATCGATGCTCGGGGCCGAATGCATCGCCTTTCGGGCGTTGTTATGGGCGGTGCGGTATGGTCGGCCGGTGCCACCGCTGCCCCGCGGCCGCAAACATGGTAAGGCGCTTCCAGTCGATCCAAGCCTGCCGGAATCGTATTATGTGGCAATCGGTCGCCGCATCGTCGACGGACTCGCCCTGACCCCCGACCGGCTCGAGCGCCTCGCCGCGCTGCTGCGCCAGCGATCCCGCGGCGGCCGTTTCGCCGCCGACATGGAACTGGCCGCGATCGCTGGTATTACGGTGGCCGATCTGCGCCGGGTTCTGCCGGCGCTCGGGTTCCGCGCGACGGCAGGACAGGGAGATGAGCTGGTCGTCGCGAGGGCGCGGCGCCGCCGACCGGCAAGGGCGGAGCTGCCGCGGGTTCCGCGACCGGCCGAGGGCCATCCCTTTGCCAAGCTCAAGGAGTTGAAGCTGGCGTGACTCCGGCAGACACCTCTGATCGCGCCAAGTGTCGCCTCGACCAGTGGTTGTGGTTCGCCCGTCTAACGAAAAGCCGCTCGCTTGCCGCCCGCCTCTGCGCCGCCGGGCTCGTCGCTGTCAACGGCGCCACGGTTCGAAAACCGAGCTATACCGTCCGGGTCGGCGACATCGTGGTCCTGCCGCAGGGCCGCGTACAGCGCACTGCACGCATCCTTGCGATGGGCGATCGCCGCGGCCCCGCGGTCGAGGCGCGCTGCCTCTATGAGGAGACTGCGGCGTCGCCGATAGCCGAGCTTGCGCCGCAATGGCTGCCGTTGCTGGAAGAGACGCTCGACTACGCCTCGGTGCACGATCGGCCCGGGCCGATGTCGAAATGAAAGTGGTTGTAATGATCGGCGTTGCTATCGGGCGTCAGCACGACCGAGAAGTAGCGGCAGGCGCCGCGCGCGATGCGGTGCAGAAAACTGCGCTTTGCCCCGGATCCTGACCAGTCGCGCTCGACGCTGATTTGGGTGCCGTCGGCGAGCCGGAAACCTGAGATGTCGATGGCTCGGCCAAAGGCGTGCTCGCTGAAGCGGCCGCGTAACTGCGTGTTGGCGCGGCAGGAAAAGGCACCGAGATGATCGATGCGGGCAATGCGCTCCCCGAACTCGCTGCGGGCCGCCGGCTGGACAATTTCGCGCTCAAACTCGTCAAGCCGGCTGGCGAGGCCACAGCTCATCATTGCTGGCCGGTTCAGCGCCGCCTCGATGCGTCGGACCCGAACCGCCGTGTCGACGGCACATCGCGCGTCACGCGGGTTCTCGGCATCAGCCGGCCGAAAGTCGACATCGTGTCGTGACAGCTCGGCAAGACAGACGCGACCGCCTGTCCCGGGCGGCGGTGTCCCGGCGCAGCCGGCAAGCAGCGCCGCAATGAAGAGCGCCGATGCCTGAGCAAACAACCGATGCATCACGTCGCAAGATCCTGGAATAGCGGAGTTACTGGCTCGTTCTGCGTCCTAGTCGGTCGCCAGGCGGCGTCAAGTCGCCACCTCGACCGGTCCGGCTCGGCGGGCTAAAAGCCCTGCCCAGTCAATGAGGTGGCCTGTCGGCCCGGTCGTCGGAAAGCGGCGGCGGTCGGGACAAGGAAGGAAGAAATTGGGTTCCGATTCGCGGTTTGAGGGGTTTCGCGGCGCGCGAGTGATGATCACCGGCGGCGTCGGGCTGATCGGTTCGGCCGTGGCGCGGCGTCTCATCGGCCTCGGCAGCGACGTGCTTCTGGTCGACAGCATGGTGCCGGAATCGGGCGCCAATCCTGCCAACATCGCCGATATTCGCGAGCGCGTGCGACTCAACATCACGGACATCCGCGACGGCGCCGCGATGCGGCATTTGCTTGACCGCCAGGATTTCCTGTTCGATCTGGCGGCGCAGACCAGTCACCTCGACTCGATGCACGCACCCGAGCACGACCTAGCGGTCAATTGCACGGCGCAACTACAGCTGCTCGAATTGTGCCGAGTAATCGCGCCGGAGATCACGATCGTCCACGCCGGCACACGGCAGATTTACGGCCGCCCGCGTTACGTGCCGGTGGATGAGGATCACCCCCTGCGCCCGGCCGACGTCAACGGCGTCAACAAGATGGCCGGCGAGGCCTATCACCTGCTGTTTCGGGACGTGTATGGGCTCAAAACCCGGTCGTTGCGGCTGACCAACGTCTATGGACCGGGGATGCGAATCAGGGATGCCAAGCAGAATTTTCTCGGCATCTGGCTGCGGTGCGCCCTTGAGGGGGAAGCGTTCGAGGTTTGGGGCGGCGAACAGCGCCGTGACATGGTTTATGTCGAAGATGCCGCCGAGGCCTTTCTCTGCGCTGCGATGACCCCGGAAACCGAGGGGCTGGCCCTCAACGTCGGCGGCGACGCGCCCTACAGCCTGGTCGAAGTCGCCGAGGCGCTGGCCCGCGCTAGTGGCGGCGCCCGCTACGAGATCCGCGAATTCCCGGCCGAGCGCAAGCGCATCGATATCGGCGATTTCATCACGGACGACCATCGCTTCCGCGACCTGGCGCAATGGCAGCCGCGGCTGTCATTAGCCGAGGGGCTGGTGCGCTCGATCGATTATTATCGAAAGAATCTGTCTTCCTATGTTTGACGCCGAAGTGAATCGGACATCTATCCCGCAAACCGATCCGCGTGCTGGATATCTCGAAGTGCAGGCCGGGATTGACGCCGCTATCCGGCGGGTTCTCGAGAGCGGACAGTACATTCTTGGCCCGGAGGTAGAGGCTTTCGAACACGCATTTGCCGAATGGCTCGGGGTTGGAGACGCGATCGGCACCGGCAGCGGCACCGACGCGATCGAACTGGCATTGCGCGCCTGCGGCATCGGTGCCGGCGACCTTGTCTTCACCGTCTCGCACACAGCCGTCGCGACAGTCGCGGCGATCGAGCGTGCCGGTGCCGTTCCGGTGTTGCTTGATATCGAATCGGGCGGTTTCACGATCGATCCGTCGGCTCTGGAAGCCGCATTGCGACAACCGCCGCCAGGCCGCCCCGCGGCGGTTTTGCCGGTGCATCTTTATGGCGAGCCCGCCGATCTGGCGCCGCTACTCGAAGTTGCGCGGGCGCACGGGTTGCGCGTGATCGAGGATTGTGCGCAGAGCCATGGGGCGCAGTATCGCGGCCGCATGGTAGGCTCGTTCGGCGATTTCGCCTGTTTCAGCTTCTACCCAACCAAGAATCTCGGTGCCCTTGGCGATGCTGGGATGGTCACGACCGAGGATGCCGGTCTTGCCGCTGCGGCGCGCGAAATCCGCGAATACGGCTGGCGCGAGCGCTATGTCAGTGCCGTTTCCGGCATCAACACGCGCCTCGACCCGATCCAGGCCGCGATCCTTAGGCTCAAACTGCCTCGGCTGGGTGATGACAATGCCCGCCGCCAGGCGATCGCTACTCGCTATGACGACGCGCTTGGTGAATTGCCGCTTGATCTGCCCTGCCGCCATGCCGAGCGAACGCATGTCTTTCACCAATATGTGGTGCGCACGCCCAAGCGGGACCGCCTGCGCGAGCACTTGCGCGCTGCTCGGATCGGCACCGGCATTCATTACCCGGTACCCGTCCATTTGCAGCCGGCCTACCGCAATGTCGCAATCGGGCCAAGCGGTTTGGCCGAGACGGAGCAGGCCTGTCGGGAAATTCTAAGCCTGCCGATGTACCCGCAGTTGGGTGATGCTGCAATTGATTGCGTCGCTGCCAAGTTCTGCGAATTTTTCCGAGCCCGTTGAACGCCGAGTTCAGCGGCTCAGCTCTGGTGGATCAGAATAATGCCGCTGCCGATCAGAACGATGCCGCCGAGCTGAGCCCAGCCGAACGGCTCGTTCCAGAGGAGGTGCGCCAGCACCGCGACGATCGCATAGCTCGCCGCCACCGACGGAAACGCTACCGAAACCGGAATTTTGTTTAACGCGATGATGTAGCAGACGGCGGCGATGAAGTAGATCGCGATACCTACCATCGTCAGCGGATTGAGGAACTGCGCGGCGAGCGTGCTTGCCCCTATCGCCCCAGATTTCAACGTGATCTGCCCCGCAATGCCGAACAGAATCGCAGCGACAAGGCTCACATAGGAGAGCGCCACCTCGGCAACCTCACCGACGCCCGCGCACGCGCAGCGGCGGAGCCTTAGCCGATACCGCGGTGTCGCCGCGGATCACGGATTTTATTATAGATTGTGGCTTATGATTTGCCGTCAAATATAGGCGGCCGAGATATTCGCCAACGATCCCGAGGATCATCAGCTGAACGCCCGATAGCAGCATCACTGCGGCCATAAGCGAAGCCCAGCCGGGGGGTGGCGTATAGAAAAGGGCCTCACCGATCGCGACGAGGCCGCCAACGCCACCGAGGAGGCTCAGTCCGAAGCCTGTCATTGTGCTGATGCGCAGGGGCATCACCGAGAAATTCACAAACATGCTCATCCACAACCGCAGCAGTCGGCGCAGCGTGTAGTTGCTCCGGCCGATCGCACGCGGCAGGTGGCGCACCAGCAGGCGATCAATATTTTGCGTTACTTGCAGGATCAACCCGTCGACATACGGAAATGGTCCATCGTATCGGGTGATCTCGTGCACGACAAACGCGCTCATACAGCGGAAGCTCGACAGGTAAAACCCTTTCGGCTTGTCGAGCACGAAACCGGCGACCCAGTTGGTGAATTGGCTTCCAAGGTTGCGCCAGCGTGCATGCTGCTTCTCATCGTAGTAGGTATAGACGACCTCGCGCCCGGTGGCCTGAGCGAAGGCCAGTAGTCGCTCTACCTCTTCCGGCGGGTTCTGCAGATCGTCGTCCATTGTGATGATATGCGCGCCGCTCGCGTGGCGCAGCCCGGCCATCACCGCATTGTGTTCACCGTAATTGCGCGACAAGTCGACCAACGTGATTGGCACGCGCGCGTCCTCGACAAGCGTCCGGCAGATCGAAAGACTGTCATCGGGGCTGCCGTCATTGACGAGCACGATCTCGTGCCCACCTGCGATCTGCAATCGCTCGAGCGCCGCTACCAATTCACCGATGCTGGCGGCGCCGTTGTAGACGGGGATCACGATCGATAACGCGAAACTCGGCTTGGGGCCCGCCGATTGCGGTGTCGTATCAGGCATTGCCGTTGCCTCGATTTGTTGCGACAGCAAGCAGAGAGCCGCCGAAGGGCAGGGCCAAGCCGTGCTCCAGCAATTTTCGTTCAGCGTCGGTCGCAAGCGTGCCAACTGCCTCAGCAGCTGTCGGCTGCAGGCCGACATCGCTGGTCCGTTTCGCCGGCAGCAACTTGCGGGTAATCACCATCACCGGCAATAATATGGTGTTCCAATAGCTGAGGTCGAGCAGTCGAAAATCGGCAGCACACAACAAGCCAGTGACTAGATCTCGGCTGTACCGGCGGACATTGGCGACCGCGGTGTCATGCCGTGAGAGCAGCCATTGATAGGCGGGAAGGTTCAGCAGCAATAGCCCTCCTTGGGCTAGGCAGCGGCGGAATTGCCCGAGCGCCGTCAGTTCGTCGACGTCCCGGTGACACAATACATCCGCGCTGAAGATGGCGCGGAACGCTCCATCGGCGAAGGGTAGAGCATTTACCGAACCAACGCAGATTGGCCGCCCGCTCTTGCGCCTGGCAATTCTCGCGGCGAACGCGTCCGCATCTAATCCGATCACCGTCCGACCTGGGTTAGCCGCGGCGAGTTTGGTGAGAAAACCACCGGTGCCACAGCCGGCGTCAAGCAGCGGCTTCGAGGTCGCCTCAGCCCCTTCGCAAAGCCGACTCGAACGCCTGTATAGAGCAAGCAGGTTGGCGTGCGCCGCCGCGAACCACCACATTCGGTCTTCGACCAGTTCGAGCTTCTCGTATTCGGCGCGGTCCAGGCGGGCCTCCCAGAGCGGCTGTCACTGAACCTGCAGGATGGCGTTTGAGTTGGTGGCAGCACCCGCGAACGGGCGCTTCACCATTCGTCGCTCTGCCACGATGTCCCGCCGGTCCAACACGACCGACAGAAGCACGCCCATGCGTTCCACCCGGTATACCGTGCGGCCAGGCAGCAACTGGTCACAATTATCCTTGGTGAAGGCAATAAAGAATTCGGCGGTATCGCGCTTGTGTGTCAGCCGAAAATTATCGGGGAAGTAGTAGCGGGCCGAGAGCGGTGGGCCGCAAACCGCGACTGTGAATTCGCGTTCCTCGAAATCGGCGCCGTATTCGGTACGCAAATAGCCTTCGAGGCCGCGCACCGCCTCGGCGTAGGAGTTCGCCCAATAATCGAGCTTGAACTTGCGTTGGGCGCCGTCAACGCCGCCAACAAAGGCATTGTAGTAGACGTACTGGTCGGGGTGCAGCATCGCCATGACCGCGACATGGCCAATCCCGTACAGCGCCAGCGCGGCATAAACCGGTCGGCGGTACGGGACAGTCCCGAGACGGGCGAGCCCGCGGTCTGCGACCAATGCGGCTACAACCGCAATCGGCGGCAAGACGAAGAGGAAGTGGCGCATGCCATCGAACAGAACCGCCTTGATCGCAATCGCATAGGCAACCGGAAAGGCGATCGCGAACCCGAGCAGGAACAGGCCAAGCACACGCTCGCACTGCAGCCGCGGCCAAGCGCGTACGATCGCGAGCAGCGCCAATACCGGCGCGGCGGCAACCAGCACCAGAGACAACTCCGGAAGCGCGAGCAGGATGTAGCTCGGCAGGTAGGTCCACGGCAGGTCTTCGGCCGGTACGAAGCGGCCGTCGAACAGAGTACGGAATGGAAAGGTCTGGTGCGAGAAGAAGGCGAGAGCGCGCAGCGGGTTCTCGATCGGGTTCTGCTGCGCCCAGGGCCAGAAAAACAACATGATGCTGGTCGCAATCGCCAGCGGCGGCAGGAACACCCGCCAGAAGCAAGTCCACCCAAGGCCGATTATGGCCAGTGGCCGTCTGTCGGCGACCGCTTTCCAGCATCCCCACAATCCCAGGATCAGTCCGAGGTAGCACAGGAACAGCAGGCCACCGACCCGCACCCCCATCCCAAGGCCGATCGCCAGCCCCAGCTTGAGCAGCAGCCGCCGCGGCGGCCGAGGCAGGCTCGGCAGGATCCGCACGATGTAATAACTCGCCCAGACGCTGCTGACCGCGAAGGGTATATCCTTCGGGTTGTTGAACATCTGGCCATAATAATTTGGCGTTAGCAGCAGGAAGACGAGCGCGAAGAAGGCAACGCGAGGTCCGCCGAGGGCGCGGCCTAGCTTCCAGCACCCGGCCAGACCGACGATGCCGAAAGTCGCGTTCAGCAGGTGGCGGGTTTCATAGACACCGAGCGGTGAGAACCGGTTGACCGCTGCCGCCAGCATATCGAACACGGCGCCATAATTGTAAAAATCGAGCCAGTGCAGCGCGCGATCGTCGCCGAAAAAGGACAAGTAATAATCAAGTACGAAAACGCCGTACCAATTGTGGCCGTCCTCGTCCCAGGTGACGCCGTATTGCGTGAAGGTCGCGAGGACGATTGCCGCAGTGCTGAGGAGTACGAGGCCCGATATCCCATCCCAGTTTGCCTCCGGCCGGCGGGAGACGAACAATCGGGCCGGCAACGGCCCAACCGCGAGGCCTGTGGCAAAGGTTCTGAGAGAATTCATCGGCCAACCGCGCTATTCGCCGTCACGTTTCGTTATTTTGCCACGGTTTCGCCGAGGGTTGCGGACCTGTCAAGCCGGATTGCCCACGCGATGGGCATTTGCCGCACTTACAGTCCGCTTTCGGCCAGGAGCCGGCCGATTACCCGGTCGGCACCGAAGGTCTCGCCCGCCAACTCCCGGGCCGCATTGCAATTTCCCCGATAATCACTCGCGATCGCATCGATGGCCGCTAGGGCCTCCTCGCGCGAGGCGTAGTCGAATAGGCCGCGGCCGGTCGGATAAAGCCGGTCGGAGCCCGTGCGCATCGTCACCACCGGCCGGCCGGACGCCAGATAGCAGACGGCTCGGTCGCTGAACCATCCGCTGTGCGGTCGTACATAGATGTCCTTGGCGACCGTAAACTCGCCGCGCGAGCCGGCGATGAATGCCTGGTATGCGCTCATATCGGCTGAGACAGGCCGCGGATCGACGAGCTGCCACCCCGCGCCTTCGACCTCATGCCGCACACTTTCATCCGGCGGCAGCATCGCCATGCGGAAACAGGTCTGCGGCCGCTGGCGCGGCAGATCGAGATAAGCGAGAAAATTGACGTGTTTGGACCAGAGATAGCTGGTGCCCTCGAATTCGATATTCTTGCCCTTATTTTCCCAGGTCGCGACCGTCGTGAAGCAGGGCGGCTCACCCTCCGCCTTGGTCCACAGATCGAGATCGACCGGCGGTCGTGTCGGTCGCCACCGTACTCCGCTCAGCGGCACCGAGCACGCGGGGGTACCGAGGTTTTCCCCATAGGTGAAGAAATGCGTGTGGGCGTCGACATAGGCGCGCGCCTCCGGGTTTGCCTGAGCGTATTTAATCTGTTCGTAGACCGGGTCGGTATCGACGATGATGCGCACCGGGCAGCGCATGTGCTCGTCGCGCAGCTGTGTCGCGCCGCAAAGGTTGATCAGCGCGTCGGCCTCCGCATAGAGGGCGTAGACCCGCTCTCGGCTAAGGCCATGATAGACGTCATTGATCGCGTCCCAATAGGCCCAACGATTGCCAAGCGCGTGTCTGGCCATGACGGTGCGCAGATAATCGAGGTTGTAGTCGCAGTCGACGACGACGCTGCTGATACGTGGGTCGTATGGGTTGGCGCCGTGGTCCTCGACATACCAGACCTCATAGCCAAGCTTTTCCAATCCGGCGGCGTAGTTGATGGCCTGCCAGGCTATCCCGGCGAGCGGCATCTGGCCTACGAAATGGTTGAGGACAATCTTGCCGCGTCTGCTCACCGCAGGCCCTGACGAGGAGAAAGAGACCGTCCGATAACGGCCGAGCCTCGGTAAAATTTCCGCCGGCGGATTGCCGCACCTGGTCTATAACGCCCGCAGGACGGTGCAGCTCACAAGCGCGTGGTCTTGCCGGTGCGGTGAGGCACGTGTTAGGCAAGGCGCTGTCGTCTGGAATGCCTGCGGACCGCGGTCTCTTCTCGGCCGCCGGCGATCGGCTACAAGGCCCCGCTGGCATACCATCCTGTCGCTGGGGCGGCGAGCCCGAGGAGAAGAACACGACACCATGACCTACGTCGTCACTGAATCCTGCATCCGCTGCAAGTACATGGATTGCGTCGAGGTGTGCCCCGTCGATTGCTTCTATGAGGGCGAGAACATGCTCGTCATCCACCCTGACGAGTGCATCGATTGCGGCGTCTGCGAGCCGGAATGCCCGGTCGAAGCGATCATCCCGGATAGCGAAGGCAACGCCGACCGCTGGCTCGAGCTGAACCGGCAATATGCTTCTAGCTGGCCGAACATCACGCGCAAGAAGCCGCCGCCTGCAGATGCCGACGAGTTCAAGGACGTCGACGGCAAGTTCGATAAGTTCTTCACGCCCAATCCCGGCGGCAAATCCTAGGGGCCACTCGTCGCCGACCGCGGGCTATTGGCTGCGGCGATTTGGCAGGCCGTCCTGCCGCGCTCCAGGCCGCGCCTCGTCGCCTAAGCATGGCTGATGCGCTGGCCCGGCCGGCCTTTTTATGTTATAGACTTAGTCGGCGGTAACAACGCCTCTCCCTCGGTTCCGCGCTCTTTAGTGAGGTGTGGATGCCTGCGCTTGCGGGCGGCCAGAAGGCGTTGTTGACGGTGCCAGTCGGGTCGATTGCGTGAGAGAAGAAGATGACAGCCGAAAAGGTTTCATTCACGACCGGTGATCTCGTCGTTTACCCCACTCATGGGGTCGGCAAGATTCTCGGCATCGAGACGCAAGAGATCGCTGGGCACACGCTGAGCGTGTTCGTGGTTCATTTCGATAAGGACCGGATGACGTTGCGGGTGCCGCTGGGCAAGACGAAAGTGGCGGGGCTGCGGCGCCTGTCGAGCCGCAAGGAAATGGATGTCGCGCTCGGAAAGCTCCGTGGCCGTTCCCGCGCCAAGCGCACGATGTGGAGCCGGCGCGCGCAGGAATATCAGGCCAAGATCGCCTCGGGCGACCCGGCTTCTATCGCCGAGGTCGTGCGCGACCTGTTCCGCAACACCGGCCAGCCCGAGCAATCCTACAGCGAACGCCAGATCTACCAGGCTGCGCTCGACCGTTTCGTGCGCGAATATGCGGCCGTCGAGCGGATCGACGAAAACACGGCGACCCGTCGCGTCGAGCAGATGCTGGCTGCCTGACCGTTCTGGATACAATCGCGCCGCATGGGGCGGCAGTCAGAGTGAACGTGCGGTCGCCGGACCGGCATTTGGCCCGGCTGCGCGGGGCCCGGCGCGTGTGGGCGGTCGGTGCCATCCACGGTGAAGCGGCGCGGCTCCGAGTACTCCACGATCGAGTGGGCTCACGGCTAATCGATGGCGATCGCATCGTTTATCTCGGCAATTATCTAGGTCATGGCGCGGCAATCATCGCGGCGATCGACGAACTGCTCGATTTTCGGCGTCGCGTGCTGTCGCGACGATCTGCGTTCTGCTGTGACGTCGTGTATTTACGTGGTGCCCAGGAGGAGATGTGGCAAAAGCTTCTACAGTTGCAGTTCGCCTCGAACCCCGGTGCCGTGCTGGATTGGATGGTGCGGGCCGGCGTTGAAGCGACGGTTGAGGGCTACGGCGGCGACATGCGGCAGGGATTTGCCGCGACGCGCGATGGGCCGCGCACAATCACCCGCTGGACGCTCACCTTACGTGAAGCCATGAACGCAGTCCCTGGCCATACGACGTTGTTTACTGGCCTCCGGCACGCTGCCCTTACGGAACCAAACGGCCTCCTCTTTGTCCACGCTGCCGTGAATCCGGCGCGTTCGCTCACCGACCAGGGCGACGCATTCTGGTGGGGCGACGCCGATATCCTCGAACTATCGCAGCCGTTTGAGGGGTTCGCCCGGGTTATCCGGGGCTACGACCGCGGCGCCCGCGGCCTTGTCGAGCGCGATTATGCGGTTTCGCTTGACGCCGGGGCCGGCCGCGGCGGGCGATTAGTTGCTTCCTGTTTTGATGTCAGCGGCACAGTCCTCGACCACATCGAGGCTTAATCGTCAAATCGCGGTGTAGCCGCCATCGACGAGCAGGTCGCTGCCCGTGACGAAACTCGCTGCGTCGCTGGCGAGAAACACGGCGGCGGGGGCGATCTCGTCAGGCCGGCCGAGGCGGCCGAGCACGTGCTTGCGGCCGATCTGCTCGCGTGCTGCGGCGAAGGAGCCGTAACGGCGCAGGAGCCGTTGCGTTTCGACCGCACCGGGCGACAGCGTATTCACCCTTATCTTCTGCACCGCGTGATCGACCGCCATGACCTTCGCGAGCTGGATCAGCGCCCCCTTCGTCGCGCAATAGGCGCCGCGCCCGGCGCTCCCCACCCGGCCAAGTTGCGAGGCGATAAAAATGATCGAGCCGCCCCCGCCGGCGATCATGTAAGGCAGCACTGCCTTCGACAGCAGGAACGAGCCGGTCAGATTGATATCGACGACCTGCCGCCACTCGGCAAGGCTCACCTCAACCACCGAGCCGCCTCGGTCATGCGGCGCGGCGCCACTGACCAGGAGATCGAGCCGCCCGAACGCGTCATGCGTTGCTTTTGCCGCGGCCTTGGTCGCGTCTTCGTTCGCCACATCGCAGGCCTGAGCGATGGCACGGCTGCCGGCATCTTTGACCAGCCGCGCAGTCTCCTCCGCGGCGCCGTCGTCGATATCGACGCAGGCGACCGACGCGCCGGCTTCAGCAAACGCAAGCGCGATCGCCCGGCAAATGCCGCCGCCGGCACCGCTGATCAGCGCCGTCTTGCCCGTTAGCGAGGCTCCCGCATAATTCACAGCATCACCGTGCCGCCATCGACCGCGATCGTCTGACCGGTGACAAAACCGCTCGCCTCCGAGATCAGCCAAGCGACAGTGCCGGTCAGATCGGACGGCATCAAATTGCGCTGAATAGTTTGACCGGCCTTGATCGACTCGAGTGCCCGATCGTGCTTCGCGCCGAAGAATTCGCGGGTGCCCTCGGTCATTACGGCGCTCGGCGCAAGCGCGTTGACCCGGATTCGGTCGCGGCCGAGTTCGCGAGCAAGGCCCCGAGTCAATCCGATCACTGCCGCCTTCGAGGTCGTGTAGTGGAGCCCGTAGGGCATGCCATAGGTCGCCGCCAGCGAGGCGATGTTGACGATGCTGCCGCCGCCCGATTGACGCATGGCCGGCACTGCTGCCTTGCAGCAATTCCAGATGCCCCTGACGTTGACCGCCATCGCTGCATCCCACTCGGCTTCCTTGATCGCGTCGAAGCGCCCGCCATGCAGCGCGCCATAAAGCGCGGCGTTGTTGATGAGGCCGTCGAGCCGGCCGAAGGCCCGCACCGCCGCCGCGACCATCTCATGCGCCGAGCCGGCATCGGTCACATCGAGGCGGATGGCAAGTGCCTCCCCGTTCTCGCCGGTGACAAGACTTGCCGTCTCACTGCAGTCGTTGATGTCGGCGGCGATAATCCGCGCGCCGGCAGTAGCGAGGCTGCGCGCGAACTCCTGGCCGAGCCCACGCGCCGCGCCGGTGATGGCGACAACTTTGTCCCGTACGTCCATGGGCGTCCTCTGCAGGAAGACTTATCACAGAGGCCGCAGTGGACTCGCGGTATACGCAAAGGGGTAAGCCGCGTGCTCTTGAGTCCTCAGCGTCCTCGATTTCGATCGGGCTAAATCACCTGGTCGGTGCGCGGATCGATCAGGTGCATGTTGTTGAGGTCAGCGACCAGCGGCATCGTTTCCCCGGCATTGCCTGCGGCCTGCGGCGCGACCCGACCGCACACCTCGACGCCGTTGATGATGAAATAAACCATCGTCTCCATGCCCATTGGTTCGACGACATCGAGCTGCACGTCGAATACCGCGGCGCCCGGCGGGATCTCGCTGCGCTTTTCGATGAAATGCTCCGGGCGCAAGCCAAAAATCAGCTCGCGCCCGGCATAGGGCGCATAGCGAGCCCTGCGCGCGGGCGGCACCGGGAAGCTCAGCTTGTCGGTCAGCACAGCCGCGAGATCGCCGCTGTTTTCCACCAGTCGGCACTCGAGGAAATTCATCGCCGGCGAGCCGATGAACCCGGCGACGAACCGGGTCTTCGGATTGTGATAGACCTCGTGCGGCGAGCCGATCTGCTCGATCCGCCCGAGGTTCATGATCACGACCTGATCGGCCAGCGTCATCGCCTCGATCTGATCATGCGTCACATAGACGGTTGTCGTGGTGACCTTCTGGTGAACCTTCTTGATCTCGGTGCGCATCTGCACGCGCAGTTTCGCGTCGAGGTTCGACAGCGGTTCGTCGAACAGAAAGACCTTCGGGTTGCGGACGATGGCGCGGCCCATCGCGACACGCTGACGCTGGCCGCCCGAAAGCTGCTTCGGCCGGCGATCCAGCAATTCGGTAATATCGAGGATGCGGGCTGCGTTTTGGACCCGCTCCTTGATCTCCGCTTTCGGAAATTTGCGCAGCCGCAGACCGAACGACATATTCTCGTAAACCGTCATATGCGGGTAGAGCGCGTAGTTCTGGAACACCATCGCGATGTCCCGGTCCTTCGGCGGCACGTCGTTGACTAACTGGTCCCCGATAAAGATCTCGCCCGCGGTGGTGTCTTCGAGCCCGGCGATCATCCTTAGGGTCGTGGTCTTGCCGCACCCCGAGGGTCCGACGAGGACGACAAAATCGCGGTCGGCGATGTCGAGATCGATCCCCTGGACGGCGGGGGTCTTGTCGAAGTGCTTGACGACGTTACGCAGGGCGACTTGCGCCATGTTCTCTACCCCTTGGTCGCGCCGGCAGTCAGGCCGGCAATGTAATAGTCCATCAGAAACGCGTAGATGATCAATGGCGGCGCGGCGCCGAGCAGCGCCCCGGTCATGATCTGGCCCCAGTTATAGACATCGCCCTTGATCAGCGTGGTGACGATGCCGACCGGCAGGACCAGCTGATCGGCCGAGGTGGTGAAGGCGAGCGGATAAAGGAAATTCGCCCAGGAAACGGTGAAGGAAAAGATTGTCGCCGCGATGATGCCGGGCAGCGCAACCGGAATGAACACCCGCGTCAGGATCTGCAGATAGCCGGCGCCATCGATCAGCGCCGCCTCATCCAGTTCCTTCGGGATGCTGGAGAAGTACCCGATCATGATCCAGGTGCAGAACGGCACTGTCAGGGTTGGATACAGGACGCACAGCACCCACCAATGATTGATCAGTTCGATCCCCGTCACCTGGTGCACCCAGGCGAAGATCTTGAACAACGGGATGAACAGCAGCGATTCTGGGATGAGGTACGTGAGAAAGACGCCGGTCGCCAGCGTTGCCGAGCCCCAGAATTTCATCCGCGCCAGCGAGAAGGCAGCCAGGATGCTGACGATCATTGTGACGGTGACGACGACAACCGCGACTACCGCCGAGTTCTTGAAGAAGGTCAGGAACTGTGCCTGGGTCAACAGGTCGACGTAGTTCTGCAATGTCGGGTGGTAGACCCACCACGGGTTGGTGACAGCGCCGATCTCCGCGCTCGTCTTGAGCGAGGTGATCAGCATGTACACCGGCGGCATCAGGAAGAAGATAACGAACAGGCACAGAAAAAAATAAGACCAGTAGAGCGTTCTCTTGCGGCCGCGCGAGATGCTGCCATAGCGGACGCTCTGCGCCGGAACGGCGCTAATTTGAGCGGTTGCAGTGGTCATGTGCTTAAGCCTCGTTGCCGCGGCGGCGGATATTGCGAAGGATCAGGATCGCCGCGATCGCCAGGATGGGGAACATGAACAGCGAAACCGACGCGCCGAGCGGAATATCATTGCCCCAGATGCCGAGCGTAAAGGCCCAGGTCGCAAACACGTGCGTCTGATCGACCGGACCGCCGTTAGTCAAAACCTTGACGATGTCGAAATTGGCGAAGGTTACAATCAGCGAGAACAGCGCCGTAATCTGGATGATGTTACGCATCATCGGCAGGTTCACGTACCAGATTTTCTGCCACCAATTGGCGCCGTCGATCGCTGCCGCCTCGTGCAATTGCTCCGGCACTGATTTCAGCGCAGCCAGATACATGATCATAAAGAACGGGGCGCCGACCCAGACATTGTCGAGAATAATACCTGTCCGCGCCCAATAGGGATTGCCGAGCCAAGCGACTTCCGGAATGCCGATATGGCGGAACACCCAGTTGAAGGCGCTGTAGGAAGGATCGAACAGCCACAGCCAAGCCAGGGTGCTCATCGCCGGCGGGATCACCCATGGCACCAACAGCATGCCGCGCCACTTGCGTTGACCTTTTTGCGGGATGTTGTGGACGAAATGGGCAACGACGAAACCGATAATCGCCTTGAAGATCACGGCGGTGATCGCGAACAGGCAGGACTGCTCGACCACCATCCAGAAGGTATTGCGCTTGAACAGGAACTCGAAATTGCCGAAGCCGACAAATTTCGTCATCGACTTATTCAAGGTCGCCAAATGTATCGAATACAGCGCCGGATAGAGCACCAGGCACGCGATGATCGTGATCAGAGGCAGCGCAAACAAGAACGCGACCCATGCCTTGCGATGAGCAAGACGCCGGGCACTAATCCGAGGAATCGTCCGGCGTACATTGAGATCGCGGGCGACGGCATCGGCCATTGACTGACTCTCCTCAAAGTGCCGCAGGCCCGTCGAGCGGGGCGCCGGCGCTCCTCTTGCAATGCTACCCGGGTCGGGAAAGCCCTGCTGGCATACTAACCCAGCAATACGCAATTGTTTATGGATTTTGGGAGCTATCACCTGCGGCGTCTTTTCCGGTCGTTGGGCTGAAGATGCCGGCGTCGTCCTGCGCGATGCTGCGGCGCCGCTCCAGCTCCTGGGCATACCGGCGCAGCGCATAGGCTTCGCTCAGATAACCGATCACCCTTTTGTGTTCGGGATTGTCGACCACCGGGAGGGCTTCTTGTGCCGTCTCGCGAAAGCGGATCAGCGCGGTCCGGAGATCCTGGTCGGCCAGCAGGAATGGCGGCTCCGGCTCGACCAGGTCGGCGACCTTCCAGCCCTCTTTCGGAGTGTCGCCTCGGCTTGCCTCGGCCGGATCGATGATTCCGGCAAGGCGGCCGCCACTGTCGACGACGAAGACCTGCTTCGTGCTGCCAGCCGGAAATCGTTGCCGCAATTCGGCGACTGAAAGATCGTCGGCGATAACGGCGGGGTCCCGGCGCATCAGCGGGCCGATCTTCAACTCGTCGAGCCAGCCGATATCCTCGGGGCTGCGGATTTTCAAGCCGCGCAGATGGAAGCGCCATGTGGCAAACGAGTACCCGAACCACTGTCGCACCGCGACCGCCGCGATTACGACCGCAACCATCACGCCGACCGTCGCCGAGAAGTCGCCGGTTGTCTCCAACACCAGCATGATCATGGTTACCGGCGCGCCGACGATCGCCGCCGCGACGGCCCCCATCCCGACCAGCGAGAACAGTACCGGATCGGGGCTCAGCGCCGGAAACAGCCGCGCCATCGACAGCCCCAGGAAGCTTCCGAACAGGCTGCCAAGAAACAGCGAGGTGCTGAACAATCCGCCGCGGAACCCGCTGCCGATCGAAACCGCCGAAGCGACGATCTTGGCAACAACCAGCGCCGCGAGCAGCGGTGGCTCGTACCCCCAATGCAATTGCCGCAAGATGCCGCCATGGCCGCTGCCGAGCACCTGCGGCAGAGCGACCGCGATCATGCCGACAATAAGCCCGCCGATCGCCGGCCGCGCCCAACGCGGCACGAACAGCCGGCGGAACAGCGCCTCCGTCTCCGTGACGCCCTTCATGACCGCGATTCCGAGCCCGGCGGCGGACAAGCCGATCCCGATAAAGGCCAGATAATCCGCCGTGCTCAGCTGGGTGTGGTGGTAGACGACAAAGATCGGGCCGCCACCTTGCAAAGCGCGTCCCGTGAAGGCGCCGACCAGCGCCGCGATCCCGATCGGTGCCAGCGTCTGCAGAGTGTAGCTGCCGACGATCAGCTCGAATGCGTAAAATGCGCCGGCGAGCGGCGCGTTGAATGCGGCCGCGATCGCGCCGGCTGCGCCGCAACCGACCAGCGTGCGAACGTCGTCACGCCGCAGGGCGAGATGGCGGCCGATGCGCGAGCCCATTGCCGCACCGAGCTGGGTATAGGCGGCCTCGAGCCCGACCGACGCACCGAACCCACCCGACAAGACAGTGACCAGGACCAGCCCGATACTGTCGCCGAGCGACATCCGGCCGCCGAACAGGGCATTGGCCTCGATCGCATCGACGACTTCGCGCGGTCGCCAGCGCCGCAGCAACATCAGTGCGGCGCCGACCAGGATGCCGCCGAGTATCGGCATCGTCAGGACCCTGAGCCGTGGCAGATCCGCGGTGTCGCTCAGATGCGCCCCGAGGGGCAGGTTGAACAAGACGCTGTGCAACAGCGCCATGATTTCGTCGAGCAGAATGACACCAAGTCCCGCCAGGATGCCCACGCCGGCAGCGAGCACGACAAGGAACAGTTCGCTGTCGCGCAGGCGCGGCGCGGCCGGGCTTGCCGTTTCGGCCCGCAGGTCCGCAGCGGGATGCGTCGGTACGATATCGGCCACGGGCGTGGCCATAGGTCAGTGTGCGCGCAGTGGCAAGGACGCGCGGCTCAGCGTTCGGTCAGCTTCAATTCGATGCGCCGGTTGCGGCGGTAGGCATCGTCGCTCTGCCCGGCATCGATCGGCTGGTTGTCGGCAAAACCGGCGGCGGCGAGCCGTGATGCGGGCACGCCTTGTTCGACCGCATAGCGCACAACAGAAATCGCTCGCGCTGCCGACAGTTCCCAGTTGGAGGCGAATTGCGCGTTATGGATCGGCCGCTGGTCGGTATGCCCGTCGATTCGCAACACCCAATTCACGTCTTTCGGAATTTTCGCGGAGATTTCCTTCAGTGCCGTAATGACCGGATCAAGCTGGTGTTTGGCGGCGTCGCCGAGCTCGGCGCTGCCCTGCGCAAACAGCACCTCCGATTGGAAGACAAAGCGGTCGCCGACCATCCGTATATCCGGCCGCTCGCCGATGATTTCGCGGAGCCGCCCAAAGAACTCAGAGCGGTACTTGGCCAGCTCCGCGACCTTATTGACGAGCGCCAGGTTGAGCCGCTTGCCGAGATCGACGATCTGGCCCTGCTGGTCCTTGACCTTTGCCTCCGATGCGTCGAGGGCCGCCGCGATCTTCGCCAATTGATCGCGCAGAAGTGCGAGCTGAGCACTCAACGCTTCGACTTCGGCGCGAGCGGCACGAGTCTTTTCCTGCTCCGCCGTGACCGCGACCTCGGTATCCTGCAGCTTCCCGGTCGCTGCTTCGGCACGGCTGCTTTCCTCGTTCAGCCGCGCCGTCAGTTCCCCGAGCCGCGTTGCCAGCGACTCGCGCTCGGCAAGCGCGCCTGTGAGCCTCTTCGACAGATCCGTCGAATTGCTGCGCTCCAGCGACAGCAAGCTGCTGAGATCGTTGACCTGCTGCTGTAGTTCCTTCAGCGCCTGGTCGCGGCCAGACAGAGCATCCGACAGAAAGAACTGACCGGCTGTGAACACCAGCAGCACAAAGATGATCACCATCAGGAGCTGCGACAACGCATCGACGAAGCCGGGCCATATGTCGATGCTGGAACGCCGCGAGCGGCGCCGATTTGCTAGCGCCATCTAGGCCTTATCCGGGATCATCGGTTCTCGTCGGCAAGGGCGGCGATCGTGCGGGCAAGTAGGCGGATTTCGGCACGTACATCCTGCACCGTCTGCACCCGGCCCTCGGCTGCTTCCTCGGTTAGGCGAGCAAGATAGGCTTCGATATTACGCAGATGGCTGCGCAGGACGTCGTCCTGGCCAAGTGAGTTTTCCGCGACCGTGGCGAGCCGGGCCAGCGACGGCTTCAGCTCCATCTGGTTCTCGGCGAGCCTGACCATCAGCATCTGGCCCGCCTTCATGTGCTCGCCGATTGTCCCGAGCCGGTCGGCAAGGGTGGCGAGGCTGGCATTGACCCCGAGCCGCCCCTCCTCGCTGCGCGCCAGAATACGCTGCAGGTTTTCCATGCTGTCGGCGGTCTGTTCGAGCAGCGCCTGGATATAAGCCGGCACTGCCGTGTCGCCGCCGTCGCCGAGCGCCCCGGAAGACAGCCGCGTATAGGTCGACAGCCACTCTTCAAGATCATTGTAGAAGCGGTTCTGGGCCTGTCCCGCTTGCAAATCCAGAAAACCCAGTACGAGGCTGCCGGCGAGGCCGAATAGCGAGGAGCTGAACGCCGTTGCCATGCCGTGCAGCGGCGACTCCAATCCAGCTTTTAGATCCGCAAAGGCGCGGGCAAGATCGCCCGAGCCGACGCTGAGGCCGCCGATGACACCGCCGACCGATCGCACTGTTTCCAGCAGGCCATAGAAGGTGCCGAGCAGGCCGAGGAACACCAGCAGTCCGATCAGATAACGGGAGGTCTCGCGGGTTTCGTCGAGGCGAGAGCCGATCCCGTCGAGCAGCGTCTGCATTGAGGTCGCCGACAGGCTGACACGGCCGCCGCGTCGCGCACCCAGCATCCGCGCCATCGGTGCCAGCAGGCGTGGGGCAGGGCGGGTCGGTGGGGTCAGGCCGCGGTTAGCCAAGCTCTCGCGGAAGTCCTCGATCCAGGCAACCTCCGGACCGAGCCGCAGCACTTGGCGGAATATATAGACGATGCCGGCGACGAGAATGCCGAGGATGACACCGTTGACGGCTGGGTTGCCCATGAACGCGGCAAACAACGGCTGGCCCAGTGCGGCCGCCAGCGCGATCACCAGCATCAGAAAAAGAACCATGCGGAGCAGGAAGCGGTGCGAGCGGCTCATCTCGCGCTTGTGGTTCCGCGCCGCTTCGGCGGCAATCTCTGCCATACCCGAACCTAACTGATGCGCTGCAGCCGCGACATGGATTTTCCGACGCAGCAGCAGCGCTTAACCCGCTTTCGCCCCGCCGCGCAGCGCCTCCTTCAACAACGCTGCCAACGGTAGATGCAGGCGATCGTTGGCAGCGAGCACATCGCCGCTCGTCATCATGGTTTGGCCGCCGGCGAGATCGCTGACATAGCCGCCGGCCTCACGCACCAGCAGCAACCCGGCGGCGATGTCCCATGGTGCCAACCCGAATTCCCAGAACCCATCGAAGCGGCCCGCCGCGACATAGGCGAAATCCAGCGCCGCGGCCCCAAAGCGCCGTACGCCGTGCGTCGCCGGCATCACCGCCGCCAAGGTGGCGAGATATTCGGGCTGCCGCGCGCGGTCGCGGAACGGGATGCCGGTCCCGATCAATGCATCCCCTAGCTGGCGTCGCGCCGATACCCGCAAGCGGCGATCGTTGAGATAGGCGCCAACTCCCTTTTCGGCCCAGAACATCTCGTCGCGCGTGGGCTCGTAGATCAGGCCGGCGACAATCTCGCCGTCGCGCTCTAGCGCAATCGAAATGCAGAAATGCGGGATCCCGTGCAGGAAATTGGTGGTGCCGTCGAGCGGATCGACGATCCAGCGATGACGCGGGTCGGTACCCTCCGCCGCGCCGCCTTCCTCGAACAGCAGCGCATATCCCGGCCGGGCCCGGGTCAGTTCCGTCTTCAGCGTGCGCTCCGCCTTGAGATCAGCGCTCGAGACGAAGTCGCCCGGCCCCTTGACCGAGACCTGCAGTTGCTCGACTTCGCCGAAATCGCGCCGGAGCCCACGCGCCGCCTTCAGCGCGGCGTTTGCCATGACGTTGATGACCGGCGAGCGCACCGCCATGACCGTGTTCCCTTACGCGCGACGACCGGAGCTTAGTCCTTGGCGCGTTCTACGAAGGTCGCGTCGGCGGTGTTGACGACAATCCGGGTGCCGGTCTCGATATAGGGCGGGATCATCACCCTCCGGCCGTTTTCGAGTTTGCCGGGCTTGTAGGATGACGAAGCCGTTTGGCCGCGCACGA
Organism: Allostellaceae bacterium; assembly: GCA_036264235.1. Lineage (GTDB taxonomy): Bacteria > Pseudomonadota > Alphaproteobacteria > ATCC43930 > CGMCC-115725 > DATARH01. The sequence continues at coordinate 37,798 of DATARH010000174.1, forward strand.
CCGGGTCGGCTTCGACAACCTGCATCGTCACCGACTGCGGCATTTCGATCGACAGCGGCGTTCCTTCGTGGAGCATGACGGTGCAGGTCATGCCGTCCTGTAGGAAATCGGCCGGATCGCCAATCAGTTCGCGCGGCACCGTGACCTGCTCGAAGCTGTCATTGTCCATGAAGGTCGCCTCGTCGCCCTCCATGTAGAGAAATTGCATCTCTTTTTCGTCGAGCCGGACACGCTCGACCGTTTCCTGGGTGCGGAAGCGCTCGCTGGTCTTGTTGCCGCCGCGCAGGTCGCGCATCTCGACCTGGGCAAAGGCGCCGCCTTTGCCCGGCTGCACCAGCTCGCGCTTGACGACGAGCCACAGCTTGTTCTGGTGCTCGAGCACGTTGCCCGGCTTGATATCGATCGCGTTGATCTTCATGTCGGAGAATCTCGGCTTCGGTTCGGGGCTATAGCTGGGGATTTGCGGCGCTTCGTACCAGCGTGGCGGCCGCCGGAAAAGCGGAATGCGAGGCGCGGGAAGGCGCAGCGGAGGTGCGGCGGCGATGCGATCTTGGCGGCCCGACTCGCTGGCGCGCCGCCGCGCCAATCTCGAACTGCGCGGCCGCGTGATTGCCGCTGTGCGCGAGTTCTTCGCCGAGGCGGGATTTGTCGAGGTCGATACACCTGCCTTGCAGGTCAGTCCGGGCCTCGAACCACACCTGAAGGCGTTTGCGACCGTGCTGCACGACCCGCTGAGCGGCGCGGCGGTGCCGCGCTACCTGCACACCTCGCCCGAATTCGCGATGAAGAAACTGCTGGCCGGCGGCATGGAGCGGATTTGGCAACTGTGTCACGTCTTCCGCGACGGCGAGCGCGGCGCGACGCATCACCCCGAATTCGTAATGATCGAATGGTACCGCGCCGGTGCGTCCTACCGAGACATCATGGCCGATTGCGAGGCGCTGCTGCGCCGCGTACAGCAAGCGGCCGCAGCAGAGGCGTTCCGCTGGCAAACCAAGAGCGCGGATGCACGCCGGCCGTGGCAGTACATCACTGTCGCCGATGCCTTTCGCGATTTTGCGGGTATCGACTTGCTTGCCACGATGGCCGACCCGCGGAAGCCGAACTTGGAAACGCTTGCTGTGGCCGCGCGACAGGCGGGGGTTCCGCCGCATCCGGGCGATGATTGGGAGACGCTGTTTTTCCGCATCATGCTCGACCGGATCGAACCACGGCTTGGCATCGGCGCGCCCACCGTCCTCTATGACTACCCGCTGGCCCAGGCGGCGCTGGCGCGGCGCAAGCCAGAAGATCCGCGGCTTGCCGAGCGGTTCGAGCTCTATGTCTGCGGTCTCGAATTGGCCAATGCGTTCGGCGAACTGACCAACCCAGTTGAGCAGCGGGCCCGATTCGAGGTCGAGCAACGAAAAAAGCAGGCGCTTTACGGGGAGACCTACCCCATTGACGAGGATTTTCTCGCCGCTCTCGAACACGGTCTGCCGGGTTGCGCCGGCATCGCGCTCGGCTTCGACCGGCTGGTGATGCTCGCGGCCGGCGCGGGCCACATCGAAGACGTGCTGTGGCTGCCGGTCGGCTAGGCCGACGCGGCGAAAAAGGCTAATCTGACGGCCCTTCAGTTGAGGCCGGACAAAGCTGATGTGGCGCCGGGTCATTGAGGAACAGGAAGAAGCTCGCCGGACCGCGGCGTTGATGGGCTTTATCGTTGTTCTGGTGCTGGCAATCGCCGGGCTGTTGCTGATGCGCGAACTAGCCAAAAAATCTCGCCTTGAGGACTGCCTGATGTCGGGCCGCAGCAATTGCGCGCCTATCGAGGCGCCGCCGCGCCGGTACTAACCGGGCGACCCGGGCACAACAAAACCGGGCGCCGCGAACGGCGCCCGGCTTCGTTGAGGACGGGCTTAGTGCCGATGCCCGCGATGGTGACCGCGGCCCCTGCCTCGGTCCATGTCACCGCCGGCTGAACTGCTGCCCACGCCGAGGGCCGAGGACGAGCCCGAGCGGCTTCCGGCGGTCGAACCGCCGGTGCCCATCGAGCTGCTTGTGCCGTTCCTGGAGCTGCCGGCTGAGCTGCCGCCGGTGCCGAGCGCGGTGCTGGACGAGCCCTTGCCGGCCGTCGAAGCGCCGGTGCCAAGCGTGCTTGAGGAGCCGCTGCCGCTCTTCCCGCCGGCACTGCTGCCGCCGGTGCCAAGCGCGCTGCTGGCCGAGCCGTTGCCTGCAGTGGCGCCGCCGACGCCTAGCGTGCTAGCAGAGCCGCTGCCGCTGCCCCCGCCCGCGGCGCTTCCGCCGGTGCCGAGTGCGGTGCTGGCCGAGCCGTTGCCGGCGGTGGCGCCGCCGACACCCAGCGTGCTCGCCGAGCCGCTGCCGCTCCCGCCGGCGCTGCTACCGCCGGTACCGAGCGCAGTACTGGCCGAGCCGCCGCCCGCGGTGCTGCCACCGGCCCCGACCGTCGAGCTCGACTGGGCGTAGGCCATCGCCGCTCCGCCCGCCATCAGAGCCGCTACGAGCGCCGTTGCTTTCAGTTTATCCCACATACGATTCTCCTAGGTGTTTGACGCCAATCCCTTCGCGAATTGGCCTAACGCGTGTCGCGATCACTCGGTCATCGGCCGCATCGCGAAACCATCAGTGAAACGAGCCGAGGGTCGCTTGCATCCCACGCTCGCCCTATCCGGTGATGTGGCGGGTGCGGCCGCTGCTCTGGGTTGAACCGACTTAGATCGCTACTCGACGGCCTTGGAGTTGGACCGCATTCTAGCCGCCGGGAGGCATGCGCGTCCTCGGGCGTTTCCATGGAAACGACAACTCAATACGGAGCTAACTTATGATCAGTCGCATCGCAGTCAGCGCGATCACGGCCTGTTTCCTCGCCGGTTCGGCAATGGCCGCCTCGCCCGGCTCCGGCAACGCTGGGGCGGCGGGCGGCACCGGTGCTTCCGGCGGCATGTCGGCCTCGACGATAGGCTCCGGCGCCGCCTCGACGACGCCGGGCAGCACGAGCGCGACCGGCGGTACCGGCGGCAGCGCCGCGGCCGGCGGCACCTCGGCGTCTTCGCTTGGCGTCGGCGGCACCTCGTCGACTCCGAGCGAAACATCCTCGGCGATGGGCGTCGGCGGCAGCGCCGCCAGCGCCAATGGCGGGCATGTGATGAGCCACAGCGGCGTGCACGGCAACGCCAATAACCTGAACGGCCAGTCGATGGACCAAGCGCATCAGCAGGGCGGCGTCTGGAGCAAGTCGCACACGCACACGCACATCCATAAAGGCGAGGTATCGAGTCGCACCAAGTCGATGGCGCACGAGCCGGGCGGCCCACCGGTCAAGTCCGGCAGCTCCGTCAATGTCGGCCAATAAGTCGAACCCGTAATCGAGCGTGAAGAAGCGAAACGGGCCTGGCCGCGCCGGGCCCGTTTTCGTTTGCCTATTTGCCTGGCTGTGTAACCACACAGCCGGTGTCTCCACTCGATCCACTGCCGACCGTGACCGAGCTGCCGTGGCCACCCGGCGATACGGTCGTGCTGGCGGTCGCGCCACCATTGCCGGTGGTCACCGTCGTTGAATTTCCATTATGGCCGGTCACCACGTGGCAAGGCCTGCCCTTTCCGGTCGTGACGCCCGTCCCGCCATTGCCGCTGCTGACGGCGACACTGTCGGCCCAGGCCGGTATGCCCACGAGGGATCCGACGATCAACGCGACGGCCGTGATCGGAATGCGCATAGTTTCCTCCAAACAAAGTTAGCGGGCAGGCCCGCTCGGATTTGCGCCGGGAGAGACGCCGTACAGTCCGGGATCGGTGCCGGTGTCCATTGTCGCTCCAGCCGCCGCACTGCTGGAGCCGCTGCTGCGGCCTGCTGCCGCGCCGCCAACCGTGGCGCCGCCGATCCCGATTGTCGTGCCGCCACCGCCCTGAGCGCCGGCTGTAGCGGAAGGCCGTGCCGTCAAGTTGAGGCTCGGGCTGGGCGCTGGGCTCCCGGGAAACATCCCGGACCCGGTGTCTGGCGGGCCATTGCCGAATGATGAGGACGCCGCGCTCGGCGCTACGGCGCCGGGACTGCCGCCGGCAGCGCCGCCAGCACCGGAGGCCGGTCCCATGCCGAAATTGTTGCTGTTGCTCTGCGCCAAGACCGGCAGCGATGCGGCCCACGTCGCGGCTATGACAGCGAGAGCGAGGACCGATCTCAGAATCATGTCTCGATACTATTTCGACGGTCCGTGGATCACGACGAGGCATTCGCCGGAGCGGGCCTGGTTGGTCGCGGCGACGCTGTCCTCATTGCCGACGCTGCCGCTCGCCTTGCCGCCGCCGACATTGATCGACACTCCGTTCGGCCCGGCGGATGAGGAGCCGCTGAGCCCGCCAGGGTTGGTGTTGACCCGGGCGGAGGCCGATCCGGGCAAGCTCTTCCCAGCCGACTTCGCCTCGGTGCGGCACGGCTTGTCAGTGTTGATTACGATCGTCGTCCCGCCATTCGAGCCGGAGACGATCGAGACATTGGCGCCCGCGCCGGACGCTGTCGTGGTGGTATCGGCGACCGCCGGCAACGCCAGCGTCGCGGAAAGAAGCAGTGTGGTCGTGAACAGGGCGCGCATGTGGAACCTCCGGCAGTCTGTGCTCAGAGAACACCTGGCTGCTGACGCGCCTCCCGATGCGCCTGATCCGGCAAACAGCCGCGCCGCGTTCGCCTGCCGGGTTGCGTGCCGGTGAAATCGGTTAGGATGCCGAGGCATTTTGGGAGGAAGCAATGGAACTCGGACTGCGCGGCCGCAAGGCGCTGATCACCGGGGCATCGAAGGGGATCGGGCGCGCCTGCGCCGAAGTCCTCGCCGAAGAGGGCTGCGATGTCATCCTGGTGTCGCGCACCGCGGCCGATCTGGATGCGGTACGCGCCAAAATCGCCGGCGAGCACAACGTCTCCGTGCGCTATTTCGCGCTCGATCTCGGCGATAGCCGCAACATCGACAAGCTCGCCGTCGAATGCGCCGACACCGACCTCCTGGTCAACAATGCCGGCGCGATCCCCGGCGGCAACATTGCCCAGATCGACGAGGCGCGCTGGCGCCAAGCCTGGGACCTCAAGGTGTTCGGCTACATCAACATGACCCGGCGGTTCTATGCGCTGATGGCCGAACGCAAGAAGGGCACGATTATCAATATCATTGGCGCCGCTGGCCAGAATCCCGATTCCGAGTACGTCGCCGGCTCGACCGGAAATGCTTCGCTGATGGCGTTCACCCAGGCGATGGGCGGCACCGCACCGCGCGATGGGCTGCGCGTACTGGGGATCAACCCCGGCCCCGTCATGACCGAACGGCTGATCACGCTGATGCGCACGCGCGCTCAGACGCAGTTCGGCGACCCTGAAAAATACCCCGAACTGATGAAGCCGCTCGCCTTCGGCCGCGCCGCCAAACCCGAGGAGATCGCCTGGATGGTGGCGTTTCTTGCCTCTGACCGCTCCGGCTACACGACCGGCACCATCGTCACGATCGACGGCGGTGGGTCGAGCCGGCGTTCTGCCCTGTAACTCCTCCCCTGTAAAAAGAGCCGGTCCGATCGATTACAGCCTCCGGTAGTTTCGCTGCTTATGACCATTTTCTCCGTGACTGCGCGGACGGGCGTCCGGCCGGCGACGATCGAGACCCGCGCCTCCTGGGTTACGGCCTTGACCGCCCTCGGGATCTATTCGCTCGCCTTCGGTGCGCCGATTGTCACCGTAGTCGCGCTGAAGCAGATCGCCGCCGACCTCGGTGGCGGCCGCTCGCTGCCGGCGCTGGCCTATTCGCTGGCGTGGCTGGGATCGGCGGTCGGCGGCATTGGGATGGGTCGGATCGCCGAGCGGGTGGGGGTGCGCTGGACCGTCGCCTTTGGCGCGGTCATGGTCGGAATCGGGCTGGCCGTGTCGGCGATCGGCGGGTTGGCCGGCCTCCTGATTGGGCACGGGGTATTCATCGGCTTGCTCGGCAATGCCGGCATCAATGCGCCGCTCTACATCTACATCTCGCGCTGGTTCGATCGCCGCCGCGGGACCGCGCTGGCCCTGATCGCCTCGGGCCCCCAGCTTGCCGGCCTGATTTGGCCGATTGTGTTCGAGCGCATGGTGGCGATCTTCAGCTGGCGTCAGACGATGCTGATTTATGCCGTCGCCCAGGTCGCGGTCGTTGTACCGATCGCACTGCTTAGGTTCGGGCCGGCCCCCGAAATCATGCACGGTGACATTATCGCGGCGCCGGCGGTCGGCGCTCCGGTGCTTGGATGGCGCCCGCGAACGGTGCAGATCCTGCTGTGCCTTGCCGGCTTCCTATGCTGCGTGCCGATGGCTATGCCGCAATCGCATCTCGTGGCGTTCTGCAGCGACGTTGGAATTCCCGCCGTCAGCGGTGCGGCGATGCTGTCGCTGCTGCTCGGCTGCGGCTTCGTCAGCCGGCAGTTATGGGGCTTGGTTGCGGACCGGATTGGCGGCGTCCGCACCATCCTGGCCGGTTCGGTGTGCCAAGCGACGGCCATGATCGGTTTTCTGCTGACCCAGAACGAGGCCGGGTTGTTTTTAGTCTCGGCGGCATTCGGCTTCGGCTTTGCTGGCATCATCCCGGCCTATGTGCTCGCGGTCCGCGAGTTGTTCCCCTCGACCGAAGCCTCGTGGCGCATTCCGACCGTGCTGCTGTTCAGCGGTTCCGGAATGGCCGCCGGCGGCTGGCTCGCCGGCGCGATTTACGACCATGTTGGGTTTTACGCGGCGGCATTTGCGACCGGCATCGCGATTAACTTCGTGCACATTGCGGTGATCGGCGCGGTCGTCCTGCGCCAGGCACGTTTCCGCGGTGCCTGGCGCCAGACGCAGCAACAGGCAGTCTGACTGCCCGTTGCGGTCACTCAGCAGGACGAGCTGTCGCCGCCCCCGCCGAAATCGCCGCCACCGGAGTCGCCGCCGCCACCGTAATCACCGCCACCACCGTAATCGCCGCCGGTGTCGGGGCCACCGCCGGAATAGCCGGGGCTGTAATCGCCACCGCCGCCGTAATCGCCGCCACCCGCACTATCGCCATAGTAGTTGTTGACCACCGTCTCACCGAGTCCAGGCTGCATGCCGCCGGTGAGGCTGTTGGCGTAGCCATGACCGAACATCGATGAGATGCCCTGAAACAACAGCGCGCCGCCGGCCACGCCGGCTGCAGTCGCGGCCGCCGAGCGCAGGAAACCACCGCCGCCACCCATGGCACCACCCATGCCGCCGCCCATGAAACCGCCGCCGGCCGGGGCGTATCCTGCCTGCGGCTGTTGCGCATAGCCGGGCTGCGCATAGCCGCCGCCGGGCGGCGGCGGAGGCGGTGCCGATGCGACCTGCGGTGACCGGCTCCACGGGCCGGAGCTGGTCGCCGGCGGGCTCGCCGGTTGGCTGGTGCCGAACAGGCTACCGAGAAAACTGGTCGGCTTCGACTGTGCGTCGGCGACCTGCTTTTCCAACTCGGCGATCCGGTTCTGCGCCTGGTGCAGGCTGAGATCCTGGATCAATACCGTCTGCACAAGATAGTAGGGCGCGTCCGGCTGCGTGGCGACAGCCTGACGGATCAGCTGCTCGGCCTCTGGGTCCTTCGGCTGCCCGGTGCCGACGGTCTTCAAGCGGTCGAGCAGGGTGGTGATCAGGTCGCGTTCCTGTGGGGTCATGAGTGCCCTCCGGCACAAAAGGTGTAGCGCCCTCTCGACTGGCGCCGCGCAAGATGTGGGGAGCCGGACGGCATACTGTCAATGATGCAGGCCGGCGGCCGCATCACGTCAGGTTGAATCCCATCGCCAGGAATTTCTCCCGCCGTTGCGCCCGTAGCGCGGCGCCGTCGACGGTCAGCAACGGCCGCAGCGCCTCCTCGATTGCCGCTCCCAATGCGGCGATCGCCTGCTGTGGTAGCCGATGCGCGCCTCCGAGCGGCTCCGGCACGATCTCGTCGATGACCGCGAGGCGCAGCAATTCCTGCGCGGTCAGCCGCAGCGCCTCGGCGGCGTCCTTGGCGTACTCGCGGTCGCGCCACAGAATAGAGGCGCAGCCCTCGGGCGAGATCACCGAATAGATCGCGTGCTCGAGCATCAGCACCTGGTTGCCGGCGGCGAGCGCCACGGCACCGCCGGAGCCGCCCTCACCGATCACTGCGGCGACCAGCGGCACCTTGATGTCGAGACAGGTTTCGATCGCTCGCGCAATGGCTTCGCTCTGGCCCCGAGCCTCCGCATCGACGCCGGGGTAGGCGCCCGGGGTATCGACAAGTGTCAGCACCGGCAAGCCGAAGCGTTCGGCCAGCCGCATCAGCCGCCGCGCCTTGCGGTAGCCCTCCGGCCGCGCCATGCCGAAATTGTGCTTGATACGGCTTTCGGTATCCACGCCTTTCTCGGTGCAGATCACCATGACACTGCGGCCGCGGAACCGGCCGAGCCCGCCGATTAATGCTGTATCCTCGGCAAAGGCGCGGTCGCCGGCGAGCGGGGTGAAGTCGGTGATCAATCCGGCGATATAGTCGCCGCAATGCGGCCGCTCCGGATGGCGTGCGACCTCGACTTTCTGCCACGGCGTCAGACGGGCATAGGCCTGGCGCAGCAGGCGGTCGGCCTGAGTCTGTAGCCGCCCAACCTCCTCGGCGATGTTAAGGCCGCTTTCGGTCGAGAGGTGGCGCAGCTCCTCGACCTTTCCTTCCAGCTCGGCGATCGGGCGTTCGAATTCGAGGAAATGCCGCATACTCGCAGCTACTTGCGGCGGGCGAGGGGATGCGCGGTTTCGACGAGCCGCTGCAGCCGCGCGCTCTGAACATGGGTATAAATCTGCGTTGTCGCGATGTCGGCATGCCCAAGCATCTGCTGGACGCTGCGCAGGTCCGCGCCGTTGTCGAGCAGGTGGCTGGCGAAGGCGTGACGCAACACGTGTGGGGACAGGCGGTCCGGGTCGAGCCCGGCGCCGATCGCCAGCTCCTTCAGCAATTGGCCGCAACGCTGCCGCGTCAGATGCCCAGTGACCCCGCGGGACGGGAACAGCCAGCGCCCCCCGCGGGCGGAACTGAGGAAGCGATCCCGGCACCCGAGATAGGCGGTCAGAGCGAGGCGCGCCGGCGCTCCGAGCGGCACCAGCCGCTCCTTGCCGCCCTTACCGCGGACGGTCAGGAAGCGAGGGTCGCGCTGCGCAGCGGCAAGCGGCAGCGAGATCAGCTCGGAAATCCGCAATCCGGCGGCGTATAGCAACTCAACGATGCAGCGCAACCGAATGCCCTCCTCGCCGTGCCAGGTCTCGGCAACCTCGATCAGCCGCGCCACCTCGGACTCGCTGAGGATCTTGGGCAGCGGCCGGCCAAGCCGTGGCGCGTCGAGTCCAGCGGTCGGATCATCAGGCCGCATCCCTTCAACCAGGAGAAAGCGATAGAACTGGCGCATGGCCGATCGCCGCCGCGCCAGCGTTCGCGGCGAAAGGCGCCGGGTCGCGGCTGTGGCCATGTATTCGTGCAGCTGCGTCGCATCTGCGGTATCGAGCGTTCCGCCGCAGATCGCCAGGAAACCGGCGAGGTCCTGCAGGTCATTGCTGTACGCGGCGAGCGTCAGCCGCGCCGCGCCGCGCTCGGCCGCAAGCATTTCGAGGAAGGATTCGAGCCGGGGCGATGGCAGCGCCGCCGCACGGCGCGCGTCACTTGGGGAAGCGGGCATCGGGCAGCACCTTCTCCACCGGCTTCGACGGCGCGGGAGGGTCCCAAAAGGCGAGAAACAAGCCGCCGGCGACGACCGCCAGCACAACGATGATAATGAGCGCTACGGTCAGCTTTCCCATTCCGCACTCGCGTTTGCCGCACCGGTGCTTGCCAACGCCTCGGCAATGGCTCGATTACCTGCCGGGGCGCGCTGTATGCTACTACCCTTAGCGAAGGCCGCGCGGAAGAGTGCGTGGGCGGCGGAGCGCAGAGTGGAACAGGCGCAAGCGCAAGCGGCGGCAGCGCGGCTGGAATTCGGGCCCGCCCGCACGATCGTGTTGGTCGGGTTGATGGGTGCCGGCAAGACCAAGATCGGCCGCCGCCTGGCGGCGCGGCTTGAGCTCCCGTTCTTCGATTCGGACCACGAGATCGAGGCGGCTGCCGGCGAGAGCATTCCGGAAATCTTTGAACACCATGGCGAGATAGCGTTCCGCGATGGCGAGCGGCGGGTGATCGCGCGGTTGCTGCGGCAGCCGGTTCATGTACTTGCGACCGGTGGCGGCGCCTTCATGGACCCGCAGACTCGCGCCATTATTGCCCGCCGCGGCGTCTCTGTATGGTTGCGGGCCGATCTCGACGTTTTGCTAGCGCGTGTCTCGCGGCGAAGCAATCGGCCGCTGTTGCAGGAGCGCGACCCGCGCGCCGTGCTCGCCGAATTGATCGAGCGCCGTTATCCGGTCTATGCCGAGGCCGATCTGACGATCGATAGCGGCGACGGGCCGCCGGATGCGACCGCGGCGCGGGTCATCGCGTCTCTTGCTGAGATCCCGCGCGTGCTGGCCCCACCCGAGCCGGAGGGGGAGTAATGGCAGATGCGCCGGTCGAGCGGCTGCACGTCGAGCTCGGCGACCGCGGCTACGACATCGTCATCGGTCCGGACCTCCTTGCCCGTGCCGGCGAGGAGATCGCAGCGCTGATGCGGCGCAAGCAGGCGGTTATCGTAACCGATGAGGTGGTCGCGCGGCACCATCTGGAATCGCTGCGCAACAACCTTTCCGCCGCTGCAATCAACACCCATAGCGTGGTCCTGCCGCCGGGCGAGAGCACCAAGGACCTGGCGCATTTCGGCCGCCTGATCGACGAGATCCTGGCGCTCGGCGTCGAGCGCGGCACGATGCTGGTCGCGCTCGGCGGCGGTGTCATCGGCGATATTTGCGGCTTCGCGGCGGCGACTCTGCTGCGTGGCCTCGATTTTGTGCAGATCCCGACCACACTCTTGGCGCAGGTCGACAGCTCGGTCGGTGGCAAGACCGCGATCAACACCACTGCGGGTAAGAACCTGCTCGGCGCGTTTTATCAGCCACGGCTTGTTCTGGCCGACACCGACACCCTGGATACGCTGCCGCGGCGCGAAATGCGCGCCGGCTATGCCGAGATCGTCAAATACGGGCTGATCGGTGATGCGGCGTTTTTTGATTGGTTGGAAGCCGCGGGCGATGCGGTCTGCGACCTGCAACCGGCGGCGCTGACCCGGGCTGTGATGACCAGCTGCCGGATGAAGGCCGACATCGTCGCGCGCGACGAGCGCGAGACAGGTGACCGCGTCTTGTTGAATTTCGGTCACACCTTCGGGCACGCGCTGGAGGCAGAGACTGGCTTCGGCGACGCCCTCCTGCACGGCGAGGGAGTGGCGCTCGGAATGATTCTGGCCTTCGATTTCGCGGTGACGCTTGGCCTCGCGAATGGGCAGGATGCACAGCGGGTGCGCCGGCACATCGCCGCTTCGGGGTTGCCGACGAGTCTGGTCGAGATCGGTTTGTCGGGTGCTGTCGCTGACCGGTTGATCGCCCATATGGGCCGTGACAAGAAGGTGCGCGACGGCCGGATCACGTTGATCCTACCGCGCCGCATCGGCGAGGTGTTTGTGATGCGTGATGTGTCGGCTGAAAGCCTGCGTACCTTTCTCACTTCAGCCGCGTGACCGAAATCACACACGCAGTCGACGTTGGGGCCCTTGCGGCTGGGTGAGGGGCACGATCCCCGCCCTTGCCGCCGCCGAGCGATAGAACTGGACGATGTAGACGCGAATCCCGGCAGTCAGACTTGAGGCGGTGCGGTCGCGCTCGATTTCGGTGACGATCTCCCGCAGCGTCCGCTGTTGGTGACGCGCGATTTCGGTCAGCGCATCCCACATCGTCGGTTCGAGCCGGACGCTGGTGCGCCGACCACCGACAATGACGTTCCGAATGACAAGCGATGATTTGTTCGGCGCCCGATTCTGCAGCGGTCGCCGGCGTAGCGTCTCCTCCATGCAGGCAATGTACTCGCGTGAGGTCGCGATGCAACCATTACGAGTTAATAAATTTGATACACATCCTACAGATGTATGCGTCAGCTAAGCGCCGGCCACGGTCATATCGTCGATCCGGACCGTTGGCGCATCGCTGCCGGTGCGGAATTCGAGATCGTTGGCGGCTGTCAGCCGCGCGAATATATCGTTCAAATTACCGGCGATCGTGATCTCGCTGACCGGGAAGGCGAGCTCACCATTTTCGATCCAGAATCCTGCGGCGCCGCGGCTGTAATCGCCCGTGATGCCGTTGACCCCCATGCCCATAAGTTCGGTCACGAAGAACCCGCTCTTGATATCGGCAATCAGCTCTTGCGGGCTCATGTCGCCCGGTTCCAGCCAGATATTCGTGGCGGCGGGAGAAGGCGGCGAGGCGGTGCCTCGTGCGGCATGGCCCGTCGTCTCCAGTTTGAGCTGCCGCGCCGAACGCAGGTCGAGCAGCCAAGTCGTCAGCACACCCTTGTCGATCAGCGCGCGCCGCCGGTTGGCGATACCCTCGCCGTCGAATGGCTTGGAACGCAGTCCGCGATGGCGATGTGGGTCCTCGATGATTGTGATCGCCTCGGGAAAGATGCGCTTGCCGAGCTTGTCGCGCAGAAAGCTGGTGCCGCGGGCGATCGACGGCCCGGAAATGGCGCCGAGCAAATGCGAGATCAGGCTGCGCGATACCCGGGGATCGAACACGACGGGGCAACGGCAGGTCGGCATCTTGCGGGCACCAAGGCGCTTTACAGCCTTTTCTGCGGCGCAGCGGCCGATTTCGGCCGAATCGCGCAGATCGGCGGCGAAAGCCGCACTGGCGAAATCGTAATCGCGCTCCATCCGCGTGCCTTCGCCGCTCAATACCGCTACGCTGACGCTGTGGCTCGAGCCGGCGTAGCTGCCGGCGAAACCGTTCGAGGTGGCGAGCGCTACCCGCGAGCGACCCCATCCCGCCTCGGCGCCTTCGGAATTGGTAATGCCCTTCACCGCGAGCGCCGCATCTTCGGCGGCCGCGGCCCGCTCGATCAGGGTTTCGGCGCTGGGTTCGGACGGATCGAGCATGTCTAGCGACGGCCAGTCGCGGGCGATCTGGTCGGGCTCGGCAAGACCGCAGAACGGGTCTTCCGGCACTGCCCGCGCCATCGCCAGCGTCCGTTCGACCAATTCGGTGAGCATCTTCGGCGAGCGGTCGCTGCTCGAGACGATCGCCTGCTGCCGTCCGACAAAGACCCGCAGACCGAGGTCCTGGCCCTCGGAGCGTTCGAGCCGTTCGGTCTTGCCAAGCCGACGGGCATGCGATAGCGAGGTGCCTTCGAACAGCACCGCGTCGGCGGCATCGGCGCCCGCCTTGCGGGCGCGCGCGATCAGATCCTGCAGCAGGTCGATCGCATTCTGGGCTTCGCTGTCGGGCATCGGAACTCTCTTCATTCTCGGTGGCAAAGACCGACACCGCAGCGCGGATCAGGCTTCGGCCTTGCGATAGACCGGAATTTGCGTCGCGATCGGTTTTGTCGAAAACCGCTGTCTGCCGAACAGATAGGGTGGCGGACCGTCGCCGTCGAAGGTCAATTCGTCGCCGGTGAGGACCGAAAAATAGAACAGCGCCGCCTCGTCGTCGGTCCGATAGGCGGTGAACAGTTTCTGGTCCGCGGCGCGCTTCAAGTTATAATAGGCCATCTGTCGCTCCCGTTCAGACCTTGCGTTGTTTCCAGATCGGCTTGCCGCTGCCGGGTAGCCCGTATTCCGGCCATTTGCGGGTTACCGCCTCAACGATGTCGTCGGCCATCCGGATCGGCCGGCCCCAATCCCGTTTCGTTTCCGGCGGCATCTTGGTGGTCGCGTCGAGGCCGATCTTGCCGCCGAGGCCCGATTGCGGTGAGGCGAAGTCGAGGTAGTCGATCGGCGTGTTGTCGACAAGCGTCACATCGCGCACAGGATCCATGCGGGTCGAGATCGCCCACATCACATCCTTCCAGTCGCGCGCCGAGATGTCGTCGTCCACGACGACGACAATCTTGGTGTAGATGAACTGACGCAGGAAAGACCAGACGCCCATCATTACCCGCTTCGCCTGGCCGGGGTAGCTCTTGCGGATCGACACCACCGCGATCCGGTACGAGCATCCCTCGGGTGGCAACCAGAAATCGACGATTTCGGGGAACTGCTGCTGCAGCAGCGGAATGAAGACCTCGTTCAACGCTTCGCCGAGAACCGATGGCTCGTCCGGCGGGCGCCCCGTAAACGTCGACAGATAGATCGGGTCACGCCGCATTGTGATCGCCGAGATGCGGAACACCGGGAACTGTTCGACCGCATTGTAGTAACCGGTGTGATCGCCGTAAGGACCTTCGTCGCGGTAATCATCGAGCGCGACATGCCCCTCGAGCACGATCTCGGCCTCGGCCGGCACCTTGAGCGGTACCGTGCGGCAATCGACGAGGTCGAGCCGCTTCCCGCGCAGCAGCCCCGCGAATTGATACTCGGAGAGTGTGTCGGGCACCGGCGTCACCGCCGCGATGATCGTGCCCGGATCGGCGCCGATCACCGCCGCGGCCGGCAGCGGTTCGGTCGTCGTCTCGCGCCAGCGCTGGTGATGCTGCGCGCCGCCACGATGGCGTAGCCAGCGCATCAGCGTCGTGTCGCGGCCGGTGACCTGCATCCGATAGATGCCGAGATTGAACCCGTCCTGGCGCCCCTTTCCGGGCCCCTTTGTCACCACCAGTGGCCAAGTGATCAGCGGCGCCGGCTCATTCGGCCAGCAGGTCTGGATTGGCAGTCGCGCGAGATCGATATCGGCGCCCTCGAGCACGATCTCCTGGCACGGCGCGCTGCCGACGCTGCGCGGGCGCATCGCCATGACCGTTTTCAACAGCGGCAACATGTCGAGCGCCTCACGCCAACCGCCGGGCGGTTCCGGTTGTTTCAGAAACGCAAGGGTCTCGCCAATCTCGCGCAGCTGCTGCGGCTCGCGGTCCATGCCCCAGGCAACGCGCTCGACCGTGCCAAACAAATTCACCAGCACCGGCATGTTTGGCCGCGCCGTGTCGTGCACGACATTCTCGAACAGGACCGCCGGCCCGGACTCGGCGAGGAGCCGGGTCTGGATCTCGGTCATTTCAAGAAAGGGCGAGACTGGCGTCGCGACCCGCACCAGTCGCCCGCTCGCTTCGAGGCGGGCGATAAAGTCGCGCAGGCTCGCGTAGGGCATGGCGGCCTTATATCACGTCCATTCGCTCCGGCATGGAGGGCAGCGGTGACGCAGAGTCGGGAACTGATCGAGCGGGTCTACGCGCGGTTCAATGCGCGCGATATCAATGGCGTGCTCACGGCGGTGCACAGCGAGGTCGAGTGGGCGAACGGCTTGGAGGGCGGCCATGTCCGGGGGCACGAAGGCATTCGCGAATACTGGGAGAGGCAGTGGGCCATGATCGACCCGCATGTGGAACCGACCAGTATTTCTGTCGGGGCGGACGGCCAAATCGTCGTCGAGGTGCGTCAGACCGTCCGCGACCTGACCGGCAGATTGTTCGGCGAAGAGGTTGTCCGGCATGTTTTCCGGATCAAGGACGGGCTGATCCGGCGCTTCGACATCCGCGGCGTATAATCATCGCGGCCGGCCATTCAATCTCCGGCGACCGCCGCCGTGGTAGAGACCGGCCGGAGCAGCCACAGCGACGCGAAGGCGGCGAGGTTGAGGCCGACCGTCAACAGCACTGCGGTAACGCCGACCCGGTCGAGCAGCAGTCCGAACAGGAACGGTGCCGCCGATACCGCCAGCCGCGCCGGCACCGACAGGAGGCCATTGCGCAGCCCGTAACCCGCCGGCCCGAAGATAGCCAGCGGCAGGGTGCCGCGTGCGATCGTGATCATGCCGTTGCCGGCGCCATAGGCGAGCGCGAACGGCATAATCGCGGCCGGACCGAACGCTGCCAGCAATAGAGCCCCCGTCGGATGCAGGATCACCGCGATCCGCGCCGACCACACCGGATGCAGCGCGCGCATCAGCGCGAACTCGCAAATCCGCGCCGCGACCTGCGCCGGTCCGACCAGCGTGCCGGCGATAATTGCGGCGCTCTCGGTGGCGCCGGCGGTCTCCAGGAAGCGCAGCAGATGCGCCTGCAGGGCGCCGGTTACGAACGCGGTTGCGGCGAAATAGAAAGCAAGGATTGGCATCGCGCCGCGCGGCGGCTCGGAGCCCTCGGTTGCGCCGGTGCGCGACTGGGCGGCCGCCAGGGGTGGCGCCGGCGGGATCACCAGCCAATTCAGCGGCAGGCACACGACCAGGTTGACGCCGGCCCAGATCAGGCAGGCGTCGCGCCAGCCGAAGGTATGCTCGAACCAGGCCGAGGCCGGCCATCCGACGGTGCTGGCGAAGCCAGCGATCAGGGTGATCCCGGTGATCGCGGCGCGCGCGTCGCGGCCGTACAGCCGGGTCAGTGTCGCGAACGCCGGATCGTAGAGCCCCATCGCCATGCCGATCCCGAGCACCAGCCAGGCGATGGTCAGTCCGGCGATGCCCTGTGCCAGCCCGAGCAGCGCCAGCCCGGCGGCGATGATCAGGCTTGAGGCGGTCAGCACGGCGCGGCCGCCATGTCGGTCGATCAGGACGCCGATGTACGGTGCGGTCGCGGCGCCGAGTAGCAGCGCCACCGAGAACACGCCGAAGAAGACGCTCGTCGATAGCCCGAGCCCCGCCGCGATCGGTCCGCCGAGCACAGCCGGCAGGTAGTAGCTCGAGCCCCAGGCCAGCGTCTGGGTCGAGCCGAGCACGGCGACGACCAGGGTCTTGTTCGGCGTCATTGTTACGATTGAATGACAGGAGTCGCCACGTCACGCCACCGCTTCGCGCGGTCGTTCCGGCGAGCCCCACCGGGCCTCATTCCGACAGCACTTGCCACACGACGCCGTCGCGTGAGTCGCGGTCTTCGAGTTCCCGGCTGGTCGGCACCTGACACCTTGCCAGCTCACGCAGTCCATGCGTCGGCAAATAGCTGCGAAGTGGGTCGCCGAGCAAGACAAGGCTGCCGCACCGTGCCAGGCCTCGCAGCCAACGCATTGCCCGGTCGGTCATCGGCTGCTCGTAGCAGATATCGCCCGCCGTCACGACCTGCCAAGACCCCGGCTCCATGTCGAGCAGATCGGCGGTGATGACCGAGATTTCGGTTCCATTCAGCGCCGCATTGGCGACAATGGCGGCGGCGCAGAAGGGGTCGGTATCGACGGCGGTGACGCGGGCTGCACCCGCCTTTGCCGCGGCGATCGCGACGAGCCCCGACCCCGATCCGAAATCGAGAACCTCGCGGCCGGCGACACTCTCCGGCCGGTCGAGCAGATAACGCGCCAGCGCCTGCCCGCCGGCCCAGGCAAAGGCCCAGAACGGCGGCGGCACCGCTCCGCGCGCCAGCGTCTCCTCGGTCGCTTGCCAAATCGGCGTTATCTCCGTCGCGAGGTGCAGCCGGATTTCCGGCACCAGCGGCGGGGCTTCGATTGCCGTGTTGTCGCGCACGAAGCTGGCAGGGTCCACGCCGCTCAGCGGAAATGGCCGGCGACGATACCGGCCAGCATCAGCCAGCCGACGACCCGGTTCGAGCGGAATTTGGCCAGGCAATCGGTCGGATCCTCGGTATCGACGCGGCCCGCCTGCCAGAACAGCTGCACCGCAGCCAGGGCTAGCCCGAACCGGAACCACATCCCCGAGCCGGCGGCGACACCAGCGCAGGCCCATAGCAGCACCGCGGCGCCGTAGAACGCGAACAAAAACGGCCGGGTACGTTCGCCCAGCGCCAGCGCCGACGACTTGACGCCGATCCGGGCGTCGTCCTCCTTGTCCTGATGCGCGTAGATCGTGTCATAGCCGAGCGTCCAGCAGATGCCGCCGAGATACAGCAGCACCGGCGGCCAGGCGAGCCGCCCGGTGACCGCGGTCCAGCCGAGCAGGGCGCCCCAATTGAAATTGAGGCCGAGAAACAGCTGCGGCCAATAGGTGATCCGCTTCATGAACGGATAGGTGCCGATCAGCAGCAGCACCGCGAGCCCGACCAGGACGCTCGTCCGATTGAGGCTCAGCAGGATTGCCGCGCCGATCGCCAGCTGCGCCAGCATGAAGACCACCGCCTGTCGGACCGTCACCCGCCCGCTCGGTAGGGGTCGTGTGCGGGTGCGTGCGACCTTGCCATCGTAGTCGCGGTCGGCGATGTCGTTGAGGGTACAGCCGGCGCCGCGCATCGCCACCGCGCCGACCCCGAACAGGATCACCAGCACCGGGTCGGGCCAACCCGTTCCCGCCAGCGCGATCCCCCACCACGCCGGGAACAGCAGCAGCCAGGTGCCTATCGGCCGATCGAGCCGGGCCAGCCGCGCATAAGGCTCAGCCCAACCCGGCAGCCACCGGTCGACCCAGTCGCCGGCAAGGATGTCGGTAGCAGTGTCCGATACCGGAGCCCTGAGACCATTCATTCGCTAATCTTGGGACCGAGACTCGCTGGGCTCAAGCCGCCATGTCGGAACATATCGCTACCCGCCTCTATATCCCGGGCCCTTTGGAAAGCGGCGCTGACGTCCCGCTCGGCGGTGCGCAGGCCCACCGCTTGCGCAATGTGCTACGGCTTGGTGCCGGCGCCGCGGTCGCCGCCTTCAACGAGCGCGACGGCGAGTGGTATTGCAGCATCGCCGAACTCGGCCGCAACGCCGGTGCGCTCGCGGTCGGCGACCGTTTGCGGCCACCCGAGCTTGAAACGGATTTGTGGCTGATCTTCGCGCCGGTAAAGCGTGCCCGGCTTGACTGGCTAGTCGAGAAGGCGACCGAACTCGGCTGCTCGGCGCTGCTGCCGGTCTGGACCGCGCGCACCCAGACGGAACGGGTCAATCTGGAGCGTTTGGCAGCGCTTGCGGTGGCCGCCGCCGAACAATCCGAACGGCTGTCGGTGCCGGAGATCCGCGCGCCGGAACGGCTCGATCGGATGCTCGCCGCCTGGCCGGCCGAGCGGCCGCTGCTCGTCTGCGACGAAACCGGTGGCGGCCGGCCGATCGCCGAACCATTGGCCGCGCTCGACGGTAACTGTGCGGCCGCGCTCCTGATCGGGCCGGAGGGTGGGTTTGATGCGACGGAACTTGACGCTCTCCGCAAACTCCCCAATGTAACCCGCGTCGGGCTCGGCCCGAGGGTGTTGCGCGCCGAGACTGCTGCCCTTGCCGCTGTCGCGGTATTCCAGGCGCTTGTCGGGGATTGGCGCCGCGCTCGGCCGCGGTAACGCGGGTTCCTGTTGGTCTGTTACGCACTGGAGTCCCGAGTCCCGCATGTCTGGTCCGTCGAGCCTGCAAGGCCCCGCGATCACCGAGAAACGGCAGCTCGTCGCCTATCACGAATCCGGCAACAAGCCGCCTGCCGAGTGGCGGGTCGGCACCGAGCACGAAAAATTCGTCTTCCGCCGCGCCGACCTGAAGCGCGTTCCGTATGAGGGGCCTGACGGCATCGGCGCTTTCCTGACCGCGATGACACGCTTTGGCTGGAAGCCAGTCGTCGAGAAGGGCAACGTCATCGCGCTCAGCAACGATGCGCGATGTTCGATCACTCTTGAACCCGGCGGGCAGTTCGAATTGAGCGGGGCGCCGCTGGAGACCATCCACCAGACCTGCGATGAGGTCCACGAGCACCTGCGCCAAGTGCACGAGATTTGCGACGAGCTTGGTCTCGGCATGATCGGGCTCGGCTTCGACCCGCTCTCGCGGCGCGACGAGGTGCCGTGGATGCCGAAGGGCCGCTACCGGATCATGCGCGATTACATGCCCAAAAAGGGCCAGCTCGGTCTCGACATGATGCTGCGCACCTGCACCGTGCAGGCCAATCTCGACTACGGCTCAGAAGCCGACATGGTGAAGAAGTTCCAGGTCAGCCTGGCGCTGCAACCGGTCGCGGCGGCGCTATTCGCCAACTCGCCCTTTATCGAGGGCCGGCCGGTCGAGTTCCAGAGCTACCGCAGCTTCGTGTGGACCAACACGGATCCCGACCGCTGCGGCATGCTGCCCTTCGTCTTCGAGGACGGCTTCGGCTTCGAGCGCTATGTCGACTACATGCTCGATGTGCCGATGTACTTCGTCTACCGCGACGGGCAATACATCGATGCCAGCGGCCAATCCTTCCGCGACTTCATGGCCGGCCGCCTGCCCGCCCTACCCGGAGAGGTGCCGCTGATCGGCGACTGGGCCGATCACCTGACCACCGCCTTCCCGGAAGTCCGGCTCAAGACATACATCGAAATGCGCGGAGCCGATGGCGGGCCATGGCGGCGCCTCTGCGCCTTGCCGGCGCTGTGGGTCGGCATTCTCTATGATGGCACGGCGCTGGACGCCGCCGCCGACCTCGTAGCCGACTGGACCGAGGAGGAGCGCGACGCGATGCGCCGCGACGTGCCCAGGCTCGGCCTCGATACCCCGCACCGCAGCCGCACCCTGCGCGACGTCTCGCTCGAGATGCTCGACATCGCGCGCGAGGGACTCCACCGCCGTGCTCGGCGCAGCGCCGCCGGCGAGGACGAGACCCATTTTCTCGACAATCTGTTCTCGATCGCCGGCTCGGGCCGCACCGCGGCGGCCGAAATGGTCGAGGATTTCAACACGCGCTGGGCCGGCGACATCCGCCGGCTCTACACCGAATACGCCTACTGAGTTCGCGAATTAACCGGGGCTCGCGCCAATGTGGGTCGGCGCCGTCACTGCGATGCCGTCGCCGAGCCGCATCACCCGCCAGCGTGCCGCGTCGGTCATCGCCTTATCGGGTGCTTCGCCCGACAGCGACATCCAACGCTCGCGATGCCACGAGGTCATTGCCGCCTCGGCGCGCAGCGTCGCGCCCGGCGCCGGTGCCGACGTACCAAGAGCCACCCACGGGACCAGCATCTCGGCGGTGATCCGCGGCTGGTCCGCCCCGAAATAAGTCGCCTCGGCGCCCGCCACGGCTTTGCAGCCCTTCGCGATCGCCTCGGCGGCGCTGCCGGCACACAGCAGCGCGCGCATTTCGGGGTAGTCGTGCAGCTTGGTCCGCGGTGGGATAAAGAACAGCGTGAAGCGGCGCGGTCCTGCCCCGGCATCGACTCCGAGTTCCAGTCGGTACGCATCCTCGAGCGGGAACTCGCCATCATAAGCGAGCAGGTCGATGTCGAAATAGTCCTGACCGATCGTCGCCAGCGCCAGACCCTTGTCGCTCCACGAAAGGTAGACCTCACCGAAATCGACGGCGCCCGGCGAGGGCGTCAACGGCGGCAACAAACTCGCCGGCTTTGGCCAGTCCGCCAGCGAGCGGTCGTCCAGTTCGATGGTGGCATCCGGTATCGAAAACGGCACTGCGACTTTGGGCAGCGCCGGCGCCGCCGAGGCGTGGATTTGCGGCGCGAGCCGATTGGCATTGGCAAGCGCCTCGGTCAAGCGCCGGTAGGGCTGATCATTGATGTCGACTAGCCCGAAATCGTAATCCTCGCCATCCGGTCGGCCGCCTTTCGGGTGGTCGTAATACTGGAACCAGTGCGCGCCGATAATCTCCGGCACCGCCGCGAAATTCAGCGTCGCGGCGGCGGCGCCGCGGGCCCGTTCGGCCTGCGTCGCAACGGTCATCAGGTGCCCATTGTTGCGGTTGCCGCTACGGTTCTCCTGCGCGGCAAAGAACCATTCGGTGATCAGCACCGGCTTCTTGCCGGACAATTTTTCCAGACCATCGAAAAAATACGGCGCAATCCAGCCATCGGCGCTGTCGGCGTTGTAGTTCATCGCGATCGCATCGACATGCGGCGCCATCGCTCGCACCGCGGCCGGATCGTAATAGATCGGCAGCCGATCGCCAAAATAGAGCGCGTCGGGATCGGCAGCCCGGATCGCCTTCTTCGCCAGCGTGTAGTAGCGCCGGGCGACGAGCCCAGTCCATTCGCGTACCGCGGCGATGCCGTTGCCGCCCGGCCGCATGCGGGTCATCTCGCGGCTCGCGAGCAACCCATCCCATGACCGGACATCGGCCGGCGGCAGGAAATCGGCGGCGAACCGGCTCCAGCTGCCGTCATAATGCTGGCGTAGCATCGCCACCCAACGCTGCTTGGTGAAGTTGTCGGCCGGCTTCCTCGAATAGAACACGAACAGTGCGCCAGCCCACCAGCCGACTTCGTTGTCCGAGAAATAACCAATGCGGTAGGGAGAGCCGCGATAAGGTGCGACCAGTTCGCGCGCCAGCGCCGTCATCCGTGCCTCCATGTCGGGGGCGAACGGGTCGAACCAGTGAAATTTCGCGCGGCGGCCGAGTTCGAGGTTGATTACCTCGGGCAATTTCAGCTCGCCGGGCGGCAGCGACCACCCGCCGGCGCTGTTGAAGCCCCACTGGTCGAGCCGCTTCCGAGTGGCCTCGACCCACTCGTCGAGGCTCGGTGCGAAGGCCTTCCAGCTGTAATAGGTTTTGCCGTCGCGCTCGCGGTCGGGATAGCCGCCATCGAGAATGTTGACGCCGAGGCTGTAGAACCGGTCGCCACACGGTGTCTTCAGCCATTCGGCGCCGGATTGCCTGGCGATCGTCCAGCGGCTCGTCGGCGCATGTTCGAAATCACAGGCGACCGCGACGGCCGGGAGCAGTGTGGCGAGGCTAGCCGCAGCAGAGAGGCTGAAAACGGATCGGCGGAACAGGGAGACTAATGACGACAAGGTGCTGGATCGGCTGACTGCAGGGTTCGAAACGACCGCTGTTGGCTTTGCTCCGAGCGAGGGCAATCTCTCAATGTCTTCAAGAGACTCACCTCATGTTGAGGAGCGCCGCAGGAGGCGTCTCGAAGTACCGATTTATGATGCAACTCTTTGCCGGTGTCACGCCTGGGTGCCGCCGACGGTCAGGCCATCCATGCGCAGCGTCGGCTGACCAACGCCGACCGGAACGCCCTGGCCGTCCTTGCCGCACGTGCCGACACCATCGTCGAGCTTCAGGTCGTTACCGACCATCGTGACCTTGGTCATCGCGTCGGGGCCGTTGCCGATCAGCGTCGCGCCCTTGACCGCGGGCCCCACCTTGCCGTCATCAATGAGGTATGCCTCGGAGGCGGAAAACACGAATTTGCCGCTTGTGATATCGACGCTGCCGCCGCCGAAATTGACGGCGTAGAGCCCGCGCTTGACCGAGCCGATGATCTCCGCTGGGTCCTGTTTGCCAGCCAACATGTAGGTGTTGGTCATCCGCGGGAT
Organism: Allostellaceae bacterium; assembly: GCA_036264235.1. Lineage (GTDB taxonomy): Bacteria > Pseudomonadota > Alphaproteobacteria > ATCC43930 > CGMCC-115725 > DATARH01. The sequence goes on from DATARH010000174.1 coordinate 60,988, forward strand.
CGGAACATGCGCGAAGCTCTGCCTCCGCCCGTTGCCGGTCGGCTTGGCGCCGAGCAGACGCGCGTTCATCCGGTCGTTCATATAGCCTTTTAGAATGCCGTCTTCGATCAGCGTGTTGTAAGCGCTTGGCGTACCCTCATCGTCGACGGTCAACGAACCGCGCCGATCGGGCATCGTGCCGTCGTCGACGACGGTGACTCCCGGCGCCGCGACCCGCTGGCCGACTAGACCGGAGAAAGCAGAGGTTTTCTTGCGGTTGAAATCGCCTTCCAGGCCGTGACCGACCGCCTCGTGCAGCATGACCCCCGGCCAGCCAGGGCCGAGTACGACGGTCATCTCGCCGGCCGGCGCCGGCACCGAGCCAAGATTCACCAACGCCTGACGGAGCGCCTCGTCGGCCTGCGCCTTCCAGTTCTGCGGATCGAGGTAGTGCTCGTAAGTAACCCTGCCGCCGGCGCCATGCGAGCCCGTTTCCATGCGCTCGCCTTCGCCGACTACAACGGTCACGTTGAGCCGCACCAGCGGTCGAATGTCAGCGACGCGGCGCCCGTCAGGCCGCACGATCTGCACCGCCTGCCAGACGCCGCTGATCGAGGCCATGACCTGCCGTACGCGCGGGTCGCGGCTGCGTGCGTATGCGTCGATCTCCGCGAGCAGCTTTGTCTTGGCTCCGAGGTCGACTAGGCCGAGCGGGTTCCGATCGGTATAGAGGCTGCGATTCGTGCCGACCGGCGGTTCGGCCAAAGTCCCGGCATAGCCGCTGGCGACGGCGCGCACCGTTTGGCCGGCGCGGCGGATCGCCGCCTCCGACAATTCGGAGGCATGCGCGTAGCCGGCGGCTTCGCCGGCCACGGCGCGTAGCCCAAAGCCCTGCGTAGTGTCGAACGACGCGCTCTTGATGCGGCCATCGTCGAGCGCAACGCTTTCCGACTGGCTGTATTCGAGGAACAATTCGCCATCATCCATACCGGCGAGGGTCTCGCTGACCAGCCGCTCGATCCGGCCCGGATCCATGCCGGTGCGCTCGAAGAACAGGTCGTCGGTCACGGCGAGATTGGTCATGGCAAGCTATGCTTTCCGGCTGTGATCGCGGTGGCTTGGAATATGGGCTTCCGGGAGGCGCGGCGAAAGGCTTGACCGGGGCTGTCGGCCAAGCGGTTCGCCTCTCTGCGGCGGCTTGCCGCAATGGGTTACACGTCAGTCTAGGTCGTTGTCGCCCCGTTCGGCTTTGGTGTAGGGTCGCCGCTATCGGTTGCCGCCGCCGCCGGCCTGCATTTTCGAGGGTGGGCGGCGGCGCGGCTTTGGCAGCGCAGCGCGAAGCCCGGACGATCCCGCTCGGAAAAATTGGTCTCCGAATAGCGGCTCCGGGTGTCCGCCGGCGGCCCGGCCGATCGGTCTGCCCCGGTCGGGGCAATCCTCGCAGAGAGGGGCTGCAAGGGCATGGTTCGGTAGATGCGAGCAATTCTTCCAAGATTTCTGCGGCGCGACCGCTGGCCGAGCGCCGCCTTGCTGCTGGTTGCTGCCATTGCCGCGGCGGGGGCGCTCGCCGTCTTCGCGGGTATGGCTTGGGCCGATCAGCCGCACCCATGGCAGCTCGGCATGCAGGCGCCGGCGACGCCAATCAAGGAGCGAATCCACCACTTCCACAATGCGCTATTGGTCATCATTTTCCTGATCACGGTGTTCGTGCTGGGCCTGTTGCTCGTCACGATCATTCGTTTCAGCGCCAAGCGTCACCCGGTGCCGACGCGGACCACGCACAACCCGGTCATCGAGATCCTGTGGACCGTCGTGCCGGTGCTGATCCTGGTCGGAATCGCGATCCCGTCCTTCAAGCTGATGTACTACATGGATGCGGTGCCGGACGCGAAGATGACGATCAAGGTCACCGGCCATCAGTGGTACTGGTCATACGAGTATCCCGATCAGGGCAACCTCGCCTTCGACAGCAACATGATCCAGGACAAGGATCTGAAGCCCGGGCAGGAGCGGATGCTCGAGGTCGACAATCCGCTCGTCGTACCGGTCGGTACGACGGTCCGGGTCCAGGTCACCGGCACAGACGTGATCCACAGCTGGTTCATCCCATCGTTCGGGGTGCAGGAATACGCGATCATAGGCCGCCTCAACGAGGCGTGGATGCGGGTCCTAGAGCCGGGGATCTACCGCGGCGAGTGCAACCAGATTTGCGGCGTCAACCATGCCTACATGCCGATTGTCGTAAAGGCGGTGTCGCAAGCCGATTTCGACAAGTGGCTGAGCGACGCCAAAAAGAAATTCGCCGTCGCGCCGACGGCGCCCCTCGTGACAAATACCGCGGCTTCGTCCGCCTCTGGCAGCGGTGCCGTGATTGCCGCCGCCGGCAAGTAAATCGAAGAGGTCTCCGATGGCTTATGCCCACGATGCGACCGCCGATCTCCACGATCACCGGCCGGGGTTTTTCGTCCGCTGGTTCTGTTCGACGAACCATAAGGACATCGGCTCGCTGTACCTGATCTTCGCGATCTGCGCCGGGCTGATCGGTGGCTTCATGTCGCTGCTGTTTCGGATTCAGCTGTCGCATCCGGGCAACGAGTTTCTCGACCACCAAACCTACAATGTGATCGTCACCGCGCACGGGCTGATCATGATCTTCTTCATGGTCATGCCGGCGATGATCGGCGGGTTCGGCAACTGGTTTGTGCCGCTGATGATCGGGGCGCCCGACATGGCGTTCCCGCGGATGAACAACATCAGCTTCTGGCTGCTGATCCCATCCTTCGCCCTCCTCTTGGGTTCGGCATTCGTCGGGGCGGGGCAGGGGGTCAATGGCGCCGGCGCTGGGGTTGGCTGGACGCTTTATCCGCCACTGTCGGAAGCGGGCCCGGGAGGTCATCCCGGCCCCTCGGTCGATATGGCGATCCTCTCGATCCATCTTGCCGGCGCCTCGTCGATCATGGGTGCGATCAACTTCATCACGACGATCTTCAACATGCGCGCCCCGGGCATGACGCTGCACCGGATGCCGCTGTTCGTCTGGTCGATTTTGGTGACCGTGTTCCTGCTGCTGCTGTCGCTGCCGGTGCTGGCGGGCGCGATCACGATGCTGCTGACCGACCGCAATTTCGGCACGACCTTTTTCCAGCCGGAAGGCGGCGGTGATCCGATCCTGTTCATGCATCTGTTCTGGTTCTTCGGTCATCCGGAGGTCTACATATTGATCCTGCCGGGCTTCGGCATGGTCTCGCAGATCGTCTCGACCTTCTCGAAAAAGCCGGTATTCGGCTATCTCGGCATGGCCTATGCGATGGTCGCGATTGGCGGCATCGGCTTTGTGGTCTGGGCACACCACATGTTCACGACCGGCATTTCGGTCGATACGCGCGCCTATTTCACCGCCGCGACGATGGTCATCGCGGTGCCAACCGGGGTAAAGATTTTCTCCTGGATCGCGACCATGTGGGGCGGCTCGATCGAGTTCAAGACGCCGATGCTGTGGGCGATCGGCTTCATCTTCCTGTTTACTGTCGGCGGCGTGACCGGTGTCGTGCTGGCCAATGCCGGTGTCGATTTTGCCCTGCACAACACGTACTACGTCGTTGCGCACTTCCATTACGTGCTGTCGCTCGGCGCCGTGTTCGCGGTTTTTGCCGGCTTCTACTATTGGATCGGCAAGATTTCCGGGCGCCAGTACAACGAGACTTTCGGCAAGATCCATTTCTGGCTGACCTTCATCGGTGTCAACCTGACCTTCTTCCCAATGCATTTTCTCGGCCTGGCCGGCATGCCGCGGCGCATCGCCGATTATCCGGATGCGTTCGCCGGATGGAACGAGATCGCCTCGATCGGCTCCTACATCTCGATCGCCGGCACCGTGTTCTTTGTCTTTATCGTGTTCCACACGCTGCTAGCCGGCCGGCGGGTCGGGCCGAATTACTGGGGCCCGGGTGCGACGACGCTGGAATGGACGGTGTCATCGCCGCCGCCGTTCCATTCCTATGACGAGATCCCGGTGATCGCGCCGGCCGCTGCCCACTAAGCGGCAGCGGCGGATGGCAGCAAGCGGGCGGGCACGGTGAGCGATCTCCCCTCGGTCGTTGTCGGCAGCGCCTCGGGTGCCGCCGTCGGCGATTATGTGCAGATTCTGAAGCCGAGGGTGATGTCTCTCGTCGTCTTCACCGGTCTGGTCGGGTTGGTATTGGCGCCCGGGCATCTGCACCCGGTACTCGCCGGGGTCGCGGTGTTGTGCATCGCGGTCGCGGCCGGTGCCTCGGGCGCGATCAACATGTGGTACGACCGCGATATCGACGCTGTAATGCGGCGCACCGCGGCGCGGCCTTTGCCGGCCGGCCGGATGATGGCGGGCGAGGCGCTCGGTTTCGGTTGTGTGCTGGCGGTCTGGTCGGTGGCCCTGATGGCGCTGGCGGTCAACTGGGTCGCTGCCGCGCTGCTCGCGCTGACGATCGGGTTTTATGTCTTCGTCTATACGATCTGGCTGAAGCGGCGGACGCCGCAGAACATCGTGATCGGCGGCGCCGCCGGCGCCTTTCCGCCGCTGATCGGCTGGGCCGCGGTCACCGGCGATATTGGCTGGGGCGGGTTGGCCCTGTTCGGGATCATCTTCTTCTGGACACCGCCGCATTTCTGGGCGCTGTCGCTGTACCGCGCCGGCGAATACGAGCGCGCCGGCGTACCGATGCTGCCGGTGGTGTCTGGCCCGCGCGAGACCAAGCGGCAGATGCTGCTCTATACGCTGGTGTTGTGGCCGGTGACATTGGCACCATGGGCGCTCGGCGTTGCCGGGCCGGTTTATGCCGCCTGCGCTGCGGTGCTGAGCCTCGTCTTCACCGGCTGCTCGGTCCGTGTCTGGCGCGATGAGACCGATCGTAGCGCCCGCCAGATGTTCCAGTTCTCGCTGTTGTACCTGTTCCTGATCTTTTGCCTGCTGCTGCTCGACCATGCGGGAGGGGGCCGGTGGTAATGGCCGGCGACTTTCGCGACGAGCGCGAGCGCACATTGCGCGCGCGCAACCGCGCGCTGCTGTTCGTTCTGCTCGGATTGGTGGCGTTGTTCTACGTCATCGCCATCGTTCGGATGAGCGGCGGTTGACCCATGTCGGCACAACAATCCCGCCGCAACCGGACCACCGTGCTGCTGCTCGGCGTGGTGATCGTCGGCATGGTCGGGCTGTCCTTCGCCTCGGTGCCGCTCTATCGGTTGTTCTGTGCGGCGACCGGTTTTGGCGGCACGACGCAGCGCGCTGAAACGGCGTCCGATCATGTCGCTGCGGGCTTGGTCACGGTGCGCTTCACCACCGAAGTCGCACCGGATCTCGATTGGGAGTTCCGACCGATGACGGCCGAGGTGACGCTTCATCCCGGCGAACAGAAGCAGGTCTTCTTCCGCGCCGTCAACCGCACCAAACGCGCGGTGACCAGCCGGGCGGTCTACAACGTGACGCCGACCAAGGCCGGCATCTATTTCGACAAGCTGCAATGCTTCTGCTTCGACGAGCAGGTGCTGAAGCCGCGCGAGACAAAGGATATGGGGGTCGTATTCTTTGTCGATCCCGATCTCCTGACGGACCCGGGCACCCGCGACGTGCGCACGATCACCCTGTCCTACACGATGTTTCGGACGCATGGCGGTGAGCCGCCCGCGGCTGCGGCGACCGCGAGGTCTGCGGCGCGTTCGGTGAATTGAAAACGTGTGAACTCTAGCGATCCTGGCGGAGAGAGATGACCGATACGCACATAGAGTCCGGTGCCCACGCGGATGCGCACGGCCACGGCGCGCCGAAGCACCCGTATCACCTCGTCGATCCGAGCCCATGGCCGCTGGTCGGTGCCGGCGCGGCTGGCCTGATCGCGGTCGGCGGCATCCTCTACATGCATGGGGGTGGTCTGCCGGTGTTCCTGCTCGGCGTTATTGCCGTGCTGCTGGTCATGGCGGTGTGGTGGCGCGATGTGATCCGCGAGGCCACGTTCCAGGGTTATCACACGCCGGTCGTTCAGCTTGGGCTGCG